>JBAXHC010000056.1:0-19518 GCA_037139075.1 Bacteroidota bacterium
TTATCAATTAACTTACCAGTTACACGACAAATACCATAGGTTTTGTTTTCGATACGCATGATTGCTTTCTCGAGGTGATCGATGTAAGTAATCTGACGGCTGGCCATTTGGCTTAATTGTTCTCTTTCCATGCTCATACTGCCATCTTCCATGGTCATGTAACGTGCATCATCATTATCGCCACCCATTTCGTCTTTACGAGTAATTAATCCTTGTAAATAGGCCAGCTCTTTTTTAGCTGCTTCTAATTTCTTAGTAATTAAATCTCTGAAATCTTGTAGGTCCTGATCACTATACTTAACCAATGTCTGATTCAAACCTGTTTTTTCATCTTCTCTTTTTTCTAGAGGAGTGTAATGAGGTTTGTAAGGAACACTTGTTTTAACATTAGTCTTAGGAACCTTGATATCCTTAATAGGTTCTGGTGCTTTTTTTACTGGTTTAGCTGAAGGTAGTGGTGCAGCTTTTACTGCAGGCACCTTCGCTTTTTGAACAACTGCAGGTGCTGGAGCCGGAGCTGGAGCAGGTGCTGGTTTAGGAGCTGTATGCGTAGTCGATTTAGCCAAAGGTTTTTCTGGGGTTTTTGATATTGGTTTTGGAGCCGGTATAGCTGCCGGTTTCACAGCGGATTTTGCAGCCGGTTTTGCTGCAACTTTATGCTTTACTTCTGGTACCACTTTTTTGGATGGGGCCGCCGCCTTCACGGGAACTGCCTTTTTTGCCGGTGCCGCCTTGGCAACTACTTTCTTCGCAACTGGTTTTGCTACAACTTTTGGTTGAGGCTTTGCCACAACTTTCTTTGCTGGCGCCGCTTTTTTTGCTGGTACCGCTTTTTTTGCTGGAGCTGCCTTTTTAGCTGGTAAAGCTTTATGTACAGGCGCAGCTTTCTTAGCCGGTGCAGCTTTAGCTACTGGTTTTGAAGACTTTGCAACAGGTTTTGCTGTTTTTTTCGGAGCAGGTTTTTTAGAAGGCATACGGTTTATCCTTTTTTTGTGACTACCACTTTCAACAAAATGTCATTTACATCAATTTCAATACCATTGTCTAATACAGGAACAATTTCAATGACGTCTGCCAAAATTTCGCGGCAAATATAATCGTTATATTTAATAATTGACTGCTTAATCGCGTCAGCGTCAAGCAATTTTACGAATATACGGTCTGTTAGTTCAAAACCGTTCTCTTTTCTGATATTTTGTATCCGATTCACAAATTCCCGGGCATCTCCCTCCTGTTTCAGCTCATCGGATAGTATAATATCTAGCGCAACGGTTAAACCACCCTTGCTTGCCACACTCCATCCTGGAATGTCTTCGGCAGCTATTTCAACTTCTTGTAATTCAATAGTAAATGCAGTATCATCCACCAAAATCTCAATTTGTCCCTCTTTTTCTAGGGTAGTGATCTGTTGTTGACTAAAAGCCACAATTACAGCACTAGCCGCCTTCATTTTAGCCCCCATTTTGGTTCCTAATAATTTGAAGTTGGCCTTAATTTTTTTCTTTATGATACCTTCAGTTTCTGTTAGATAGACAAGTTCCTTCACGTTTACCTCAGCGATGATCAGGTCTTCAATTAATTCTAACTGATGTTTCATTTCTGGATTCAAAACTGGTATCAGCACTTTCTGCAATGGCTGACGAACTTTAATATTCACTTTTTTACGAAGTGACAAAACCAAAGAACATACATCCTGAGCCAATTGCATACGCTCTTCCAAACCTTTATCAATTACTGCAATATCTGCAACAGGAAAATCTGCATGGTGTATAGATTCAATTTTAAATCTATTGGAAACAAGGTTCAGATTCTGAAACATCGCATCACTAAAGAAAGGTGATATCGGTGCCATTAATCTTACGATTGTTTCTAAACATTCGTATAAAGTTTGATATGCAGAAATTTTATCGGCTTCATATTCTCCTTTCCAGAAGCGCCTTCTACACAGTCTTACGTACCAGTTACTCAAATGTTCATCAACAAAAGTTTCTATAGCTCTACCTGCGATAGTAGGCTCGAAGTCGTTCATAGAATCCGTTACTTTTTGCACCAACGAATTTAAAGATGAAAGAATCCAACGATCAATTTCCGGACGCTCTTTTAAAGGAATTGCAGTTTCAGAAAAAGCAAAAGCATCCACATTCGCATACAATGCAAAAAACTGATAAGTATTGTATAATGTTCCAAAGAACTTTCTTTGAACTTCTTGTATTCCAGCCAGGTCAAATTTTAAATTATCCCAAGGCGATGCATTTGTAATCAAATACCAACGAGTAGCATCAGCTCCAAACTTTTCAATTGTTTCGAATGGATTTACCACATTGCCCAAACGCTTACTCATTTTATTGCCATTCTTATCCAAAACCAATCCATTACTTACCACGGCTTTATAAGCCACACTATCAAATAGCATTACTCCCAACGCATGTAAAGTATAAAACCAGCCACGTGTTTGGTCAACCCCTTCTGCAATAAAGTCGGCAGGAAATGCCTCTCCTTTATCGATCATGTCTTTATTCTCGAATGGATAATGCCATTGAGCATACGGCATTGCACCACTATCAAACCAAACGTCTACTAAATCAGAAACCCGTTTCATTGGTTTGCCAGAAGGACTCACCAAAATAATATCGTCTACAAAAGGTTTATGTAAATCCAAAACAGCTTCGTGCAAATAATTTTTATTTACATCTCCGCCCAACACTTCATTGGCTTTTTTGATCCCTGCATTTAATGCTTCAATAGAGCCAATACAAATTTCTTCATCAGCATCTTCAGTTCTCCAAATTGGTAATGGCGTTCCCCAATATCTACTGCGACTTAAATTCCAATCTACCATATTCTCCAACCAATTACCGAAGCGACCCTCGCCTGTTGATTTTGGTTTCCAATTAATGGTCTTATTCAACTCTACCATTCTGTCTTTCACTGCAGTAGTTTTAATAAACCAAGCATCTAAAGGATAGTAAAGAATGGGTTTATCAGTTCTCCAACAATGAGGATAGCTATGTTCGTATTTTTCAACTTTGAATGCACGATTTTCTTTTTTCAATTTCACGCAGATATCTACGTTCACATCTTGATAATCGGCTTCGTCTTTATAATTTTTTACAAAACGATTGCTAAATTCTCCCAGTCCATCCAGGAATTTACCCTGACGGTCAACCATGGTGAGAATACCGATATTAAATTTCTTACCCACTCGATAGTCATCTGCACCAAATGCAGGAGCAGTGTGCACGATACCAGTACCATCTTCCGTGGTAACGAAATCGCCAACAATTACACGAAATGGTTTGGCTCCCGGACTATTTGCTTCAATTACGGCGCTGCTATTTGCATCGTATGACAGCAATTGCTCGTAAGTACTTTCTTCTATTTGTTTGCCTTTAAATTCTGCTATGATTTCCCATGGCAATAATTTTGTTTCGGCAGTATAATTTTCAAAATCTCCATGCTCTCCTTCTGTTTTGAAATATTTGCCTACTAAAGCTTTTGCTAAAACTAGATTTACTGGCAATGAAGTATAGGGATTGAAAGTATTGACCAATACATAATCAATATTTTCGCCAACAGTTAATCCAAGATTAGAAGGTAAAGTCCATGGAGTAGTTGTCCATGCCATAAAAAAGACTTCTTCACTTGCTGCTGCATCAAATAAAAATTGCGTCTTATCGCTTTTAACGGCTTTAAACATAGCCACTGCAGAAGTATCCTTCACATCTTTGTATGTGCCAGGTTGATTTAACTCGTGTGAACTTAATCCTGTTCCAGCTGCCGGAGAATAAGGTTGAATACTTACACTTTGATACAATAAACCCTTTTTATACAACTCACTCAAAATCCACCAAAGTGTTTCGATATAATCGTTTTCAAAAGTGATATAGGGATCGTTTAAGTCAACCCAGTATCCCATTTTAGTGGTCAGCTCATCCCATTTATCCTTATATCTCAAAACCGCTTCACGGCATTTCTGATTATATTCTTCTACTGATATTTTTTTTCCAATATCTTCTTTAGTAATACCCAATTCTTTCTCTACTCCTAATTCAACAGGTAAGCCATGTGTATCCCATCCGCCTTTCCGTTTTACTTGAAAACCCTGCATGGTTTTATATCGGCAAACCATATCCTTCAGCGTTCTGGAAATTACATGATGAATGCCTGGCATACCATTTGCGCTTGGTGGCCCTTCATAAAATACAAAAGGTTTTCTCCCTTCACGCAGAGAAATGCTTTTTTCAAATGCTTGGCCTGACTTCCATTTTGCCAATATTTCCTGCTCTATTTTGGGCAGGTTTAAACCAGAGAATTCGGGATACTTCATACGCTAAAACACTTTACCAACCTATTTTTAAGGTGGGCAAAGGTACGAAACTGCAAACAGAAAACCCCCGTTTTAAACTTGGTTTTCTATCTTTGATACATGAAAGTTGTATTCTTCTCTACTCAGCCCTACGATATTCAGTTTTTTAACCTTCATAAAGACGAATTTGGCTTCGAATTAGTCTATTTTGAATCAGCCCTGAGTAAAAAAACCGTCAGCCTTGCAGAAAATGCTGAAGCTGTTTGCGTTTTTGTAAACGATAAGCTTACATCAGAAGTTATTGATCTATTAGCAGCACAAGGTGTAAAAATAATTGCTTTAAGGTGTGCGGGGTTCAATAATGTAGATCTGGAAGCTGCCAAACGCAATGGAATCAAGGTTTGCAGAGTTCCTGCTTATTCACCTGAAGCTGTAGCAGAACATGCAGTTGCGATGTTATTGACCTTGAATCGCAAAACCCATAAGGCCTATAATAGGGTTCGGGAACAGAATTTTTCGCTGAATGGTTTATTGGGTTTCGATGTACATAATAAAACAATTGGTGTAGTGGGAACGGGTAATATTGGTAAGGCTTTTTGTAAAATCATGCTAGGATTCGGGTGTAAAGTCTCTGCTTTTGATGTAATTGCAAATAAGGATTTAGAAGCGATTGGGGTTGAATTTAAGCCCTTGCAAGCCGTTTTAGAGAGCGATATCATATCACTTCACTGCCCATTGAACGACCAAACAAAGCATATCATTAATGACACCACCATTGCAATGATGAAAAAAGGGGTAATGCTGTTAAACACAAGCAGGGGTGGATTGATAGATACTAAATCTGTGATTCAGGCCTTAAAATCTGGTCAAATTGGTTACTTAGGTATTGATGTTTATGAGCAGGAAGAGAAACTGTTTTTCCGCGATCTTTCTTCTGATATCATACAAGATGATTTAATTCAGCGCTTAATGAGTTTTCCAAATGTACTCATCACAGCTCACCAAGCCTTCTTTACGGAAGACGCATTGAGTCAAATCTCTACCACAACGTTAAAAAATATCAAAGATTTCCTGGAAAAAGGAAATTTAGAAAACAAGGCTGCGTTTTTGGCATAATATTTATCTGATATTCGTAGCTTGGTAATTAGAATTAATATGAAGAGAGTAAATCAATATCGTTTCTTGTTCCTAATGATGGCAATTGCATTGTTCTCTTGTAAAAAAGAGTACAGTTTGGAAAACGCCAGATTAGATGGGAATGCTATTTATTCATTACTTGATTCTACAGGGAACTGCGCTACGGCTGAAGTTCATGGAACTTACAAAGCTGACTCAACATTATCTGATAGCAGTTACGTATATATTCATGTTAATTTTACTACCACAGGGAAATACAATTTTACCACTGACAGCGTCAATGGAATGGTGTTTATAGATTCGGGGTATGTACTTGTAACAGGTCCTACAGTGATCAAATTAAAGGGATACGGACAACCGATCCTGCCCCTTGTAAGTACCTTTTTAATTAATAATAGTTCAAATGGATGTGGTTTTTCAATTACTACATCAGCAGGCGATGACTATCTTCCAAGCACCAATGCTTCCTCCTGGAGGTTTCAATACATACCGGCCGTACTAAGTGTTGGGGGAGCAAAAATTGATAGCTTCGATGTAATAGTAACACCTCCTACGATTCCTTAAAATGGGAAAACCTATATACAATATGCCACTTCTTTACTCGATACTTTTTATTTTTCTAAACAGAGTAACGACTACTATGAATTCGGCACACTTGATTTTGACTATACCTTCATTTACGATAAGGTCGACAATTTCATAGAATACATTTATTTAAAAACCAATCAACCTGTTGGAACGAGCTGGGAATCTCCTACAGTTGGAGTTAGTTTCGGAGGCGCTTGGGGGTTAACTAGTAAAACTGGTTTAGCTAAAGATATCTTTACTATTGTTAGTGTAAATCAAACTCATGCAGTTGCTGGAAATACCTTCCAAAATGTAATTGGTGTTCGAAGAGATATTATGTTCCAGGAAACAGGTAGTACAGCAGGTTTCGTTAAAGTAATGGACGGAACAGCCTGGTATGCCAAGGGTGTTGGATTAATCGATCAGGCAATAAATCTTCCAGGCGGAAAAACAGAAAATATCCCGCTTATTCGTTGGACAATAAAATAGTACTTCAAAAACATTTAAGAGATCTGATTCTGATCATCTACCACTGATTGGGTTTCCACAGTATTATAAACAGGTGTGGCATGCTTTGCAAAAAACTTATTCTGAAATAATAGAATAATAGTTACTCCTACAGAGATCGCAGCATCAGCAATATTAAAAACAGGACGGAAAAACTCGAAATCATCCCCGCCCCAAATAGGAACCCAGTTTGGAAAATGTGCGTTGGTAATCAAAGGAAAGTACATCATGTCTACTACTTTACCATGTAAGAACCCCGCGTAACCACCTGCATGAGGTAATAATTTAGCCACGTTCTGAACGAAGTTGTCGCTATTCTCAAAGATCAACCCGTAAAACATACTATCAATTAAATTACCCAACGCTCCTGCATATATCATGCCTGCACAGATAATAAATCCTTTGTGATACTTTTTCCTGATAAAATCGCGCAATAAGAAACTGCCCCAAATAACGGCTACCAAACGAAATAAAGTGAGTGCAATTTTCCCAAATCCTCCTCCAAATTTCCAACCCCAGGCCATGCCTTCATTTTCCACAAAATGTAATCGTGCCCAATGCATTCCTAGAATCAAATGTTCCTCGCCCGCAAAATAATTGAGTTTGATATAAAACTTCATTGCCTGATCCGCAACGATAATAAAGAGTATGATTAAAATGAGTTGTCTCGCTTTCACTTCCAAAATTTAAGGTGGGCAAAGATAGAAAGTTAAAAGTCAAAATTCAAAAGTCAAAAATGAAGAAAAAGCCAAATATTTCAAATAATGCGCCTCAAGAAGGACTAAATAGTTCTATTCTTCCAAATAAACACGTTTTACCCGCTGACTAATGCATGTCATGATTTCATAAGGGATCGTTTCACTCCACTCTGCCAATTGCTGTACCGGCAAATTATTGCCAAAAATTTCAACCTGATCTCCCTCTTGTACTTCAGGTATATCGGTAATGTCAATCATTGTCATATCCATACACACATTTCCTATCACAGGAGCCAGTTTCCCATTCACAAACATAGAAACCCTTCCATTACCAAGTCTTCTGTTAAATCCATCAGCATACCCAATTCTTACGGTTGCAATCTTGCTAACCCGATTCAATTTACCTTTTCGATTGTACCCTATCGTTTCATTTGCTTCCACAGTTCTTATTTGAGCAATAGTAGATTTTAATGACGCTACAGTTTGCAAAGACAATTCCTTTTCATTTGCAGGATCTACGCCATAAAGTCCAATTCCTAAACGAACCATATCATATTGCAATTCGGGCTTTCTGAAAATTGCTGCGGTATTTGAAAGATGTTTAATAAAACTATACCCTATTCCATTTGATAAATCTGAGCAGGCAGCCTCAAATTGTGTTGCTTGTTTTAAAGTAAAATCATCCATTTCTTCCGATTCGCTTGCTGCTAAATGACTGAAAGCAGATTTTACTACAAAACAATGGCTCTTTTTAATTTTTTCAGAGATTGCTCTTGCCTCATTAATTTCAAATCCTAATCGATTCATACCAGTATTGAATTTGATATGTACCGGAAAATTTGCGATTCCCTGCTTTTGTATATACTGTTCGAATGAATGCAATATGCCGATAGAAAAAAGTTCAGGCTCTAAGTGATATTCTAATAGAGAATCAAAACTAGCTTCATCAGGGCTCATCACCATAATAGGTAAGCGAATGCCAGCTTTTCGCAACACAACACCTTCATCGGCATATGCTACGGCTAAATAATCAACTTTATGAAATTCTAATAATCTTGCCACTTCTACAGAGCCACTTCCATAACTGAAAGCTTTTACCATTGCCATTACTTTAGTAGTAGGTCTAAGTTTTTGTTGATAGGATTTAAGGTTGTGTAACATGGCAGTGAGATTGATTTCCATCACTGTTTGATGTTGTTGTTTTTCGAGCCACTTACTAATTCTTTCGAACTCAAAAATCCGAGCACCTTTCAACAAAATATATTCATTCTGAAAAAGATGATGTGTTGCTTGTTGCAAAAATAATTCGGTAGAGTCGTAGAAATCGCAAACAATACCATGTTGTAAAAAATGATCTTTAAAAGCACTGATATGAGATCCAACACCAATGAGTCTTTGAATTTTATACTGTATTAATTCAGAAGCAACCTGTTGATATAATTCATGATCGCTAATGCCAGATTGTAAAATATCCGACAAAATTAAAGTTGTCTTTTGCGCAGCTGCCTGTTGTTTCAAGTAAGAAAGTGCCAATGACAAAGAAGACAAATCATTGCTATAGCTATCATTAATCAGATAACAATTATTGATTCCCGTTTTTAATTGCATCCTCATTTCAACAGGCTCTAACTGCTTCATTCTTGTTTCAATAAAACTTGAGCTATACCCCATTGATTTTAATACACACCAACACGTAATCGCATTATCAATTGAAATAGGGTCGGCAAAAGGAATTACAATATTCTCCATTCCCCCATTAATCATAGCAGAAATAGTGGTAATGTTAAATTGCCTAACCTCATTTACTATTTTTAAACTAGCTGTTGTTTTTCTACTCCAGGTAAATGCATTTGGCAATTGTTGATGCACCAGTTCTAGTTCATCCTGCGTCATTTCATTGATTGCCACAATAGTTTGTTCGGAAGCAGAAAATAATTTTAATTTTTCAGCTAACTTTTCTAATCGATTTTTAAACCCTTCGTCATGAGAATGGCCAATGCCAGTAAATACGCCAATAGAAGGCTGTATCATTTTCCAAAGAGTAGTCATTTCATTTTTCTTAGAAATGCCAGCTTCAAAAATAGCAAGGGTATGCGTTTCGTTCATTTGCCAAATACTGAGGGGCACACCAATTTGTGAATTATAACTTCTAGGGCTTCTAACAATTTGTTGATCGGCTTGTAATAGCTGATACAGCCATTCTTTTACAATGGTCTTTCCATTACTACCGGTAATACCAATAACAGGAATATTGTTTTTAAAAGCTGCACGGTGATGAACTGCTAATTGTTGCAATGCTTCTAATACATTTTCAACGAAGAGATAATTAGCATCCTTTGCAATTACTGAATAGTTTTTATGAACTACAAAATTCCTTACTCCCTTTTCATATAGTTCGTTAATAAATTCATGCCCATCCTTCCGGCTACTACTCAAAGCAAAGAAAATAGATTTCTCAGGGTAAATCAATTTCCTGCTATCAATTAAAAGAAATGAAATTTCATGACCCATAAGATCTCCATGTTTTGCATGGATGATGTCTGCTATATCTAAAATGGGATACGTCAATGCTTTTATTTTTTAAAATCAGGCAATGTGTCAATCATTCCCTTTTTTGAGTGGTATATAGAATAAACAATAGATCCTGAAATACAGAACAAAATTACGGCAAGCGACAGGATGGTTTGAATGGTTTTATCCAACCATTGATCAAGATAATGCTCACCCAACATTTTAAAGCCAATAAAAACCAACACAATGGCAATGCCTTGCTGCAAATAATCGAATTTATTTACGGCTCCTCTGAGCAAGAAAAATAGGGAACGCAATCCTAATACAGCAAAAATATTGGAAGTATAAATCACCAATTTATCTTTTGAAATTCCCAAAACAGCGGGTATAGAATCCATTGCAAATACCAGGTCGATAGTTGCTAATAAAACAACTACTACGAAAAGAGTGGTATATAAAGGCTTCCCATTTTCTCGAATAATCAATTTGCCATTCCCATCGTGTGATGCTAGTGGTAAATATTTTTTTAGAAATTTATACACTTTGGTTTCGTGTGGTTCAAAAGTATCGTCCTCGTTTGTTGTAAACATTTTATAGCCTGTATAAAGCAGAAATAACCCAAATCCATATAATACCCAATGAAATTTCGCAACTAGTGCCACACCTAAAGTAATAAATATGATTCTGAAAATAATGGCCATTAAAATGCCAATTAATAGAACCCTCGAATAATTTTTTTCTTTCACTTTGAAAGAATTAAAAATCAGGATAAAGACAAAAATATTATCCACACTCAAACTCCATTCCATCAGATATGCGCTTAAGTATTCCAGAGCTGGCTTACTACCTTCCTGGATCCACATAAAAACAAAAAATAATAAGGCAAGAGAAACCCAGAATACAGTTTGAATAAAAGCTTGCTTAATGGATACTACTTTGTTTTTTTTGCTGATCAGTCCAAGATCAAAAATAAGTGCTAATAAAAGCACTATTCCAAAAATCAAATAAATGAACTGATGGTTATTCATTAAAATATTTTACGTTTAAAGATACTAATTGGCCAACAGAATTAAGCAGTATAGCGTTTTTTTCTGCGCCATTGAAATAGGCTACCTAAAATGAGTGTGAATGCAATAGGCAATCCTATATTAATGAGTTGCCATTCTGTTCTATGCTCTTGCAATTTCTTTTTATCTAATAAGCGCAAAACAAATTCTTTATTTCTGGTTTCAAAAAGGTTGTTAGTACTAACTAGGTAATCAATACTATTCAAAAAGAATTCGCGATTAGCAAAACGATAATTTTCCATTCCCAATAAGCCCATTGCCAATGGTCCTTTTGTTTGTGTTACTTCATTAGTTACTATATCTGCATCAGCAACAACAATTTGCTTACCGTCTTTTTCTGCTTGATTCAAATAAGGTTTTCCAGTTGCACGTAAAATTGAATCAGACAAATTAGTACTCACACGGTTATTGAAGAAAGAATTAAATCTTCCTTCTAACAATACGGCAATAGGAATATATGATTTGGTGAAACTGCGCATATCATCCTCCGTGCTTACACTATTTACTGAAACCATCGCCGGACTTGTAAGTCTTCTACTATTACTATCAGTCGACAATAAAATAGTTTTTGTTATGCCAGGAGCTTTTACGGTATCTATACTTGATGGAAATAATGGCAATACCCGATCCAGATTTTTGGTAATTGGATTATCGCTATGAGATGAGAGGAAAGGATAATAAGGCCATGGAACTCTTTGCATTTTAGGACTGCCATCAGGGTTCTGACCAATTACGATTGGGATTTTTGAGCAATTCAAATCCTGTATCAGATCACCATTGATCCGAACACCATATTTAAAAAGTAAATCATCAATATCAAGGCCACGATCGTAGGCTGTATAGTTTGCTTGATTTCTCTTTAAGCTGTCTAATTCGGCATATAATTTATCTACAAACCAGATTATTTTACCTCCATGCATCAAGTACTGATCCAGTTTCAATTTATCTTCTTCTGTAAAAGCGATAGTTGGTTTTACAATCATTAATGCATTGATCAGGGAAGCATCAGGGTATCCTTTTTTTAAGTCAAAAACAGCCAGTCGATATTCATTTCGAAGGCTTTCTCCAAGGTCATTTACTTTTAGATCAATAGGTTCCCCATTTCCAACAGCATAAGCAACTGTAGGAATATTTTTACGGGTAAGTTTATCTATTGCACTTGCAAATTTGTATTCTAATAAAGCTTCAGCAGCATTTCTAGTAGCTTCAATATCTTCCTGTGGGTCTTCTGTTAATACGTTGTATTGCTTAAATACCTTCTTACTACTACGAAGGTCGATGGCGATAGGTTTTTGATTTTTATAGGTCAGCAAAGCCGAAGGGATAATTAATTGCTGGGTTGATTTTTCTTTTTCAGATGAAATAGAAGCAGATTGTTCGAACACAACTCCTAATCTGGCTAGGCTGTCGTAGAAAAGTACTTTTGTAGTATCATCTTTAATTGACTCTCCTGGTTTTTCAAAACTCACTTTAATCAAATTGCCTCCAGATATACTTTTAAATTCAGCTAGTAAATCCTGAACTGCCTGATTCAGTTTTCGGTAGTCTGCAGGCAGATCTCCTGTTAAGAATACTTGAACAGTTACCGTACTATCTAATTCGTTTAATACTTTTTTGGTAGCAGTACTAATCGTAAAGCGTTTTTCTGCAGTAAGATCTGCCCTAAAAGAAAACAGGTTCGAGAGATATACTAACCCAATAAAAAGGACCACCCCTATTGCCCAACCAATTCTTCCTTCCAATAATTTTCGCATAGTCATTGGTTATCTTTTGAGCAAATTTTTTCTAGTAATAAAAAGAAACAAAATTATTATTCCTAAGAAATAAATAATATCTCTACTATCTATCACGCCTCTGCTAATACTTCTGTAATGATATTGAATACCTAATAATTCGATATAGTAATCAAATCCCGCATTAAACACTGGTAGTTTACTAATGGCCGAAAAGCCTGTATATAAAAGAAAGCAAATGAATGCTCCTCCGATAAATGCAACAACGGTATTATTTGTAAAACTACTTGCAGTAATTCCAATTGCAGTAAAGACAGCTGCAAGCAAACATAATCCGATATAACTTCCAATGGTGGCTCCAATATCTATCCCACCAGTTACGCTGAGACTTTGAATGGAGAAAGCGTAAATGACTGAGGGCAAAAGAGCTGTAAGTACAATTAGCAGTGCTCCCAAATATTTACCCACAACGATGGATTTCGGTGTTAGAGGCAATGTCTTTAAAATTTCAAAACTACCCGACTTGTATTCGTCAGCAAAACTCCGCATGGTGATGGTAGGTATCAGAAACAATAATAGCCAAGGTGCCAGATTAAAAAAACCGCTCAAGCTGGCGTATCCAAAATCAAGGAGATTAGAATCAGGGAATACAAATAAAAAAAGCCCGTTTAATAATAAAAAAACAATTAGGGCAAGGTAGCCAGTGAGGCTACTAAAAAACTGTTGCCATTCTTTTTTGCAGATCATCCACATGCTTCAAAACTAAATCTTCTACTTTAATTCTTAAGCACTTTATGGAAATTATCACATTTAGCATCCTATCTAAAACGAAAAATATGAACCTACGACTTTTACTGATCGCCTTCTTCCTCTTTGGTATTGGCATTTTTGCAAATGCGCAGGAGAAAAAAGCAACTCATGAAACCACTAAACCAACTGTTGAAAAGGGTGCAGACGCAATTCCGGTTACCGTTACTAGCAGTTCAAAGAAAAACAAGCCCAAGGCACCGAAACCACCTGAGCCTGTTAAATTCACGCCTCCAGTGATTGTGAAAGAGGGAGAAAAAAAAGTTCCACCTCCTCCTCCGCCGCCGCCAGCAGTAAAACCAAAAAAATCTGGTGATTTACCTGCACCACCTCCACCACCAAGGGTAATAAAAGATAAGTCAGCCGATTTACCCGCACCACCACCTCCTCCGTCTCAAAATGACGAGGATTAATAAGGAAGTTAAAAATTGTTGCAAGATATAATTACAAAAAAAGAGCCGCTACATCATTATTGTAGCGGCTCTTTTAAATTATTTATTGTAACCTACACTGCGAAGCTTTCTCCGCAACCACAACTTCTACTTGCATTGGGGTTATTGAAATAAAATCCTTTTCCGTTTAACCCATCAGAAAAATCTAATTCTGTATTTACTAAATAAAGAAAGCTTTTAAGGTCTGTAACCACTTTGATGCCATTGTCCTCAAATACCTGATCCATTGGCTTGATTTCGTTATCAAAATCCAATTTATAACTTAAGCCAGAACAACCGCCGCCTACAACGCCTACTCTTAAAAAATAAGAATCGTCGCCTGCAACTTCAGCTTCATTCATGAGCTGTTGCACTTTCTTCTTTGCTTTATCGCTTACGTATATACTATTCTCTTCTGCTACTGCTGCCATAAAATATTAGTGAATTTTTTCTTCAAATACTAACTGCTCCAATCCATTTTTAGAACGATAGTCGTTGATGGCCGCTTTAATTGCATCTTCAGCCAAAACAGAACAGTGAATTTTCACTGGAGGAAGATTTAACTCCTCTACTAATGCCATATTGTCGATAGCAATTGCCTGATCAACTGTTTTCCCTTTCAACCACTCTGTTGCCAGAGAAGAAGAAGCAATTGCAGATCCACAACCAAAAGTTTTGAATTTAGCATCTGTAATTACACCTGTTGCATCATCTACTTCAATTTGCAAACGCATTACGTCGCCGCATTCTGGAGCACCAACTAAACCTGTGCCTACATTCTTTTTTGCCTTATCCAAAGTACCAACGTTCTTAGGATTGCTATAATGATCGATTACTTTTTCTGAGTATGCCATGATTTTTATTTTTGTGGGGTGATTTAGAATTTATTATTACTGATTAATGGTGTGCCCATTCAATTTTATCCATATCAACACCTTCTTTAAACATTTCCCAAAGTGGGCTCATTTCTCTTAGTTTCAAAACGGTTTCACTGATTGCTTTAATAGTATAATCTATCTGATCTTCAGTTGTAAAACGTCCTAATCCAAAACGTAATGAGCTATGTGCTAAGTCATCTCCTAAACCTAATGCTTTTAATACATAGCTAGGTTCTAATGATGCAGAAGTACAAGCAGAACCAGATGATAATGCAATATTTTTATTAAAGCCCATCAACAATCCTTCTCCTTCTACATATTTAAAAGAGATATTAGTAACATGTGGTAAACGATGCTCACGACTTCCATTCACATATGCTTCTTCTAATTGCATTAAAGCAGTTTCTAACTTGTCGCGAAGTTTGCTTAAACGAACTGCATCATCAGCCATTTCGAGTCTTGCCAATTCACATGCTTTACCAAATCCTACAATGCCAGGTACGTTCAAAGTACCACTACGCATACCTCTTTCATGACCACCACCATCCATTTGAGCGGTTACTTTTACACGGGGATTTTTACGACGCACGTACAAAGCTCCGATGCCTTTAGGACCGTACATTTTATGTGCTGTAAAAGCCATGATATCGATTCCATCTTTATTTACATCAACTGGAACCTTTCCAACTGCTTGCACTGCATCAGAGAAAAACAGAACACCATGCTTTTTAGCGATAGCACTGATTTCTTTTACAGGTTGTATAACACCAATTTCATTGTTTGCATACATGATGGCAATTAAAATGGTAGTGGGTTTAATAGCAGCTTCTAATTCTGCCAAATTAACCAACCCATCAGCCCCTACTTCTAAGTAAGTTACTTCACCGCCACTGCGCTCAATATGTTTACATGTATCTAAAACCGCTTTATGTTCGGTAGTACAGGTAATGATATGGTTGCCTTTGCTTGCGTACATTTCATACACACCCTTAATTCCTAAATTATCCCCTTCAGTAGCACCAGAAGTGAAAATTATTTCTTTAGGATCTGCGCCAATCAATTTTGCAACTTGTTCACGTGCATAATCAACTGCTTCTTCAGCCTCCCAGCCAAAAGGGTGGTTACGGCTTGCCGCATTACCGAAGTGTTCGGTAAAATAAGGGAGCATCGTTTCCAACACACGCGGATCCATGGGTGTGGTGGCATTGTTATCTAGGTATATTGGGAACTTCAACATAATCAATTTTGTTTTATCTAACTTATAATGCAAAAGTATAGCAATAGGTTCTATAAATTTGGAGGTGGAAGGCCTATAAACAATGATTTTCCTCTTTTCGTAAAGCTAACAGACATAATAGAATCGTATGACAAAACTGGAACATATAGGTATTGCAGTAAAGGATTTACAGCAATCCATTAGCCTATTCGAGACCCTTTTAAACAGTAACTGTTACAAAACTGAAACAGTTGAAAGCGAGCAGGTTACTACTGCATTTTTTAAGCAGGGAGATACGAAAATTGAATTATTAGCGAATACAACTGCTGGTGGTATTATAGAAAAATTTATTGATAAAAAAGGTGAAGGAATACATCATTTAGCATTTTCTGTAACCGATATACGATCAGAAATGAAACGGCTAAAAGATCAGGGTTTTATTTTATTAAATGAAGAACCCAAAAAAGGGGCAGATAATAAGTGGGTTTGTTTTTTACATCCCAAATCAACGAATGGTGTGTTGATTGAACTTTGTCAGGACATTGACTAGTGGCAGGAAAAATAAACGATGGCAATAATACCAACTAGAAAAAGACTTCCAAATAAAGTGAGTTTCTTTTTTAATTGAAATTTATATTGCTCCTGATCCATTAGAGACCTAGTTTTTCTACTGCAAGTTGAGCCGCGACCTGACTTGCATCTTTTTTATTATAACCCTTGCCCTGAGCTAACATTTCACCATCTAAAACAGCATTGATGGTAAATAAACGACGACTCCCTTCCATTTTTTCTTGTACCAATTCAAATGCTAGAATTTTGCCATTTTTATTAGCCCATCCAATCAATTTGTTTTTTAAATTGATATCAATTAATTCCAGATCATCTACAAACATATGAGGGATCACAATTTGTTTCAACACCCAATTACTTGTTTTGGCATATCCTTTATCTAAATAAACTGCCCCAACTAATGCTTCGAGTGTATTACCAAAAATCTGACTTCCCTTTAAAGAATTATCGAACTTATTATAGAATGTAAGTTTTTTTAGTCCCATTTTCAGGGCTATATCATTCAGCTGTTGCCTGTTTACCATTTTACTGCGCATCTCTGTAAGAAAGCCCTCACCCTTGTAAGGATAGCGCTTAAAAAGATAGTCAGCAACAATAGCACTTAACACGGCATCTCCTAAATATTCTAGGCGTTCGTTGTTTTCGTCGGCCGTTTCTTTCACAGAACGGTGACTTAAAGCGGTTCGATACAATAAGCTATTACCGGGTTTAATACCCAATACATTCTTCAATTGGGTTTCGAAAGAAGTATCGACAGACTTTCTGAGAAGTTTATTAAGGAATTGCACAAACCTAAGCTACATATTTTTTTACAATCACACAGGCATTGTGTCCACCAAATCCGAAAGTATTACTTAATGCAGCGCGAACAACTCTTTTTTGTGGGGCATTAAAAGTAAAATTCAATCTAGGATCTAAGCTTGGATCATCTGTAAAGTGATTAATAGTAGGAGGGATAATATCAAATATCACAGCTTGTATACAAGCGATTGCTTCTATTACACCTGCGGCACCAAGACAGTGACCAGTCATTGATTTTGTAGCACTGATATTTAGGTTATAAGCATGTTCGCCAAATACTTCAGTAATGGCTTTTGCTTCAGCACCATCTCCAAGTGGAGTGGAAGTACCGTGAACATTGATATAATCAATTTCATCGGCTCTCATGCCAGCATCTCTTAAAGCGGCATTCATTACATTGCGTGCACCCAATCCATCAGGATGAGGAGCTGTTAAATGATATGCATCGGCAGTTGCACCGCCACCAGCAATCTCGCAATAAATTTTTGCACCGCGTTTAATAGCATGTTCATATTCTTCAAGAACTAAAACACCTGCAGCTTCCCCCATTACAAAACCATCACGGTCTTTATCGTAAGGGCGACTTGCAGTTTTAGGATCGTCGTTGCGTTCGCTCATTGCTTTCATAGCATTGAATCCACCCATTCCCGCTTCACCAATAACAGCTTCAGATCCACCGCTAATAATAATATCGGCTTTACCTAAACGAATATTGTCGCATGCAGTGATGATACCATTTGTGCTGGAAGCGCAAGCGCTTACAACGGCAAAATTGGGACCACGAAATCCATGACGCATAGAAATCTGGCCAGCTGCAATATCCAATATCATTTTAGGAATAAAGAAAGGATTGAAACGTGGGGTACCATCGCCTTTAGCAAAGTTGATTACTTCTTCCTGAAAAGTTGTTAACCCACCAATACCACTTGCGAAAATTACACCAACACGATCTACATCAACATTCTCTTTACTGATACCAGCATCGGCTACAGCCTGATCACTAGCTACAATGGCTAGTTGTGCAAATCGGTCTAATTTTCTGGCTTCTTTCCTATCCATAAAATTGGTAGGATCAAAACCTTTCACTTCACAGGCAAATCTTGTTTTAAACTTAGAGGCATCAAATAAAGTAACATTATCTGCTCCTGAAACACCATCTAACAAATTGGTCCAATATTCATTTAGATTATTGCCCAAAGGGTTAAGGGTTCCAATACCGGTAACAACTACTCTTTTTAATTGCATTTCCAAGCCTGTTTGAAGTGATAATCCGGCCCGGAGTTAACCGGGCCGGATTAAATTATTCCTATTGAAGGGAGATCTACTTAGCGTGCTCTTCCAGGTAAGCTACAGCCTGACCAACAGTTGTGATGGTTTCAGCCTGCTCATCAGGGATAGAGATGTTAAATTCTTTCTCGAATTCCATAATCAATTCTACGGTATCCAAAGAATCCGCACCCAAATCGTTAGTAAATGAAGCTTCGTTTGTTACCTCTGCTTCGTCTACGCCTAACTTGTCAACTATGATTTTCTTTACTCTTGTTGCGATGTCTGACATTGTAAAAGTTTTTGTTACAGGCGCAAAAATATACTTTTTAGTAAATAAGCAATCTTTTAATGCATTTTTGTTTCCACAAGATTATACTAATAATTGTTAGTTCTTGTTGGTTTTCTTGTTTTTAGATAAGAAAATGATTCCTATCTTGTAGACCTTGAATTTAGCTTATGCCCTTACAAATCATTGACCACGGCTCAATACAGCATCGCCAGATGGTGGATTTACGTTTTCAGGTGTTAAGAAAACCTTTGGGATTAACTTTTACAAAGGAAGATTTAGAGGCTGAAAAAAATGATATATTAATTTGTTTTTTTGACGACGAGAGGCTAGAAGGATGCTGTATTTTGACAAAAGAAGACGAAAAAACAGTTCGCCTCAGGCAAATGGCAGTGCTTTCCGGACTTCAAGGAAAGGGAATCGGGAGGGTAATTATGAGCTTTGCTGAGAATATTGCCCGTGACAGAGGCTTTAAAAGACTAAACATGCATGCCCGAAAAACTGCTCAAGGTTTTTACGAAAAATTGGGATATCATCTGGAGGGCCCCGAATTTGAAGAAGTAACTATCCCACATGTTGAAATGGTGAAAAACTTATAGCCTACTTTAAAACTTGTTTTGGGGGAGAATTTGGTGAGGGTAATTGTCTTAAAGTGAATCAACCACCCCAGCTGTATGCCGAGTCCGGCATCAGCGTCCCCTCCATCGCATGCGATGGAGGGGAAACCTTTTTTT
>JBAXHC010000057.1:0-19474 GCA_037139075.1 Bacteroidota bacterium
AATCAATAACCAATATTTAAGAATAGCGTGGCTTTAATGATACTGGCTATTTTAATTTGAGTAGCCGCAGAATTTTGTTGTTGAATATTGAGGTAACCAAAAACAAAATTGTCGTGTTTATTTACAGCATAACTAAATCCTACAAAAACGCGATTCTGGTCAAAGACATGATTCGATACAGTTGGCCCGTAGTATAAATAGATTTCATCGCCTAAAGCTAAAGAAAGTGACTTTGCTGCAAATCCCCTAGCACTCAAGGGCAGGGTGTAAAAAACATTGTATCGAATTTTGTAGGTGCTGGTATAATTATTGGCTAATGCAGAATCATTTAATAAATTTTCCTTCCACTTTTCTTCCGTCCTCACCCATTGCATGAGTTTATGCTTTGAAGTATTATTGAACCACTGAAATTGTTGCCATAAAAAATGTTCCGGTATTGAAAAATTTACATGCCCCTGACCAGGTAAATTATCAGTAAAGCCATAACCCGAAGTAAACTTATTGCTATTTTTTAAAAAATAGGTGCCGGCAAAACGAAGCGTAAATTGTGAGAAATTATTGAAATAATTGTCATTCGTATGTATTTCGCCATCTAACCAAATGCCCCATCGATGGTTGAATTTGATATTCGCATTATACCCAGTCCAAATTTGCTGTTCATATACCATACTCTTCTGAGCCATAAGAGCTAGAGGGAAACTAATTAAGGCTAACCAAATGATACCAATCTTCAATACTTTTCAATTCAATTAGGCCGCAATTTACAATTCAATCCAATTCAGACAATTTTTTTGCTTGCAAAATGAAAATTGGCTTTTACAAAATTGAATGGCAATTTCATAAAGTACCCATTTGTTGCTACTATATATCAATTAGCTTTAATTCATCAATAGATAAAAATAAATGGGCCTCTCTACCCCCTTCCCATTTACAAAATCATTCAGACCCATTTTTTAAAAACTAACTAACATGTCTCCTGAACATATAAAACTTTTTGCGGTATACGAAAAACCTTACAGGCCTTTAATTGAACTTCTGGAAAAAGATGCCAGTATCCGTTTAACTTCTGATGTCACCATTTTGAGCTTATTTAGTCAGGATAGTAATCAAGAAAATTATGCTGTTATAAGTCTATCTGAAAATGCATCCAGAATCATTGAATCATATAGTAACGAGGAATTAAGCGCCAATGATAGTATATTATATTATCTACTTAAGAATAGACAAGCTTTACATGGAGATCCGAAAAATGTAGACTACTTATGCAATGAAGACCTATAACTATTTTAAATTATATACCCCTTAAAGAGACGGCACTAATTCAATTGATCCGATTCGTATTTTGATTTCACATTTTTTTTACTTACTTTATTTTATGATTCCTAAAATAAAGATTTGTTGCATCAGCTCTTTACAAGAGGCTAAAATGGCCATTGATTTTGGGGCTTCAGCACTTGGCCTTGTGGCACGAATGCCCAGTGGCCCGGGAACTATTGATGATGCATTGATTTTAAAAATAGCAAAATCCATTCCTCCACCCATTGCATCTTTTATGTTAACCTGTGAAACTTCTGCAAGTGAAATCATAGAACATCACCATAGAACCCGCACCAACACTATTCAAATGGTGGATGAACTTTTAGAGGGTTCATATAAAGAAATTAAATTGGCGATACCAAGTATTAAATTGGTTCAGGTAATCCATGTTATCGATGAAAGTTCGGTAGATGAAGCAATTGAAATCGCTGAACATGTGGATGCATTATTATTAGATAGTGGCAATCCAAAAGCTATGATAAAAGAATTGGGAGGAACTGGAAGAACACATAACTGGGGTTTAAGTAGAAAGATCGTAGAACAAAGTAAAGTTCCCGTTTTTCTTGCGGGCGGCATTAACGCCAATAATGTAAAGATTGCAATTGATGAAGTAAATCCCTTCGGTATTGATTTATGCAGCAGCGTAAGATATAATGGAAATTTAGACCCTTTTAAATTAGAAGCATTTTTTAAGGCAATTAACTTTTGATGTACTTATGCGACCCATCACATTGTGGCATTTTTTTTGAAAACCCACAGGTACAATCATTAATCCCTTTACCACATAAAATTTGTGATACATATTTTTCCACTCTCTTTATTCTTGTTGCCGACTGTTTGGGTGCTGAAAAATAAAGATGATATGCTCTTTGTCTTCCAGGCGTTAATGCCTCATATGCTTTTTTAAGAGCAGGATGATGATCCAATTTATTTTGAAACTCTTCTGCAAGTATCAGGTTTTTACTTTGTTTTAATTCCACTTTTAAACCTGCTTTTTCTACTTCGATAGCCTCATATATATAGGCCTTCAAAATAGCTTTTTGCTTAGTAATTTCTTTTAAACTAGTAAACTTAGCCATTCTTACAGATTGTGAATTTTCGCCCGGACTACTCAGAATTTTATGAGTGTCATGGAGTAACACCCCTTTAAAAAAACCTAACGCACAATATTCTTTAAATAAATGAAGTATCACAATATTGCTATCCTGAAACATATAACAAGGGGAACGCCACTTGAATGCTTCGGTTAAACCACATTCAATCAGCAGCTTTCTTAATACAGTTGCTTCTTCGCTCCAATTTTTGGCTTTACTCAAATAGGCATCAACACTAGGATTCATAAAATTGAATATTTAAAAATGAAAATTAAAGTTTTCATCATTTTCAATCAAATCATTTTGAAAATTTTTAAAGATAATTATGCATTCAAATCTTCAAACAAATGAGCATTATTTGATTTTAGAGTAATTTCTTTTACAATTTGATCTAGCTCGTTAGCTGAATCAAGGATAAGTTTACTTATTTCTATATGATTGATCTTTGATTGGTCCTCCAGATCAAAAAGAGAGATTGCCGACATCATTCTAACTATTGGTGCACGAACAACATGCGACTGGATCCAGGCTATCTCTTTTAAAGTTTTATTTTGCTCCTGAATAGCTATAATTTTTTCTTCCAATAATTTTTTAGCGAGCTCTAATTCTTGATTTGAATGTTGCAGTTTTTCAGTTCTATCATTTACTTTTTCTTCAAGAAGTTTATTTTGGTTTTTGAGTTGAGTCATTAGATAAACATTCAATAACATATTTCTAATGCGCAAATCAACATCAGTTAAATCGAAAGGTTTCGATAAAAAATCTCGTGCACCCTCTGCAAGGGCCCTTTTTTTAGTTTCAACTGTATTATCATCGGAAAGTACCATTATGGGCATTAATTCATGAAGCAGCCCATCCTCTATGATTTGTTGTATCACTTCAAATCCTGAAATATGCGGCATCATTAAATCGAGTAGTATAAGATCAGGTTTAAATTCCTGAACAATCGATATAACTTCCCGAGAATATACAGTAGTTCTAATATTAGAGTACCCTTTTATTAATAGAAAGTTTTCCAATACATCAATATTTGCCCATTGGTCATCTACAATTAAAATTCGAGCATCATTTAAATCTGCATTCATACTAATTCCTAAATAGCATTTTCACTTTTACACTTAACCATAATTTTCAAATCCTAAAACTTAACCAATCGGCAATATTCCATTCATTCTAATAAAAGCCTCTGCTGCTTTAACACCCATTTCTCTTCCTCTAAAATCTTCCATGGACAAGTGACCACATTGATAAATTCCCGGTGGGTCTTGACTGGTATGACAATACACTGCTTGTTTTTTTTGGTCTTGAGTGGCTGTTATGTCAACATAATCTGTTGGATGAAACACAAAAGTTTGTTCACCTACACAAACTTCAAAAAAATATAAAGCAAATTTTTTACCAGATCTCACCCAGGATTGTATACCTAATAGACTTGCAACTTGATGGTCTTTGTGCGAATCCAAGGGCCAATGAGTAAAAACAATATCTGGATTTTCATCCGCAATAATCTTTTGAATTTTTTGTAGCCACTCATTACTCATGATGGTATCCCCATCAATCTGACCAGCAAAAATATATTTGGTGTCCAAAATATTGCAAGCATTGATCGCTTCTAGTTTTCTGATTTCAGCAGCTTTATCGTGCGACGTTCCAGGTATTCCAGCTTCACCTGTAGTTAAATAAATAATGGTTACTTCATGTCCGGCTTTTCTCAATGCCGCTAAAGTTCCTCCACATCCAGATTCCGGATCATCTGGGTGCCCCCCTAAACAAACTACTTTCTTTTTATTAATATTTGTTTGTGCATGTAACATGGAGGGCAAACTAATTGCAGCAATACTTACTGCAGTTTGTTTTACAAAAAGTCTTCTTGATTGATCTCTTGACATTTTAAAAAATTATAAATGTTTTACAGCCTGACAAAGTTTTTCTATAATTCCACACCATACTGATCTACTAAATAAATAAATGCCGCAATATTTACTGCCCCTAAATGTAATTCCCGCTTGTTTACATTTTCAAATACATCCGTTACGGCATGATGTAAGTCAAAATATCGTTGACCATCTACAAGCAAACTGGTAAGAATTGTTTTTTTATCATTCAAGCCTAAAGCCTCAATATCAGCACCGCCTCCACCTGCAATCACTTCAGTTCCATACCGCTTTAATAATGGATTCCAGGTTTGGAATTTTTTTAATTGCAAAGCACTACAACCAATCCCTATGGCTCTTGGCGTAAATCCACCATCATCGCTTTCTAAAGCAAGTATATGTTTCTCATTATTCAACTTAGCTAATTCCGCATATTTTAAACCACCTTTCCCACCATTTTCTTCATTAGCAAATAAAACAAATCTGATTGTTCTTTTAGGCTGATAACCCAGTACTTTAAATGCACGCAACACTTCCATGGCATGTACAACACCTGTTCCATCATCATGGGCACCTTCATTTACATCCCAACTATCAAGATGTCCCCCAATTGTAATGACTTCATTTGGAAACTCCGACCCTTTTAATTCAGCAATAACATTGTTTTCATCAGCATCGGGTAAGAAATAGCCAAAGGTTTCCATTTGAACTCTTACATTGGTTATTCTTGCTTGAGCATATAAAGCTTTTGCATCATTTGGCCCCAATGCTATTGCTGGAATTTTAGGAAAGGAATCATTGTACTCCATAACTCCTGTTTGAGGTTCATTATCTGGAGCAGTACTTAATGAATGAATCATCACTCCAACTGCTCCATATTTAGCTGCCCTGCTTGGGCCCTCAGATCTATAAGTATACGCATTCTCATAAGCCTTTCCAGTTTCGATCATATTTGGATCTAAAATACTGTGGTAGTAGACAATTTTTCCTTTTACTTCATTCTTTCTTTTTTCTAATTCATCAAAATTTGCGACCACTATTACATCTGCTTCTAACAAACCTTTACTACTTAACGAATTCCCTAAAGCCATTACGGCAAGTTTTTGGTTCGTTACTTTACCATCTATCCCAACAATGGCAGCATAATCCTTACCGCCTCTTTTCCAATTTGGAGTTTTACAAGCTTGGAAATAAACTTTATCAGGATGAAATGCTTCCATATTTTTTTTACCCCATATTGCAGCATTGTGTTGTTCAGGTGACCCAGCTAAACGACCACCTATATTTTTGGTAAGCTCTCTTAAAAGATCATATGCTTTCCCATTGGTCATTATTTCATCTGACATTCTCTTGATCATGATACTGTCTTTATTCCATTGAGACATTGCCATGATAGGAAAACTTAGAATAAAGAACAATACTAGTTGCTTAGAAAAAATTAATTTATTGATCATGGATTTTTTTGCAATTATAAACTGCTTTATGTGAATGAAAACAAAAATTTAAAGTTAATCATCGAGTGGCTTTACCATTATATTTTTAAAATAAACAACACTTTTAGGATCATGTCCTTGTAAGGCAAATGTTCCATTTGAAATAATACGTAAAGAATCATCCGTGCCTCTTATAGATTTAATATTTTCAGGTTCTGTATAATCAACCACGATTCTTTCGTTCAATTTTATGATCACTCTCTTACCTTCCACTTTAATATATTCAGTAAACCATTCGTTGTCTTTAATATACTGTTCTTTCACATCCATAATCCCATAAAGGCTTCCTGTTCTTCGCCAATCAGTATGCGAGTTATTTACTTGAACTTCATATCCCTTTTCGGGCCAGCTTCCTTGCTGAAATTGAGTGTGAAAATATATCCCCGAATTTGCACCTGGCATTGTTTTTACATCCGCTTTAAATTCAAAGTTTTTAAAACTATGATTCTGTATATCGCCATCATAGAAAAGGTGGGCTGTTTTTCCATGAACAATAATCATTCCGCTATCCACAGAAAAAGTAGTAGCGTTTTCTCCTACTTTCCAGTTTTTCAAAGATTTGCCATCAAACAAACTAATCCAGCCCTTCTTAATTATTGCTTTTTTTGGACTAAACGCCATCAAACAAAAAATACTTAAAGTATACGCAAGAAATTTATTCATAAGATATATTTATTAATTACAGTTATTGTTTGTGTTCGTTTTTATAGTGTTCAAGCAATTCATCCCCACCAAAGTCATGTTGTAGATCGCGAATCACTGTATGCACATGATTTGCATTATTCTGAGTATTATCATATTCAATTAAAATGGTTGGTCCCTGAATACGGTAATAAGTTCCCTTGCCCATCATTGATTTACTATCTCCGGCCCAGGCAAACCAAAGGTTTTCAAGTCCATTCGATTGGATTTGTTTAAACATATCCTCTGCAAATAGTTTTGTATATCGATGAACATATAATTTGATTAGTTGCAACATTAATTGTTGTTGCTGTTTTGAAAGTTCTGAATAAGAAATGCCTTCGGCTTTACTTAGAAAAAGTTTTCGTTTATCAAAACTTATAATTTCTTTAATGGCATTTGTATCGATAATTGTTTTATTTTTTTGGTTTTCATTTAAAGATTGTAATAGACCAAACCCCATTTCTGTTTCGTCTTTTAAAACTTGCTTCCCCTTCTTTTCACCACTCAACACAATACCAGGATTTGATCCAAGAAATCCGGGTGTTCCGGAAGTTAGTGTTTGTTTTAAAAAAGAAAAGTTGAATGAAATATGATGTCCTTCAAAACGCCAACCCCAGACTGTTTTATCTGATGGTATTCCGAAAATGCTGATATGATAATTATTTGGATCTCTATAATGATCATCTGGTTTTCGCATTTCTAGTACTTTCAATACTGCATCAAGTTGCATGATCTCTTTTGTTTTATTAAAAGTTTCTGCACTTAAGCAAGTTTCTAATAAATCAAAAGCTGCAAGTTTTTGGTTTTCATTCATTTCATTGAAAGTGATACCTTTTCGTTCCATTGGCACGAAATGATAATTATATCTTTCATCATTATCAAATGAGAATACTGTTTCTACTGCTTGCTCCTTACTTAAAAGTGAAATAAAGTAATTAGCTGCCTTTACAGATTTTTGTGCATTAATATTTCCTAAAATAGAAACTATTAAAAAAATCAACCATCCTGTTTTTTTTAATATTGACTTCATATTTTATTTTATTGAACCCCCTTTACTTTCATCTGCATAGTATATACAGATTTGGAGGCAGTTATAAATAATAAATTGTTTTGTTTTCCTCCGAATGTAATATTGCCCGTCCATTCTTCAGGCACTTGAATATGTTCTATTAATTCTCCCTCTTTATTATAAACTGTAACACCATTTCCTGTCAAATAAATATTACCTCTTTCATCAATTGTCATCCCATCAGAACCCATTGGTACAAAAAGTTTTTGATCGGCCAGTTTACCATCACTAGTAATTTTATAACGATAGGTTTTATTAGCCCCAATATCAGCCACATAAAGATATTTTCCATCTGGTGTGCCAATGATTCCATTTGGTTGTACTAAGTTATCAGCAACAATAATCGGTTCTTTGTTTTGTTGCAAATAATAAACTTTCTGTCCATCCATTTCTGGTGATTTCCGTGTCCAATAATCGCGTTGATAATAGGGGTCGGTAAAATATATTCCATTAGTTGGACTAACCCATAGATCATTAGGTCCATTAAAATGATGACCTTTATAATTGTCAAGTAATACTTTAATGGTGCCATTTGGTTGTATCTGCCATAATTGATTATGTTCATCAGCACATGTAATCAAATTTCCTTGTTGATCGAAGTACATACCATTGGAACGCCCAGCATTTTTTAAATAAATAGACAACTTTCCACGCCTATCGTACTTCCAAATGGTATTATTGGGCTGATCAGTAAAAAAGATATTTCCTTTCTTGTCAACAGCCGGACCTTCGGTAAAACCAAATTGGTTGGTTATTAATTTGAGTTTTGCTCCATCTGCAATTAAGTTGGATTTTTTATTTGTACTCTGACTAATAGGTTCAGACTTATTCTGCCCTATTGACTCAGGCAAAAGGGTAATACAAAGCAATAGAAAGAAAATGATTGATTTGAGCATATAATTACTTAAGTTATAAATAATATCTTCAATTAACAAGAATGCTATGTATGAAAAAACTTATTCTGCTCACACTAATACTATTTATTCAATCCTCCTTTATACAAAAGGAATTAACCTGGGTGGCTATTGGCGATTCAATTACTTATTTAAACGATCATCCTGGTGAAACAGGTAACAGAATTACAAAAGGGTATATGACTAGAGTTACTGAAAAATTACCCCATATCCATTTTACCAATAAAGGATATAATGGCTGGACAGCTATAAAAATTGCTACAGATATTGAAAAACTAGGAATTCAAAAGTCAGATCTTTATTCTATTTTTTTAGGTACTAACGATTGGTGGAGTTCAAAACCATTAGGAAGTTTTGTAGATTATGAAAATAATGCAGGAACTTCTACCGTTTATGGAGCATTCAGAGTTATCATTAATAAATTAAGGGCCTTGAATAGTAAAGCCAAAATAGTTTTGATTACACCTATGCAAAGAGTTGATTTTGTTTACTTTAACGATTTTAAAAACAACGCTTACGGATCTTACAAAACAAAAAGTGGACAATCTTTAGAAGACTTTGCTAACGCAGTAATTGCAATTGCTCATTATGAACAGATTGCTTTTGTTGATCTATATCACAAAAAAGGAATGGACCATGCAAGCCTTGTAAAATTTAAAAGAGTTAAGGATACTACAACAGGTGAATATAAAAATTATCCATACCCCGATTTTATAGGAATTCCTTTCGATCCCACAAAAGATGAATATCCCTATCCCATTGAATCTATAAACATAACATACGATGGTTTGCATCCTTCAGATAAAGGTTACCAAATGATTGCGGAATCATTGATCAAAATTTTTAAGAAATTATAATCATAAAATGGGAAGTTTTAAAAGATTCATCAGATTAAAAAAACAATCATAAATTGTAGATTATCAATAAATAAAACAAATATGAATAAAAAAATCGCATTGAAATTTTGTTTATTATTTTTAATTGCTACCCAATCATTATTAGCACAAAAAAAGAATACAAACTTCCTTCTTTCAACATTATCAAGCTCAAAGGGGCATTGGAAGGGAACATTAACTTATTTAGATTATTCAAGTACTAATTCGTATACAATTCCCGCTGAAATTGATATTAGTTATACTAGCAATAAAGAGGGCTATATCAGAGCTTATTCTTATCCAAATGAACCTCATGAAAATTCAACAGATACAACTTATACAAGGCAATCTGGTAAATATTTTGGCAGAGAAAAAGTAACAAGATTTATAAAATCAAACTCAAGGGACTTTACTTTAATAACTGAGTTTAATGATGTAGACGGTAATGATAAAAAGCCAGCTACGATTAGGCATAAATACCAATTAGAGGGCACTACTTTTATTATTAGAATGGACGTAAAATTTAAGTCAACAACCAATTGGATCAACAGGCACGAATATCGTTTTACTAACCAACAAAAGAATCAACCAAAGACTGAACAAAAAAATGTTCAAAAAGTTGTTATTCAAGACAAAGCCCTATATAGCAAAATCAAGTCTCTCGATAGTATACTATTCAATGCTTATAATCTGCAAGATCTTACAAAAATGAAGAGCTATTTCACAAAAGAGTTGGAATGGTATGAAGATAATGGAGGGTTGCTTAATTATGAAACTGTTATTGCCAAGTTTCAAGCAATCTTTAATAAGCGGAATAAGATTTCAATTGAGCTCATCAAAGAAACTTTAGAAGTTCATCCCATCAAAGATTTTGGTGCTGTTGAAAATGCCCAATATAAATTCCATCATATGGAAGATGGAAAATTAAAAGAGGGTATTTTTAAGTTTCTAATCATCTGGAAAAATGATAGGGGAAATTGGAAAATTACAAGGGTAGTGAGTTTTGATCACTAACTTTTTAAAATAAATTAATTCAATGAAAAAAATAATTCTGATTATTGGATTTATATTTTTAATCATTTTCGAATGCTTACGCGTTTACTTGATTATGCCAATGCCGGGCAGTCAGAGAAATAACAGTATTGAACTGGCTTATTTTTTAGGTTCAAATAAAAATATTATTCGAATCATTGGATATTTATTCATCCTATTCCCAATATATCATTTCATTAGATATGGGAAGAAAAAAGAAAAGATTCTAGCCATTGCTTTATCTGCTTTATACATTATTATATTTTATATTTTCACTTTTATGATGGAAGCTGATAAAATGTTTTATCAGCCTACAAAGACTTATTTTTTTGATATCTCAAAAAATAAGATCCCATCTAACAAATTGATTATTGGCGCCACAATAGGTGATGAATCGAAAGCTTATCCTATACAATTAATTGGCTATCATCATCAGGTTCGAGATTCTATCAACCATATCCCTGTAATGGTTACCTACTGTACAGTTTGCAGAACGGGGAGAATTTATAGTCCAATTGTTAACGGCAAACCAGAAACATTTCGATTGGTAGGAATGGATCATTTTAATGCCATGTTTGAAGATGCAACCACCAAAAGTTGGTGGAGACAATCTACTGGCGAATGTATTGCTGGTCCATTAAAAGGGTATCGTTTAAAAGAAATAAAATCTGAACAAATAAGTTTAAGTGTTTGGTTTAGACAACATCCTAATTCATTGGTGTTGCAACCCGATGAGAAATTTAAAGAGTCGTTTGAAAAAATGGATACTTATGATAAAGGAAAATCTAAAAGTGGTTTAACCAAAAGAGACTCTTTATCATGGAAAGAGAAATCTTGGGTTCTTGGAATTCAGAATAATTTGAGTGCAAAAACATATGATTGGAATTTATTGGCAAATGACAGGATTATACAAGACTCGTTACCTAATTTGCCTATCCTACTTTTACTTGAAAATGATACTGCATCCTTTCATGCATATAATAGAACAATCAATAAAGAAGCATTGATATTTGAAAAAAAAGGTGACTCAATTATTGATCTGAATACAAGATCTTTTTGGAGTTATGATGGAATTTGCTTGGAAGGGAAATTAAAAGGTCTTTCACTCGAAAGAATTGATTGTTATCAAGAATTCCTTCATTCCTGGGAATTTTTCCATCCGAGGAGTGAAAGATATCTGAAAAGATGAGTTTAACTTTGCGATTGATTTAGAAAGAATGAATAATAACAAATCGCAGAAACATAATTCTCTTATATTAATATTGGGACTTTTAACAGCTATTGGTCCATTATCGATAGATATGTACTTACCGGCTTTCCCTGATATTGCAAAGGGGTTAAACACATCAGTTTCTTCAGTGATGTTATCCCTCTCTTCTTTTTTTATTGGGATTTCAATTGGGCAACTTATTTATGGACCGCTCTTAGAGCGTTTTGGTAGAAAAAAACCTTTATACTTTGGATTAACTATTTATGCCATCGCTGCAATTGGTTGTGCAACTACTTTATCAGTAAATGGACTAATCCTTTTTAGACTTTTTCAGGCTTTAGGTGGTTGCGTTGGAATGGTTGCATCAAGGGCCATGGTTCGGGATCTGTTTGAAGTGAAAGACAATGCAAAAGTATTTTCAACTTTGATGTTGGTGGTTGCAGTATCTCCTATCATTGCACCAACACTAGGTGGCTATATTACTGCCTATTTTGGTTGGCGCTATATTTTCGGGATGCTCATTGTAGTGATTTCACTAATCCTCCTTGCTGTTTATTTTATTTTGCCAGAAAGTAAAAAGCCTGACCCTAATTATTCTTTAAAACCAAGTTCCATTTTCAATAGTTATATCAGCATCATTAAAAACCCTCAATTTGGGATCTATACTTTTACTGGAGCTGTGGCTTATGCCGGGCTATATGCATATATAAGTGGATCGCCTTATGTATTTATGGTACTCTTTAAAGTAAGCGAACAATATTATGGTTGGATATTTGCTACTATTGCTGCCGGACTTATCAGTGCAAGTCAGCTCAATAATATTTTATTAAAAAAGTATCGTTCAGAACAAATTATTCGAGCCTCTATTTATATTCAAAGTACAATTGGAATTGCACTAGCATCAACTTCTTTATTCGGCGTTCATGAATTATACCTGACTATCATTTTGATATTTTTATTTTTATGTTGCCAGGGATTTATATTTCCAAATGCATCAGCACTATCCATGGCCCCATTTGGTCATAATGCCGGAAGCGCATCTGCATTAATGGGTTTTATACAAATGAGCATTGGAGCTTTAATGTCTGCTTTTGTTAGCATTTTGCAAGATGGAACTTCATTGCCAATGACAGGAGTTATGGCATTTTGTTCTCTCTCGGCTTCATTACTATATACTATTAGTAGAAAAATAGTAACGAACAGAGCAAGTGCGCTTCTTGTAGAAGAAGAAGATGTAGAAATGATCAGTACACTTTAAATCATTTAAATAGATGAGGATTGATGTTTCAAGTCAACCCTCATTTATTTTATATATTTATTCAGCAGTTGTAGGATCAATGATGGTTATCACTTCACTTACGGAATTTGCAGGGAAGCCACCTTGTTTTGCATGTTCACGAACCATTTCTTCATTAGGAGCGATATATACACAATATATTTTATCGCCTGTTACATAACTTTGTAACCACTGAATTTTTGGACCCATATTACTTAATACTCCACATGAAGTTTGAGAGATCCCTTTTAACTGTTCTGTAGTTAATTTTCCTGCTCCGGGGATTTCTCTTTCAATTACATACTTAGGCATAATTATAAATTTATGTTTTAAAAAAATGGGGCTTTCAAAATATTTATTAGATTAATATTAATCATTTTAATTGCCATATTAAATTAATATTTAATTAAATAATCGGATTTGGAATAACTTTTTCAAGGTTAGGAATTCTAGTTCCCTTACTAAATGTTTGATTATCAATAGTCAAATATCAACTTATGAGAATTACTAAAAATTGGATACAGGATTTTGATTAGCCATTTTATAAAAAGATAGATTTTTTAAAAAATGAGCTTTCATAATTACAATAATACCTGTAACTTAATATGCCCCAATTATCTTTCGAAAAACTGATTCCCACAAACCCGATTTTAAAATTTAAAACAAACAAAATGAAAAAGATTAAACTATTCTTTTGCGGCATTCTTATGCTATGTTCTTTTCAAACTATTAAAGCACAAAATTCAAAAGATGTAATGATTCAAGAATGGGAAAGGGCTAAAATTTACACAAAAGAGTATTTAGATGCAATGCCTGCAGATAAATATGATTTAAAACCAACTCCTGAAATGCGTTCATTTGCCGAACAGATGCTTCATTTAACTGATGCAAACTATTCATTTTCGTCAACAATAACTGGAGCTAAGAGTCCATTTGGAATGGGCGAAGCTGAGAAAACCGCTGATAAGTCAAAAGAAAATGTAAGCAAAATTGTTTTAGCCGGTTATGATTATGTAATTGAAAGCATTAAAAATACCAGCTCTGAACAATTAAACGAAACTGTAAAATTATTTGGCAGGTTTGAAATGACAAAAGGCATGGCTTTTAACAAGTGTTTTGAACACCAGACACATCATAGAGGACAAACTACTGTTTATATCAGATTAGGCGGAGCTAAACCACCTCAGGAAAAACTATTTTAATAACCAGTCATAATAACTTCATAGAATTCAGGTCAAAATAAAATTGAATCATTGTGTCATACTGACGCATTAATTGTTTAATTTGAATCCCGTATTGTTCTTATATGGAATTATACTTTACAAAACGATTGCTAAACAAATAATCAATTTTAACTCATGAAAAGAAGTCAATTCTTACAAAGCATTACTTTGGGAGCAGCAGGGCTGTATACCAATAATTTATTTGCCGAATTCGGAAAGAAAAAGTCACTTGGTGTTCAACTCTATTCAGTAAGAGATGCTGTTGCAAAAAATCTTGAAGGTGCATTAGAAAAATTAGCTTCTCTAGGCTTTGACAATATTGAGCTTTATGGATATAATGGTACTTTCTTTGGTAAGTCAGCGGCAGAATTCAAATCAATCTTAGACAAAACTGGCATATCTGTATTCAGTTCACATCACGTTACAGGTTTAGCATCGAAGGGAAATGGTACCATCCTGAATGGATGGGATAAGGCAGTGGAAGATTTACATAGCATTGGAGCCAAGTACATGGCTTGTGCCTATTTAATGCCTAATGAAAGAACCAAAGAAAATTATACCGCCTTACCTGCAATATTAGACAAAGCTGGTAAAGCCACTAAAGCAGCAGGTATACAATTCGCATATCATAACCACGATTTTGAATTTGAAAAATTTGGTGATGTTACAGTGTATGATCATCTTCTTACGAATACCCAGGCAGATTTGGTAAAAATGGAAATGGATCTTTACTGGACTGCAAAAGCTGGACAAGACCCTATCAAGTATTTTGATAAATATCCAGGTCGTTTTGAATTATGGCATGTAAAAGACATGTCGGCTGGAGCGGGCGAGATTACTGAGATTGGTAATGGAGTGATTGATTTCGACAGGATTTTCGCAGCTAGAAAAAAAGCTGGTTTAAAACACTGGTTCGTTGAACAGGATACCAGTAAAGGTGATATGTTTGAAAGCCTAAAAACTAGTGTCTCAAATCTTTCGAAAAAGAACTACTAATAACATTTAAGGATTTAATTTTTAATAGGTTATGGTTTATTCTGTAACCTATTTTTTTATGTCCACCCCCTCTTATAAATAAATAAGTATTACTAAAAAACCTTAAAATAGGCTTAAATAATACTATTTAGTTACTATTTTCTCTATTTTCATCATTGACTTACTAAATCCAATTAAGCTTAGTTGAAAAAACTGATTGCCATATTATTACTACTAGTATTAATGTTCAACATTGTTGGTTATAAATTCCTAGCTAACTACTTTGAACATAAATCAACCAATGATTTGCAAGCCGCTCTGGACCAGCACAAATACAAGGAATCAGATTTAATCAGTTTCAAGCTTCATTTAAACCTACCATATATTTCCAGTTCTACTGAGTTTGAATCTGTTGAAGGCAATATTGATATCAATGGTATCAACTATCAATACGTAAAAAAGCGTTTTTTTAACGACACATTGGAAATACTTTGCGTACCCAACTTTACAAAATCATATATCAAAGATTCTAAAAATGATTTTGCAAAACAGCTAAATGATATTGCATCCTCCAATAATTCTAAAAAGAATTCTTCTAATCAAATAGTTAAGTCAGGCATTTCTGATTTGATTCAAGAACATCATTTTGATATTTACCAGCATATTTATACTTCAAAATTGAAGCATGATTCCTATCATACTTTCTTTTCAAGTTTTGATTTTCTACAAGGGCTAGATCAGCCACCCGAAGCTTAATCTTTTACTAATAGTTTCATGATTTAGTATTCCATTGGAGTATTAAAACTATTTATTTGTACCCAAATTCTAAGCTTGGATACAACTGCACCTGTATAAGATTAACCTCAACTTACAAAAATGAACATATTGAAATCCTGTAAACAACTACTCATTGTAACGAGTATGTTATTCTCTTTCACCTCATCATATGCACAAACTGATCAGGATGCCATTATGATGAACAAGAACTTGTTTTGCACAGGTTTAAACTATAGCTATAGTAGTTGGAATAAATATTGGGAGGGAACCAACTTAAGAGACAATTTAAATATTGGAACGATATCAACAAATCAAATAAGTGTCATGGGCAATTATGGCATTAAAGACAATCTGAATATTTTATTTAATGCCCCATTTATTTCAAATAAGGCCAGTATGGGTGTGTTACATCCGGCATCCGGCATACAAGATTTTTCTACATGGATCAAATGGATGCCCATTGAGACATCTTTAAAAAATGGGACATTCTCTCTTTACTTGTTAGGAGGCGCATCAGTACCCATGACTGATTATATTGTTGATTATTTACCATTGTCAATTGGATTAAAAAGTAGTACCGTTTCTGGCAGATTATTATTGGATTATCAGGTAGGAAAATTTTTTGTGACTGGTTCTGAAACTTATTCTATAAGAGGGAATACCAAACTTGAAAGAAATAGTTATTATACTACTAGCCTGTTTTTAACTAATGAAGTTTCCATGCCAAATGTAAATACGATCAGTTTAAGAACGGGTTATAGAAGTAGTGTTTTAATTGCAGAAGCCATTATAACGGATATGAAAACCCTAGGGGGATTTGATATCACCAAAAACAATATGCCATTCCCAAGCAATAGAATGAATGCAACAACTATTGCTGCTAATATTAAATATGAAATTCAAAAAGTGAGTGGTCTTGCACTTGTAGGTGGAGCTAGTCATGTTATAGCTGGAAGAAATGTAGGACAGTCTACTGGTTTCTATGGTGGATTTTTCTACATATTAGATTTCTCTAAAAAGAAGGAAAAGAAAACTACTTCTGACAATTCTTCAACTCAAAACAAATAACATGAAACAAAATACTATAAAAATATATTTAGCAATAGCGATCTTAACCCTTGCTTATTGTTCAAAAAAAATTACCTCAAGAACTGATAATATACCAGCTTTAAATCCTGCAAGTAATGATATCAATGCAGGTACATGGAAGACTATTCTTTTAAAAAGACCAGATACATTTGCGGTAGCCTCTCCACTATTGGTAACCAATGTAAATTATGTAGCAGAATTAAATGAGATCAAAGGTTTGCAAAAGAATCTTTCAAAAGAGCAGGATGAAAATATTAAATATTGGGCAGCAGGTGGAGTATTAAGATGGAATGAAATTATGCGCGAATTAGTAGCAAAGTATAATTTACCTCCCTATCAAAATCCTGATGGAACTTATCCAATACCAAGTTCTGCTAATCCATTTGCCTATCCTTTATTTCCATTTGCCAATCCTCCTTATGCTGCAAGAGCTTATGCATATATAACAGCAGCACAATATGATGCTTTGGTTGCATGTTGGTACTATAAAAAATTATACAGCCGTCCTGCACCATATATAACTGACGCGAATATTGTTGCAAAAATTCCTTCAACAACTTTACCTTCTTATCCTTCAGAAGCTGCAGTATTAGCTGGCGTAACTGCAGAAATGATGAAGTTGTTATTTCCTACAGAAATTGGAGCGATTCAATTAAAAGCACAAGCGCATGAAGATGCAGCAATCATGTCTGGTTCTGCTACAAGAAGTGATATTGCTGCTGGCGAAAGTTTAGGCAGACAAATTGCACAGGCTTTCATCGCAAGAGCCAGAACAGATAATGCTGGTAAAGCAGTAGGAACACCTGCAGATTGGGCAAATTTTGAAACATCAACTGCAGCAAAAGGAGAAATACCTTGGATCAGTCAAGACAATCCAAAACGCCCAGGTATGTTACCACTTTTTGGCAAAGTGATCCCTTTCTTATTTGATACTGCAACAACCAGAGCTTTGGTTCCACCACCACCACCTCTTACTTCCAGTGATCAAATGAAAAAAGAAACTGCGGAAGTTTATAGTTATACAAGTAATCCTACTTTAGAAAACAAACAACTTGTTTTATTCTGGGGTGATGGTGTGGGTACTTATACTCCACCTGGACATTGGAATGCCATTGCTGCTGAAGATTTTATTCCAAAAAATTTAAGTGAAGTGAAATGGGCTAGAAATCTGGCATTACTTAATATGAGTTTGATGGATGCTGGAATTGTATGTTGGAATACCAAGTATACTTATTACAATCCTAGACCTTCGCAATTAAACACCGCGATTAAAACATTAACAGGGTTGCCTAATTTCCCATCTTATATTTCTGGCCACTCTACATTTAGTGGTGCAGCTTCTACCATTCTTGGATATTTAAATCCAGAAAGAGCTGCTGTTTATACGCAAATGGCTGCAGATGCTTCTAAATCAAGACTAGTTGGCGGTCTGCATTATCGATCTGATTGTGAAATTGGAATCAAAGTAGGAAATAGTGTAGGTCAGTATGCTGTTGATCGAGCAAAATTAGACGGAGCTAATTAAACGTATATTTCATTTTATAAAAAAAGCCATCATGAAGATGGCTTTTTTTATTAATGCTATGAATTTAAAAAAAGTTTACCAATTATCTAGTCCCAATAATTTCTTGCCTAACTCATTCAATTCTGCAGTATCATATTTTGTCTGCTCCCAATTTCTTGGGTCTCCTGGAAATGCATAGCCTTCCGGTGCAATTCTATTTTTCCAAGAATTAACTCTCCATTGGCGCAATTCTTGATTGTCTTCTTCAGCTGGCATCATAGAAATATACTGCGCAATTCGCACTTTATCTCCGCTATTATTGGCTCGAATGCCATGTGGCTCTGTACTATTAAATATTAGCAAATCACCTGCTTCTAATTTTACTTTAGTAGGAGTAAACCCAGTAGTATCGGGTTTAAATCTATCACGGTCTTCTGGTTGCGTTAATTTCCAGGTATCATAATTTCTATATAATTCCGGAATGCACTGAAAGCCGCCCATATTTTCATCCGTTTGATCTGCCAATGCTAAAACTCCTTGTACGTTTACTGGTTTAGTTTCCGGATCATAATCCCAATGAATAAATCCTTTGTATTCAAAACCGGGTTTAATAGGGAAATTTAAATTAGCACGATCAATCGTTACCCATAATTTTTCTGTTCCCCATATATCAACAAAAGCATCATACACTTTTTGCATTTGTCGATTATTCCATAGGTGTTGATTATTATAGCATTCTACCATACCAGTATTGGTCAACTCTTTCATTTTCATTTCAGCCCTTGCTTCTGTATACCAGGTATTACTATCATTTGGATTCTTCTCTTCAAACTCCCAAAGAAAACTAGCCGTTGCAATTGCTTGTTCACGTGGTACTGCATTTTTAATAACAATATAACCATGATGGATCCAGAATTTCCAATCTTCCTCACTTAAAACCCTTAAAGGTTTCCCATTAGATCGATCATTTAATTTTTCTGTGCTACTTTTTGCAGTAGAAGGATTTCCCGGTATGTCTTTATGAGCATTGTTGGGAATCATGGTAGTGGCCATCGTTTGTGGTTGCAT
>JBAXHC010000058.1:0-19434 GCA_037139075.1 Bacteroidota bacterium
CTTTTGAATGTGTTTCAGAACTAGGTTAACCCCGCCCTTTAGGGTGGGGAATTAAAAGCATCTTTAATTATGGACTTTAGTCCTTATGCTATGGTACATAAAAGAGAATGATAATTCTTTCCAGAAATATCCACAGCGTATGGGCTAAAGCCCGGGTCTTATTTATATTTCAAACCCTAGGCTGAAGCCTAGGGTTAACAACGCTTTTCACTTTTCACTTTTCACTTTTAACTTTTAACTTTTAACTTTTTAATCCTTCAACTTAGAATTCATAAACCCTATTGCTGCCCCAGTGATGGCTTGCATAATTGTACTTGCGGCTACATCAGTTAATAAACCATTCAGGTTTAATAAATTGGTAGTACCAAAGCTTGTAAAATCATGTCCAGCAATAATTAGAAGACCAGCAATGGCACCAACAATAAATCCTGAACCGATCGACTTAATCTTTGCCAATTCAAAAATATAGGCAAGGGTTAAACCCATAAATAAGCTTCCCAGCATAATAGACCAGAAAATCATATCATTTTGTCCCCGCATAACATTGGCAGCAGTTCCAGAATTTGATGACATCATGTTTGCAAGTAAAATACCATAGATCAGAAATCCAACAAAGAAGGAAACAATGCCTCCTACTAACCCAGAGAGAAGAAATCTTTTTGAATTAAATGTTGTTGCACTCATTGTAATTGTTTTAAGTGGGTAAATGTTTTCGTATCAAGATAAAATCTTATTCTCGATTTTGCAAGGGTAATTTTGTTAACCACGGCCTTTAGGCTGGGGCTGGGGATTTCACAGCATTAGGGCTAAAGCCCGATTTTATTTTGCATACCTAATCCCTAGGCTGAAGCCTAGGGTTAACATGTACGACTTTTTACTTTTTACTTTTTACTTTTTTATCTAGCTTTAAACATGAGAAAAATACAATTGCTCTTCGTTCTGCTTTTCATGGCAACATTAGTTGTAGCCCAAGACAAACCCGCCTATATTATTTATACTGCAAAAGGCAAAAAAGTTTCTTTTGGAAAAATGCTTAATAAAATCACGGAAAATGATATTATTCTTTTTGGCGAATTTCATAACAATGCTATAGCACACTGGTTGCAGCTGGAACTTACAAAAGACGCTAAAGAAAAAAGAGCATTGGTGATGGGTGCAGAAATGTTTGAACAAGATAATCAGGAAGCGTTAGACCAATATTTGCGTGGTGAGATAAAACAGAAAGCATTGGATTCATTGGCACGTTTATGGAAAAATTATCCTACTGATTATGCTCCCTTAGTGAATTTTGCAAAAGAAAATAAGATTGTTTTTGCAGCTGATAATATTCCGAGAAGATATGCATCTTTAGTTGCAAAAGGAGGCTTTGCAGCATTGGATACTTTAAGTGCAAAAGAAAAATCATGGATCGCTCCCCTACCGATTGCTTACGACCCTGAATTACCCGGATACAAAAATATGATTGCCATGATGGGTGGTCATGGTGGCGACAATCTTCCAAAGGCACAGGCAATTAAAGACGCTACGATGGCGCATTTTATTTTAAAATATTATCAACCTGGAAGTTTATTTATACATTTTAATGGTTCTTACCATTCTGAGAATTATGAAGGCATAGGATGGTATCTTAAAAAAGCTAGACCAGATTTAAAAGTTGCAACCATCACAACCGTTTCTCAAAAAGATGTGAAAAAGTTATTAGCCGAAAATAAAGGCAAAGCAGATTATATCATCTGTGTAGACGAAGACATGACAAATACTTATTAATATTATTTGTCTAACGTAAAGCCTCTTCAATAATACTATTAATTTCAACGGGATCTATTACGCCTGGTTGTGCATACAATATTTTGCCTCCAGGTGTTACAATTAGCGTGTAAGGAATAGCTCCACGCCATCTGGGATCAACAGTTTCTATTAATGGATATAGATCTTCGGAATTAAAAATATAGTTCGTTCCAATTCCATGTTTTTTTTGTAAAAACTTTAAAACTTTAGAAGCTTTATAAGGCGGATCTGCACTGATGGTAACCCATTCAAAATTCCGATCCCGATACTTGAGATTAAGCTTCACAAAATCAGGAAATTCAGAAACGCAAGGCCCACACCAGGTTGCCCATATATTAATCACTCGAAGTTTGGCAGATGTATTCTTTATTAAATTTCTGATACCATAAACACCAATTGTATCAATTTTTACATTTTGTTGTTGTACCCTGTTTAAATGTACACAGGTTTCAAATGCTTGAACCGCATTATTGTTATTACTGCTTAAAAAAATCAGCACCAAAAACAGTATTATATTTTTTCCCATATTGAACTATTACGTCTAAAAGTTAACTATTTTAAAAATAGTTCTTTGTTATAAATAATACAATTTAATGTTGAGTTCATATTGCTTTAATATGTTTGGAAAAAAATGCGGTTATTATTATCTCTTTTATTCCTTTTTATACATTTTTCAATACAGGCTCAACATCAAGTTCCTACTGTACCAGAAAGCAAAAACAGGATTATTGTTATTTCGCATAGAGGGAACCATATCGATGCACCAGAAAACACAATTAAAGCCTATGAAAATGCCATATCAGTTGGAGCAGATTATATTGAGATTGATTTAAGAACAACAAAGGATAGTCAATTAGTGATCATGCATGATGGAACTGTTGACAGAATGACGAATGGGAAAGGAAAAATCAGAGAGCTTACTTTATCGGAATTATTAACTTATCAGGTAGAAGAAAAATCAAAACCTGAATGGGGCAAATTTAACATCCCACAATTCGAAGAGGTTTTAAGTCTGGTAAAAAACAAGATCAATATTTATCTCGATTTTAAGGATGCAGATGTATTAAAGACCTATCAAACCCTGTTGAAATATGGCGTTGAAAAACAAGTTATAGTTTATATTAATTACCCCCTTCAGGCTAAAAAATGGATGGAGATAGCACCTGAAATGCCTTTGATAGTTAGCTTTCCTGGTAATATACGTGATAGCGCTTCTCTTGCCAATTTTCTAATGAAATATCCAGTTTCAGTTTTAGATGGGTCTTATAAAGAATACAATGAAAGTATGGTTAAGGCAGCCCATCATAATAAAACCATTGTCTGGCCTGATATTCAGGATTCCAAAGAAGCTGAATTCTGGGAAGCAGCTATTGGATTGGGTGTAGATGGTTTGCAAACAGACCATCCCGAAGCCTTAATTAAATTTCTTAAAAATAAAGGAATCAGGTAAGACCTATACGGCAAAATAGAGTAATTTTAATCATCACTTATTCTAACTATTGCCATGTATCAAATTCTAATGAGTACGATTGCAACTGCTTTGTTAGCCTTGCATCCTACAGCAAACCAGCAAAAAACAACTACTTACGATCCTATCAAAAAAAAGGAATTAAAAGTAACTGTTTACACAACTGCAGAAAACAGTAATCTGAGATTAACGCAAACTGCGGTTTTGAACTTTAGTGCCTACGGACAGCCCTTTGAAACAGAGCCTGCCGTATTCGTAGACCCAAACAAAAAATTCCAAACCTTTCTGGGTGTGGGTGGAGCGATCACAGATGCTTCGGCAGAAGTCTTTGCAAAATTGCCTAAGAATAAACAGCAAGAACTTCTTGAGAAATATTATGATGTAAATAAAGGCATTGGATTTTCTATTGCCAGAACTAATATTCATAGCTGCGATTTTTCAAGTGATTCGTATACTTATGTGAAAGAAAATGATACCGAACTTAAATCGTTCAGTGTTGCACACGATCAGCAATACCGTATTCCTTTAATCAAACAAGCGATTGCGGCTGCAGGTGGAAAATTACCCATGTTTGTAAGCCCTTGGAGTCCGCCAGGCTGGATGAAAGACAATAAAGACATGCTACATGGTGGAAAGTTATTGCCTGCCTATTATCAAAGCTGGGCGAACTATTATATCAAGTTTATAAAAACATATCAAGAAATTGGAATTCCTATTTGGGCACTCAGTGTTCAGAATGAACCAATGGCCAAGCAAACCTGGGAGTCATGTAATTATACTGCTGAAGAAGAGACCAACTTCATCAAAAATTATTTGGGACCTACTTTAGTTAAGTCGGGATTAGGCGACAAAAAATTGATCGCCTGGGATCATAACAGAGATCTTTTATATCAACGTGCAAGTGCTGTTTTGAACGACCCTGCAGCTGCTAAATATGTCTGGGGGATTGGGTTTCATTGGTATGAAAGCTGGACAGGTGGTGGCAATATTTACGACAATGTGGCTCGTGTTCATGAAGCTTTCCCGAATACCCATTTAATGTTTACGGAAGGTTGTGTTGAAAAGTTTGACGCCACTAGAATTAAAGAATGGAGATATGGTGAATTGTATGGTAGGTCAATGATCAATGATTTTAATAATGGAACTGTAGCTTGGAATGATTGGAATATTTTATTAGATGAGAAAGGTGGTCCAAACCATGTGGGCAATTTTTGTTATGCTCCAGTGCATGCCAATACTAAAACTGGTGAATTAACTTATTTGAATTCGTTTTACTATATCGGTCACTTCTCAAAGTTTATTCGTCCGGGTGCTAAACGAATCATCAGTTCTGCAAGTAGGGGACAAATACTTACTACTGCATTCCAAAACACGAATGGTTCTATAGTAGTGGTTGTAATGAACCCAAGCAATGATTCTATACCCTATCATATGAGCATCGGGAATAAAGCAGTTGCTGTAAGCAGTTTGCCACATTCTATTCAAACACTAGTGATAGAATAATAATATAACTATGCAGATACCAATATCCAAATGGGTATTGGTATTTTTTTGTAAAAAAAATTGAAGTTTTTTTGGCAAATCAGATCATTTTATTCAACATTTTATTTGAGAATGAATTAAAAAAACTATTTTAAATCCGATTTATCTGATTGCAAATAACCATATATGAAAATCCGCTCGATAATTTATTTACTTTTTACACTTCTTTTAATTGAGTCTTGCAGCAAAGGTTCTGGTTCTTCAACCCCTACACCTCCTGCCGTGGCGCTGCCAATTGCAAGTATTAGTGATATAAGTAATGAACGTACTAGTAATAATTTAAAATTTCAATTTAGTATTACACTAGATAAGGTTAGTACAAGTGCTATAAGCTTAAGTTATACTACTGCAGATGTTACTGCTTTAGCAAATACAGATTATAAACCTGTATCAGGCACCTTAAATATTCCTGCAAATACAAATTCCGGAACTATTGAAGTAGAAGTAATTGGCGATAGTACCAGAAAGGCAAATCAAACTTTTAGTGTTCAATTATCAAATCCTACTAACTGTACCATTGCAACAAATAAAGGAACAGGTACCATCATCAATGAAAATCTTTTATACTTTCCAATAGATAATACAGTAGGTTATACATCAGCAAGTTCTTACCCTGGAAAAACATTGGTTTGGAGCGATGAATTTGATGGTAATACTATTAATCCTGCTACCTGGACATTTGAAACGGGTAATAATAAAGGTTGGGGTAACGCAGAATTAGAAAATTATACTGAAAGAACGCAAAACGCTTTTGTTTCGAAAGGAAATTTAATTATTGAAGCACGCAAAGAATCTTTGGCTGGAAGTGCTTATACATCAGCGAGGATGATCACAAAAAATAAACAGGTTTTCACATATGGAAGGATTGATATCCGCGCTAAAGTACCTACTGGCAAAGGAATATGGCCCGCCTTATGGATGTTGGGAAATAATATTGATCAAGCTGGATGGCCAGCTTGTGGAGAAATGGACATCATGGAGTTAGTAGGTCAGGAACCAAATAAAGTTCATGGCACTTTACATTGGGGAGCCAATACTACTTTACACGCATCTAAAGAAGCTGGATATGTTTTACCATCAGGCACTTTTGATCAACAGTTTCATGTATTTAGTATGGTATGGGTAAAGGATCAGGTTCAGATTTATATTGATGATATTCTTTACAATACCATTACAACTTCTAATACAGCTGGTTCGAATTACCCTTTCAATAGTAATTTCTTTTTTATCTTTAATGTGGCTGTTGGTGGAACATGGCCTGGTCCGCCAGATGCCAACACTGCATTTCCACAAAGGATGATAGTTGACTATGTTCGGGTATTTCAGTAGACTTTTGTTTTCTATTGCGTAGAATTTTACATTTACAGGAAATAGGAATCTATGACCCCCATTAAAACAGCCATACTTTCGTTTGGAATGTCTGGAAGAGTATTTCATGCGCCATTTATTGCAATAAACCCAGGCTTTGAATTAGTTGGAATTTGGGAAAGATCTAAGTCTGCATCATTAGAGTTTTATCCGCATATAAAAATTTATCGAACACTCGAAGAAATTTTAAACGATGATAATATTGAATTAGTTATCGTAAATACGCCTACCAATACACATTTCGATTATACCAAAAAGGTATTGCTTGCAGGCAAACATGCTGTAGTGGAAAAAGCCTTTACTACTACCATAGAAGAAGCTATTGAATTAGAAGAACTATCCAGAACTGTCAATAAAAAAATAGCAGTCTATCAAAATCGTCGTTGGGATAGTGATTTTAAAACTGTTAGAAAAATAATCGAAGCTGGTTTGCTAGGAAATATTGTAGAAGCAGAAATTCATTACGATCGTTTTAGGGTAGCATTAAGTCCGAAATTACATAAAGAAATTCCTGGCCCGGGTGCAGGCGTTTTAAATGATTTAGGGCCTCATTTAGTTGATCAGGCTATATGTCTTTTTGGTATGCCTCTAGCAGTGTATGCCGATATCAGAATTACAAGACCAAATTCTTTGGTAGACGATTATTTTGAATTGCTTTTAAATTATTCGGATAAGGTGGTGCGACTCAAAGCAAGCTGTCTGGTTCGTGAGCCCTTCCCCTCTTATGTCATACACGGAGATAAAGGAAGTTTTCATAAAACAAGAACTGATGTTCAGGAAACTGCTTTATTAGCGAATCAGAAACCAGACTCGCTTAATTGGGGCGTTGAGCCAATTGAAGAACAGGGACTCTTACATACCGAAAAAGTTGGTATCGTAATTCGAGAAAAAGTACCCACTGAAATTGGAAATTATGGAACATTTTATTCCATAGTTCATCAAGCCATTCGTGAACAAAAGGAGATGCCAGTTACTGCTAAAGAAGGTATTCAGGTGATGCAAATTCTAGATGCTGCTTTTAAAAGTAGTGCATTGAAAAAACAGATCTCATTAATATAATTTTGTTTAAAAGTTTTTATGCATTCGTTTATTGAACCAATACATGCTTCCTTTCAAAAAAATGCCAACGCAAAACAGGCCGTTGAGATGAAAGCGTATATGCTCAATAAATTTGAGTTCTTTGGAATTAAGGCCCCTCTTCGAGACGAAATTGTAAAGACCTATTTAAAAGAGCACTCGATAAAACTATTTTCAGAGTTAGATCAGGTAATTAAAGAGTTATGGGAAATGCCAGAAAGAGAAATGCAATATTTTGCCATTGACCTTTTTTCGGCGCATAAAAAACTATGGTCACATAGTTCCATCAAACTAATTGAGCATTGCATCATTCAAAAAAGTTGGTGGGATACAGTTGATGGAATTGCCGGTGATTGGCTTGGCCATTATTTCAACCATTTTTCAGAACAAACTATTTTAATTACCTCACAATGGAATAAAAGCAATAATATCTGGTTACAAAGAAGTAGTATTCTATTTCAAAAAGCATATAAAAAAAATACGGATATTACTTTATTAACGAGTTATATTTTGCATTTAAAAGAAAGCAAAGAATTTTTTATTCGAAAAGCAATTGGATGGGCCTTGAGAGAATATTCTAAGACCAATCCTGAATGGGTGATATCATTCGTTGCCAATAATAAACTTTCTCCCCTAAGCGAAAAAGAAGCGTTAAAGCGAATTACAAAATAATGCAAACAAAAATGCCTCCTTGAAATTTCAAGAAGGCATTCTATATCATCTAATTATCTTAATTACATTTTCTTAGCATCTTCCAAGAATTTAGCTAACCCGATATCGGTTAATGGATGCTTCAATAGACCCAATATAGAATCCAGTGGACAGGTACAAACGTCTGCACCTGCTTCTGCGCATTTTATAATATGCAACGCATTTCTGATGGAAGCAGCAAGAATCTCAGTCTTATAACCCTGAATATCAAAAATCTGGCGCATTTGTCTGATCAATTCAATACCATCCCAACCACTATCGTCTATTCGACCAATAAATGGTGATACATAGGTAGCACCTGCTTTCGCTGCCAAAATTGCCTGGCCCGCAGAAAAAATTAAGGTGCAATTGGTTCTAATTCCATTATCAGTAAACCATTTAATGGCTTTAATACCATCTTTAATCATGGGCACTTTTACTACAATATTCGGGTGAATGGCAGCTAAAATTTTACCTTCTTCAACCATCGACTCAAAATCAGTAGATAAAACTTCTGCACTAATATCACCATCAACAATTTCGCAAATAGCTTTATAATGTTGGAGAATGGCGGCTTCCCCTTTAATACCTTCTTTGGCCATTAAAGACGGATTTGTAGTAACACCATCTAAAATTCCTAACTCATTTGCTTCCTTAATTTGAGCTAAATTACCTGTGTCGATAAAAAATTTCATCGTATTTATTTTAATATTTTGAATTGGGATTTATATCAGTTTTTGAACCACGAGCTATAAGAATGCTCATTAAATTAGGTTAACCCTTCTGGTTTCGTGAATATCTTACACCTATTCACGAAAGAAAAAAAATGGCAGGCTACTCACATCGCACCGCTCAACCACCTATCCTTGCTGTATTCCTACCCTGGGGAGATTCAGCAGGAGCTGGTCGTGTAAGACCTGCCGCCGCAAAAGTAAGGTTTGAGCGTTAATTATTCGATTTTTTTTATACTAATAGTTGAAAAAACAATGGAATTATCGTCCAAATCTTGAATTAATTGTAGCCATTCCTACTAACTCATCATGTCTTCCACTTAGGGATCTGTAATACACTAAAACGGTATACACATTCTCGGTTTCCCAATAATTTCCTTCCGTTAATGAAACATCAGAGGGTTCATTAGGATCTTTTTTATCTTTTGTAACATAGGCATAACTGTAATAACCTTGTTTCAACAATAAATTTTTAATATACGCACCTTCCAAAGTACTAAACTGCATTAAAGAACTATCACTTATTTGGTTACCCGTAACCTCACCAATTAAATGAATCGATTTTCCTGGAATGGCCTGCTTTCCGGGCGGAACAAAACTAAAATGCACCCACGCATAATCGCCTTGCCACCATGGATTCACCGACTCACTTGAATTGATTTCTGTATATCCATTTCGATCAGCAAAATTGATATAAGCAAAATTGTTCCGCGCTACATCAGGCTTTAAATAAACAGTATTGGGTTCTTCTGTTCTATCCACTTTTGCAATGCGATCTGATTCAAAACGAAAACTCTGTAAATCGGCCCATCTAAATTCTTTGCCTGCTTGAAACAAGTAATCAATCTCTCCATTATATTCTAATAGATTTTCTTTTATAAAAACAGGTTGTTTATTGATGATTGCATCATCCCATCGATTGTTTTGTAATGCTACTACTTTTATTTGCTGCGGACTCAATAAATTCAATGCTTTTACATCCAATGAAAATTGTAGTTTTTGATGGGTACGTGCTAACTGATTGTCGTACGGAACCTGGATCTGTGCACCAATATTAACTTGTTTTTCTATAACCATTAATCTTTTAGTAAATGCTAATTTTGAGGTATCTCCATCTCTAAACACTTTCAACAAATAGTTCCCACTTAAAATAGGCACTGCATTTCTTTCGGGTAACTGTACCTGATAATGTACATATTTCATAGCAGCTATGGAAGCAACCCGATATTGACTGATACGCATCTGATTAAACCCTTTCAGGTAATCAAATACACTCACATTGGCAGGAGTCCAATCTGCATTACATAATTCATATGTATAAAAATAATTCTTGGGGTAAGGCACCAAATCATCAAAGTGCAATTCCAGTTGATCGCCAGAATTTAATTGGATGATTGGCTGACTGAACTGGTTATTTTGTTGAAATAACTTTACAGCATTGATTGTAGGTGAATAGATCCTATCCGGCAATCGTTGCGCCTGAGCTGTTACTATGATTAAGGATAAAAAAAGGATAAATATTGTCTTCATAACTTTAAATAACACCTAAACTTACAACAATACTTAGAGCTACAAAAGCTTTTGCTGCATTCGATACATCACTGTAGTTTTGAGCGACTAAACCCTATTCATTGAATCTTGCATTTAATATTGCCAAAAGAATCGCTTTTACGAAGCAAAAGTCGTTTGCAAGATTCATCATCCGACTTTCTGTGGCTGCTACTGCAGTTAGTGTGATGTCGATGATTATCACATTGGCTTTTGTAAATGGATTCCAGCATACTGTAGCAAGCAAGGTCTTTAGTTTCTGGGGGCATATTAGAGTACAAAAATTTGAGCCCAATAAATCTCTTGTAGCGGAAGAAACTGCCATCAAAAAAAATAAGCAGGTCGAAGAAATTATCAAACAAGAACCTGGAGTTTATCAACTTCAAACCTTCGCTACAAAATCTGCCATAATTGAAAAAAATAAAGAAATAGAAGGGGTATTACTCAAGGGCATTGAACCGAATTATGATAGTTCACAACTTAAACCCTTTATTAAAGAAGGGCATTGGTTGCATTTTAACGATAGCACTTATAGCAAAGACATTATTGTATCTGCTCAATTGGCTAAGCAATTAAAAATTAAGTTGTACGACACGATACATATTTACTTTATCTCTAGTATTGATGGCAGTAGAAATTATCGCAAACTTTCTGTTTCAGCCATTTACAAAACAGGCATTGAAGAATACGATAAACTTTTTGTAATAGGCGACCAACAGCTGATCCGAAGAATGGCTAATTGGGAAGTAGATGAAACCGGAGGATATGAAATATTTGTAAATGACTATCATCAGATGGATAGTATTTCAAATCATTTGGCTGAAAAATTACCTCCCGAATGGATGAGTAAAACGATCCGTGAAGTTTATCCGAATATCTTCGATTGGTTAAATATTCAGGATGTAAACAGAAATGTGATTTTTGTGGTAATGGCATTGGTAGCGATCATTAACCTCATCACTTGTTTATTAATCCTGATCTTAGAAAGAACCCGTATGGTGGGCATTTTTAAAGCATTAGGAGCAAATGACTGGCTCATTCAAAAGATATTTCTCTATCATGCAACCGTTATCACTTTTGCAGGTATTGGTATTGGTTTTGTAGCTGGAATTGGTTTTTGTTTGATACAAAAATATACTGGATTCATAAAATTAGATGAGTCTGCATATTATGTATCGGAAGCTCCCATTTATATCATTTGGTGGGAAGTATTTGCAGTATGTGCGGGAACTACTTTGGTCTGTTATTTATCGCTCATCATTCCTACATGGATCATCAAAAGAATACAACCCACAAAAGCCATTCAATTCAGATAAAGCAATTTATTTTCCGCAAAGATGCGATAACAATATGCCAGTGGCCACTGCTGCATTTAATGATTCCGCCTGCCCTATTCTTGGTATGGTAACTGCATTTGTAATTAAAGAAAGAACTGATTCTCGAATTCCTTTAGATTCATTTCCAATTACTAAAAGGCCTTCTTTTAGAGTACCCACCTGATTAACTGATTGCCCTTTTAGAAGCGCTCCATAAATTGGTATTTCAACATGAGAAAGTATTTCTGGCAAATGAGTATACCAGCACTTTACTCTAATAAAACTGCCCATGGTACTCTGAATTACTTTAGGATTATAAAATTCAACTGTATCCTCACTGGCAATAATTTGCTTGATTCCAAACCAATCTGCAATTCTTATAATGGTTCCCAAATTACCAGGGTCTTGTAATCCATCCAGAACAATACTCAGATTATTTTTAAAAACCGGTTCGCCCAAATCTTTTTTTTGTCGGCACATGACCATCACTTCATTGGGTGTTTGAAGGGTACTCATTTTAGCCAATTCTATTTCAGTAACAGCAATAGATTCAACATCCACTGGATTCTCGGCCAACCATTCTGCTGTAGCATACAACTTTTCAACCCGATAGTCGCTCCTCAAAAGCTCCATTGCAAGCTTTGGACCTTCTGCTAAAAACAGTCCTTCTTGTGCCCTTTGTTTTTTCTGGCACAAAGATTGAATATATTTGAGTTCATTTTTGCTTAACATATAATATGCGTTTCACCGGGGATAAAGTTAATAGGTTTTTGTGGCTAATAGGGATCTTGTCTTTATTACAACTGGCTTCCTGCTCAGAAGAACGCAGAACTAGCGTAAAAGATTATCCAGTTAACACCCCCTTCATCTATTCAAACAAAGTGCTGGTTAACGGGGTAAGTTCAAAAGACGAAAAGAAAAGATTGACGCTTGAACTTGATAACTATTGGGATGATAGTTTAAAAGCCAGAAAAGAACAAAGAGTATTATTCTGGTACCGCATCAAAAATCCCCCTGTATTCGATTCTGTTAATTTATCAAGATCCAGAAATTACATGAATGCCTACCTGAATTCTCAGGGTTATTACTATTCGAATATAAAAGACAGTACCAGTATCGATTCTGTTGGCGATCAATTTAGAGTGCATGCTCTCATGAATGTTACAACCGGAAAAAATATCACCATTGATTCGGTCGACTATCAATTAGAAGACAGTACACTACAAACCATTACCAATCAAAGAATGAAGGGAAGGTTATTAAAAAAAGGGGATCATTATAGTAAACAAATTGTAAATGAGGAACTCGACAGATTAATCAAAATATATAGAAATAATGGGTATTATAAATTTACTAAAGAAGACATTTATGCGGAAGTAGATAGTTCTGATATAAGTTTAATGAACATTACATTAAATCCATTTAAGCAAGCCGAATTAATTGCGGCAACTACTCGAAAAAGACTGGAGAATCCCCAATGGGATATCTCATTTAAAAAGAGAACTACTTATGACTCTAGTAAATTAACACAGTATTCCGTTGGCCATATTTATTATTATCCAGAGACCAAATTGAGTGATGTTACTGATAGTTTACCACTTGATAAGAGTTTTACAGAAGAAAACTACGGCAACGTTTGGATGCGCCACAAACAAGGAAAATTTAAATACAGTCCTTTAAAAGAACACACTTTTTTTGCTCACGGTGAAATATATAACGAAGAGCTTTATTTTAAATCTCTGAATACATTAGGTCAGGTAGGTGCTTGGCAACAAGTGGATGGAAAAATTGTACCAAGAGATAAAGACACGCTTGATTTTTATTTTTTCCTTACACCAACACTCAAACAAAACTTTACGGTTGACTTAGAGGGAAGTAGAAATACCGGTGATATTGGATCTGGTAATCTATTCGGAATTTCTACGAACTTATCTTACAGAAATAGAAATGTTTGGAAACAAGCCATTCAGTCGGTTACTAATTTCAGAACCGGGGTTGAGTTGAATTTGAATTTAGGGAATAGTAATTCAGCTAGTGACCAATTAGTGCAAACGTTTAATATCAGTGCAGGAGAAACATTTGCGTTTCCAAGATTAATTCAGCCATTTAACCGATGGAAAGGATTAAGAACTTTGGATAATAAAAGGACATTACTTTCTATACAAGCTTCCTATGTTGATAGAAAAAATTACTACAAACTACGATCAATAGTAGGTAGCTGGGGTTACGAATGGAAAAAAGTTTATCGAAGAGCAGAGAACACATGGTTGTTCAAACCTTTCAATGTAGAACTATATTCATTAGATACACTTCCTGGCCTTGATACACTTTTCATGAAGAACCCATTTTTGAGAAATTCATTTAATACAGGAAATATTTTTAGTCAGAGTTTGTCGTTTGTTCGCACCTATACTTCTGCGAATAGAAATAATCACTATATCCGTTTAGGGCTTGAAGAAACAGGTTTGCTTTTTGGGGCTTTCAACAAATTAAAAGATAATATCTATCGATATATAAAGCTTGAGGCAGAATACAAACAAACCAAAAAATATCAGAAATCTGTGATGGCTTATCGGGCATTTGCAGGCTTTGGTTATAATTATGGTTCCTATCCAGGAACAAGTGCTTCCACGCTTCCCTTCTTTAAACAATTCTCACTAGGTGGCCCTTACAGTATGCGTGCATGGGGTTTAAGGCAATTAGGATTGGGTGGTTCAAATACTTATGATAGTATTTCCACCAGTAGTTTTCGTGATCGATATGGAGATATGGCTTTAGAAGGTAATATTGAATATCGATTCAATATTGCAACTGTTGCGGGTGTGAAAATTGGAAGTGCTCTTTATTCTGATATCGGTAATATCTGGAATGTAAAGAAGAATCCTAATGATCCGAATTCTGTGTTTTCGCTATCTAATTTTGGTAAAGAACTTGCTATTGGAGTAGGTACGGGTGTTAGAGTAGACTTCACTTATTTTATGATCAGGCTTGACTTTGCATATAAAGTAAAAGATCCAGTTCGAATGGGAAATAACGGATGGATGAGTATCAATAAATTTAATTGGACGGATGTTCGACCGAATGGTTTAGAAGTACCCAATTTTGCGTTACAGCTGGGTATTGGTCTCCCCTTCTAATGTGGCACGAAGCAATTTAATTTCTTCTTCAAATTGCAAAATTGTTTTAGCATCTTTTACATGAAAATTGCCAATACGTGTTCTTCTTAAACTACTCATGTAACCACCTACACCCAAGGCCGCACCAAAATCGTTTGCCAGGCTTCGAATATAAGTTCCAGTAGAACAAACTACTTTAAAATGCACAATTGGGAGTTCGATTTTTTCAATACTAAAAGATAGAATCGTTACAGGACGAGGTTCCACTTCTACTGCAATTCCTTTTCTTGCAGAAACATATAAACGCTCCCCGTTTTTTTTAATAGCAGAATGTTGTGGAGGAAATTGCAAAATATCTCCTTCAAATTGTTTAGTTGCAGCAAGAATTTCCGATTCAGTAAGATGATCAAGAGATTTAAAATTTTCCGGATCAGATTCAAGATCAAAAGTGGGTGTAGTAGCTCCTAGTGTAATGCTGCCAATATATTCCTTTTCCATTCCCATATACTCATTAATCTTCTTGGTAAACTTACCTGTACAGATAATGAGAAGACCCGTTGCTAATGGATCAAGCGTACCAGCATGACCCACTTTTTTTACTTTGATTAAACCTCTTATTTTATTGGAAGCATCAAAAGAAGTCCATTGCATCGACTTATCGATGAGTACTACTTGTCCGTCTAGAAAACTTTGTATTGGGTCCATTATAAAAAATCAAAAGTCGAAATTCAAAAGTCAAAAAAAAACAAAGCCGTCCTAAAATAGAACGGCTATTTTTCTATTGTATTATTTTAATAAGCTCTTGCGAACAATACTCTTTGGGTAGAAGGGTTTCCTGTAAAAATACATTTTCCATCTTCCAGAGGATTGTTTAAAGGAATGCATCGAATTGTTGCTTTAGCTAATTCTTTGATCTTATCTTCTGTTTCAGAACTACCGTCCCAATGTGCTGAAATAAATCCTGCCTTTGTATCCAATAGATTTACAAATTCATCCCAGGTGTCTGCTTTGGTGATATGTTCATCTCTATAAGCAAGCGCTCTGTTGTAAATATTCTGTTGAATGTCTTCTAATAATTGCTTGATATATTGCTCTATACCTTCAAGACTAACACTTTGTTTTTCTTTGGTATCTCTTCTTGCAACTTCAATCACATTGTTTTGTAAATCGCGTGCACCAATTGCTAAACGAACAGGAATTCCTTTCAATTCATATTCTGCAAATTTCCATCCCGGGCGTTGATTATCGGAATCATCGTATTTAACTGAAATACCTAAATCTTTTAATCCCTTTACAATTACATGAACTTTTTCATCGAGTTGTGCTTTTTGTTCTTCCCCTTTATAAATGGGTACAATCACTACTTGAATGGGTGCAATACGAGGAGGTAAAATTAATCCATCATCATCACTATGCGCCATTACCAATGCTCCAATCAACCTGGTACTTACTCCCCAACTTGTTGCCCAAACATATTCTAATTTATTTTCTTTATCACTGAATTTCACATCGAATGCCTTCGCAAAATTCTGGCCCAAAAAATGAGAGGTGCCTGCCTGTAAAGCCTTACCATCCTGCATCATAGCCTCGATGCAATAGGTTTCTTCTGCACCTGCAAAACGTTCATTAGGCGTTTTCACTCCTTTAATAACAGGCATAGCCATCCAATTTTCCGCGAAATCGGCATATACATCCAACATCAATTTGGTTTCAATCAAAGCTTCTTCTTTGGTGGCATGTGCTGTATGTCCTTCCTGCCATAAAAACTCTGCAGTGCGTAAAAATAAACGGGTACGCATTTCCCAACGAACCACATTCGCCCACTGGTTTACTAAAATTGGTAAATCTCGGTACGACTGAATCCAACCTTTATAAGTACTCCATATAATAGCTTCACTAGTTGGACGAACTACTAATTCTTCTTCCAGTTTGGCTTCTGGGTCAACAATTAATTTTCCAGGGTTGTTCTCGTCCGACTTTAAACGGTAGTGAGTAACAACAGCGCATTCTTTAGCAAAACCCTCTGCATTTTTTTCTTCTGCTTCAAATAAACTCTTTGGAACAAATAATGGGAAATAGGCATTTTGATGTCCTGTGTCTTTGAACTTTCTGTCCAAAACATCACGCATATTTTCCCAAAGTGCATAGCCATAAGGCCTGATCACCATACACCCTCTAACTGCGGTGTAATCAGCGAGTTGTCCTTTTATTACAAGGTCGTTATACCATTGCGAATAATCCTGTTCCCTAGTAGCAATTTCCTTACCCATTTCGTTTTGTGATTTCTTTAACAAATAAACATTAACTGTAACTTAAGGTGGCAGAGTATTTGTCGTACTTAGCGTATGCCTTAAGCTCCGCAAATGTATGTAACTTCACATTATCTAACGTTCAAACCTATCACCATGAAAAACAGTTTACTTTTTACACTACTTGGATTGGGATTATTTGTCACTAGTTGTTCTACTGCATATAAGTCAGACCAAACACCTGATGACGTGTATTATTCTCCAGGAAGGCCTGCAGCTGAGAGGGTTGATATTGTGAAGGATCAAACACAAAGAGATCAATATGAGAACTATGTGAATAATACTGACGAACAATTCTTACGCATGAAAGTGGGTAATTATTATCGTTGGAATATGTTAGACGATTATAGTTACTGGAATGATAGCCGTTACGATTTTAGTCATTTCAATTATTATAGTTCTATTGGTTATAGCAATTATTATGGTCATAACAATTGGAATTTTGGATGGGGAACATCATTTTTCAGACCCAATTATTCATGGGGCAATCCTTATTATACTTTGGTAACTTATTATAATCCAAAAACATCAGTGGGAAGACCTAGTGAAAGTGGTATTAGTGCCTATAAGAATAAAAATTATACAAATACCAATACATATTATTCAGGTAACGCAAAATCTAGTTATAATAATTCAAATTATACCACACCAACTTCTAATAATTTCAGTAACCTGGTTAAAAAAGTTTTTAGCAGTTCTAGTCCATCTGGCTCTTATGACAGGGCTGCCCGAAGTTTCGATAATAGCAGTTCAAGTAACAGAACATCCAGTAATTCAACCTATTCAGCACCAAGTAGTAGTGCTGGTGGCACGAGTGGCGGAGTTAAAAGTTCGGGGACCAGTGCTAGTTCAGGACGTACCACAAGAAATTAAAGTTTAGTATTGTTTCAATTAGACAAGAAGTTTAGTATAATAACTTCTATTAACTTCTTATACCCCAAACAAAGAATCATGAAAAAATATTTACTCATACTATTTATACTTTCTGGCAGTTACATTTTTGCTCAAACACCGGATGATGCATTACGTACCGCTTGGTTCACACAAAATGGTTCTGGTAGAAACACTGCCACAGGTGGTGTAATGGGTTCCTTAGGAGGCGATATCACGGCTAATCATGTGAATCCTGCCGGACTTGGTTTATTTAAAACGAATGAGTTTGTTTTAACGCCAGGCTTTAATCTGAACAACAATAAATTAGAATATAGAGGCACCAATAATGCGGTTCAAAAAAATAATTTTAATTATGGAGCTTCTGGTATCATTCTAAGTTCTTCAAGTAATAATAAAAAGAAGTGGACCAGCAGTGCATTTGCAGTTTCGGTAAATCAAGTTGCTAATTATAATAACCATATCCAATTCACTGGTTTTAATAATATGAGTTCATTCTCTGAAAAATATTTAGAAGAATTAACCCGCGACAAAGCCGACACAAATGCAGCATTAAGTAATTATATTTTTGGTTCTTCACTTGCTTTTCGTACTTATTTAATTGATACGTTAAGTGGCCCTGGGGGCGCGTTAGCGGGATATCAAAGCTTAGTACCAATTTCTACTGGTGTAAATCAATCTTATGATGCTGTTACCAGTGGTGGATATCATGAAATTGCAATTGGATTAGCTGGAAATATGGATGATAAAATGTACATGGGTGGAAGCCTTGTAATACCTGTTATTAATTACAATCGTAATCTGGTTTATTCAGAAAAAGATGCCACTAATAATCCGAATAATAATTTTAGCAGTTTCGAATACAAAGAAACTTTTTCATCGAGAGGTATTGGTGTAGGATTAAAATTAGGAATGATATATAAGCCTACAGATTATTGGAGATTAGGTTTTGCATTTCATACTCCGCAAGTAATGGGTTATAAAGATGAAATCAGTTCATCGATGACTACCAACACAGAAAGCTATGCAAAAACAATCAGCGAATCCAGTAGTAATTTAAACAGTGGAAATCCTGGCAAAAGCGAATATAATTTAATTACCCCCTATCGTGCGATAGTAAGTGCCAGTTATGTTTTCAGAGAAGTAAAAGATACTAAAAGACAAAAAGCATTCTTAAGTGCAGACCTCGAATATGTGAACTATAGAGGTTCCCGTTTCTCTGCATCAAATAAATCTGATCAGGCTTTAGTTGACTATTATGCATTACTGAATTCAGAAATAAAAGATTATTACAAAGGCAATTTTAATTTCAGAATGGGTGGTGAATTAAAGTTCAATGTTTGGATGGTTCGTTTGGGTGGAGGATTTTATGGAAGTCCTTATGCAGATGCTAATTTAAAAGCTAATAAGATTGTTGCATCTGGCGGATTGGGTTATAGAAACCATGGAATGTTCATTGATTTAAGCTATGCGCATGCGTTTCAAAAAGATGTACAATTTGCTTATCGACTAAATGATAAGCCTAATACATATGCAGCACAAACTGGAGCAAAAGGAAATTTGATGATGACGGTTGGGTTTAAATTTTAA
>JBAXHC010000059.1:0-19356 GCA_037139075.1 Bacteroidota bacterium
ACCTGTCTTTTCTTCACTCTTCACTCTTCACTCTTCACTCTTCACTCTTCACTCTGCTCTTCTTTTTACTTTTTAATTTTTACTTTTTAATTCTAGTATGCCCATGTAATTAATGTAGCTCCCCAAGTAAATCCTCCTCCAAAAGCAGCAAGCACAATCTTATCGCCCTTTTTCAATTGACTTTCCCAATCCCACAAACACAAAGGAAGGGTAGCGGCAGTTGTATTGCCATATTTCTGAATATTGATCATTACTTTTTCTTTAGCTAAGCCCATACGGTTAGCCGTTGCATCAATAATTCGCAGGTTCGCTTGGTGGGGTACCAGCCATGCTATATCATCGCCAGTTAAATTATTTCTTTCTAGTAATTCAGCACTCACATCAGCCATTCCTTTAACAGCAAATTTGAAAACGGCCTGACCTTCCTGGTAGGCAAAGTGTTCTCTTGCTGCAACTGTTTCTGCGGTTGCTGGTTTTAAAGATCCACCGGCTTTAATGTGAAGGTAATGTCGTCCACTACCATCACTTTTCATAATAGTATCTTGAATACCTGATCCATCTGTACTAGGCTCTAATAAAACAGCACCTGCGCCATCACCAAAAATGATACAAGTGGTTCGATCTGTATAATCAATAATAGAACTCATTTTATCAACGCCAACAACAATTACTTTTTTATATCTACCACTTTCTATATACATGGCACCTGTACTCAATGCAAATAAAAATCCGCTACATGCTGCACCCATATCATATCCCCAGGCATTCGTAGCCCCAATTTTATCTGCTATAATATTAGCAGTTGCTGGAAATATCATATCTGGAGTAACAGTTGCACAAATAATACAATCGATTTCCTTTGGATCAAGACCTTTCTTTCTAAGAATTTCTTCGATTGCCGGAACCGCCATATCACTGCTGCCTTTTCCGGGCTCTTTCAAAATGCGTCTTTCGGAAATACCTGTACGGCTTTTAATCCATTCATCATTCGTATCAACCATTTTTTCAAGGTCGAAATTGGTCAATTTAGTCTCTGGAACATAACCGCCAACTGCGGTAATTGCTGCTGTAATTTTCGTCATAGCTTTTTAAATCAGCCGCAAATATCAAGAAACTTTGTGGAAAAAGGACGAAACTGGCTTGAATTGCTCCGATTCAGTTCTAAATCAGACTTCTTATTATGAAACCGAAAGGCATTTTTAACCTAATTTTGGGAACGTTATGATAGCATTTGTAAGAGGTCAATTTGTGGTAAAAACAACAACTAGAGTTGTTGTTGATGTAAATGGGGTTGGTTACGACCTTCAAATAAGTTTAAATACTTATTCAGCAATCAGTACTAAAGAAAGCGGATTGCTATTTACACACCTGCAGATTACGGAAAATGCACATACACTTTTTGGGTTTGCAGAATTGGCCGAAAAAGAAATGTTTATGCAATTAATCAGTGTTTCAGGAGTTGGTGCTTCCACAGCTAGAATGATGTTGTCTGGAATGCGTCCGGATGAAATTGCCAGAGCCATTGTGCAGGGCAATACAAAACAGCTTGAAAGCGTTAAAGGAATTGGGAAAAAATCTGCTGAACGTTTGATTGTTGAACTACGTGATAAACTTAGCAAACAATCTTTCGAAACCGGAGCCAGTGGAACATCTGTTATTGTTTCTATTGATTCTGATGCGGTTCATGCCCTAGTGGCTTTAGGAATTGGAAGACCAATGGCTGAACAAGCCGTTAAGAAAACAGTTTCTAGTTTAACTCCAGGTGCAAGTCTGGAGGAAATAATTAAACAAGCGTTAAAAAACTTATAGCCTATTACCATAGCTCTACTTAACTAATGCAACTGATTTGAAGTTTTTTGCAACTGTAATGGCTGTCTTATTATTCCTTGTTTCGGGTGTGCCTGTCATTGCCCAAAAGAAGGATAGTGTTCACTATGCAATTACCGACAGAAGATCAGATGCTTTTTCAAGCAATACTAGAAACCCTTTCTCCATAAGGGATACAAGCCTAATAAAGCAAACCATTGAATACGATCCGAAAACCCAACAATATGTGATTGTTGAAAAAGTTGCCGGAAAAATTTATCGCACTCCTACTACTTTAAGTTTTGATGAGTTTTGGAAAATTAAATCCCGGCAATCAGAAACAGACTACTTTAAAAAGCGTGCAAATGCTTTAGATGCTTTGAATGAAAAAACAAAGCGTCCACCAATGAAAGTGCATACCAGTTTATTCGATCGAATATTTGGTGTTACTGACAGAGGGATGAAAGTAGATATACGACCTAGTGGTGAGGTAAATGTAATGGCGGGATATCAGGGCCAGAATATTAAAAATCCAACGCTTCCAGAGCGCGCAAGAAAAAATGGTGGATTTGATTTTGATATGAATGCGAATCTTGCTGTTAATGCAAATATTGGCGACAAACTTAGATTTCCATTAAACTATAATACCCAATCCAATTTGGGATTTGATAATCAAATCAAATTAGATTACAAAGGCAAAGATGATGAAGTAATTAAAAGTATTGAGGCGGGAAATATTTCTTACCAATCAAAAGGAACACTGATTCCCAGCACTCAGAATTTATTTGGTATTAAAGCACAATTGCAATTTGGAAAGTTATTTATTACAGGTGCTCTAGCAAATCAACGTTCACAAAAACAATCTATCGGAATGCAAGGTGGTGCTGCCACACAGACCTTTCAAAAAAGATTGGATGATTATGAAGAGAACCGACACTTTTTAATGGCACAATTTTTTAAAAATAATTTCAATAAAGCGATGAAGAACCTGCCAGTTGTTAATTCAATGGCACAGATTCAACGAATTGAAGTTTGGGTTACCAATAGAAATGGTGCTAATACTGATGTTAGGGATATTGTTGGTTTTATGGATTTGGGCGAGCCTAGTCCTTATAATCCACTTATTCAATCTAACACTTCAAATCCTTTACCATTTAACGGTGCGAATAATTTATATAGTTCCATTATTAATGATCCAAGTGCTAGAAATCCTTCAAGGATTAATAGTTTATTATATGCAAAGGGATTAAGGCCTGTTGATGATTATGAAAAAACTTTTGCGAGAAAATTAACCCCGAATGAATTTTATTTTAATCCGCAAATCGGTTTCCTTTCTGTAAATAGTCAATTACAATCGGATGAAGTATTAGCAGTTGCTTATCAATATACTTATAATGGAAAAGTGTTTCAGGTGGGTGAATTCTCACAGGATGTGGCTTTAGACTCTACAAAAGGTGTGCAGAAAGTTTTGATGTTGAAATTGTTGAAAGCAACTTCACAGAGAATTCAATTGCCGATTTGGGGATTGATGATGAAAAACGTATACTCCCTTGATATGTTCGGCGGAATACAACGTGATGGTTTTAATTTGAATGTATTATACGAACATCCAAGTGGTGGTTTGAAAAGATATCTTCCTGAAACAGCTGCTGCAGTTGATGGACAGCCGCTTCTGAAAATTTTAAATTTAGACCGGTTAAATAGTCATAACGATCCCCAACCAGATGGAGTGTTCGACTTTGTGGAAGGATTTACCATTCTTCCTCAATTGGGTAGAGTAGTATTCCCAGTGTTGGAACCATTTGGTAGAGACTTAGAAGCGTTGGCATTTAATGGCATGCCAGCAGCTACCAAAAAGAAATATATTTTTTATGCTTTGTATGACTCAATCAAAGCAATTGCACAAACTTATATGAATGTAAATAGGTTTATGATGCAGGGTACTGTGAAAAGTACGGGAGGTTCTGAAATTGATTTGAATACATTTAATGTACCACCAGGATCTGTATCGGTTACTGCTGGGGGACAAATACTAAGAGAAGGTGCAGACTATGTGGTTGATTATAATTTAGGTAAAGTAAAAATCTTAAACCCTGCAATTCTTAATTCTAATGTGCCTGTTAAAGTGGCATTTGAAAACAATGCTGGTTTCGGAATGCAACAAAGAGGTTTTGCTGCATTGCGTATGGATTATATAGCTAGTAAAAAATTCAATTTCGGTGCTTCTGTAAATAGATTGGGTGAACGACCATTCTTTACAAAAATGGGTTATGGTGAAGATCCTATCAGAAATACTATGTATGGTTTTGATTTTAGTTATAAATCGGAATTGCCAGGATTAACACGTTTCTTAAATCGGTTACCAAACTATTCTACAAAAGCAAAATCTTTTGTTACAGCTTATGGTGAGGCAGCTTATTTACAACCCGGTCATCCACCACAAATTGGTAAAGGAAGTCAGGGACTTGTTTATATTGATGATTTTGAATCTTCTAAAACAAGTATTGATCTTCGTTTTCCTTTTGTATCATGGGCGATGGCTTCTACACCACAAGGTAATCCAAAATTCCCTGAAGCAAATCTGAACGATTCAATCGATTATAATTTTAATCGTGCAAAATTAGCATGGTATAATATCGAACCTAATTTGCAGGATCGAAATAGCCCTAACAATCCCTTGAGACGTAACCTAACCGAACTTAGTGATCCCAGGGTGAGACAGGTTTATACAAACGAACTATTTCCACAAAGAACCACTAATATTACAGATGTACAGGCATCTACTTTTGATCTGGCGTATTATCCAACCGAGAGGGGCCCCTATAATTTCGAATCCAGAAAAACTGCTATTGATGCAAATGGTAAATTATCTAACCCTGCAAGTAGATGGGGTGGTATTATGCGGTCGATCGATCAAACAGATTTTGAGACAAGCAATGTGGAGTTCGTAGAATTCTGGGTACAGAATCCATTTATAAAAAATCCAAATAGTAAGGGTGGTAAAATGTTTTTGAACTTCGGTAACGTAAGTGAAGACATTTTAAAAGATGGAAAAAGATTCTATGAAAATGGTATGAACACTCCGAATATCAATGCTGCAGTTGATAGTTCTAATACCTGGGGTAAAACACCAGTTAACCCAATTCAAATTACACAAGCATTTAGTAATGATCCAAACGATCGGGCATATCAGGATGTGGGATTAGATGGATTGGATGATGCTGCAGAACAAAGAAAGAAAGGATATGTGTTGGATCGTTTAGCCACTAACTTCGGAACTAACTCACCTATTTATCGAAATACTTTACTCGATCCTTCGCTGGATAACTATAAATGGTATCGCGATCAAAGTTTTGATGCAGCCAGTACAGGTATTTTAGGGCGTTATAAAAATTTCAATAATCCACAAGGAAACTCACCCATTGCTACCACCAATGGTTTATTCACTTCTGCCGCAACCTTGTATCCTGATAATGAAGATTTAAATAGGGATAATACATTGAATGAAACAGAAGCCTATTACGAATACCAGATCGATCTTAAACCTGGTATGGATGTAGGTGTTACAAAATATATCACTGATAAAAAAAGAGTCACGGTAAATTCTGCAGATGGAATTGTTCGTCAGGAAGATTGGTATTTATTCCGTGTTCCAATCAAAGATTACAGCAGTAAAGTGGGTGGTATTCCCGATTTCAAATCCATTCGATTTGTGAGAATGTATCTGACAGACTTTGAAGATTCAGTGGTGATGCGTTTTGCTAGTTTAAATATGGTTCGTAATCAATGGCGTCAGTTCACTTACAATTTAGATACAACAGGAAGTTATACTCCTATCAGTAATACTGCGGGAACTACTTTCAATACTTTATCTGTAAACCTGGAAGAGAACAGTAGTCGCCAGCCGGTTAACTATTTAATTCCTCCAGGCATAGAACGCGTGCAACAGTTGAGTAATAATGGAATCAATCTTTTGCAAAATGAACAGAGTATTAGTTTGCAAGCGAAGAATTTATTTACGGGTGATGCTCGAGCTATTTTCAAAACCATGAACCTCGACATGCGTCAGTTTGGTAAACTGTCTATGTTTATCCACGCTGAATCTGTTACTGGACAAAGGCCTTTATTAAACGGAGAAATCAATGCGGTAATTAGAATTGGTCAAGACTTCTTGAACAACTATTATGAAATAAAAATACCGTTGAACATAACGCCTCCTGGTACTTATGCAAAGGGACAAGAATTAGCAATCTGGCCGGAGGCAAATAATCTGGATTTTAGTTTACGTGAGTTGATTGATTTAAAACTGAGGAGAAATGCTTCTAATTATCCGTTGAGTAATATTTATCGTGAAATACTTGGAAATAAAACTTTTTCTATTATGGGTAATCCCAACTTAGGAGAAGTTAGAGGGTTCTTAATTGCAATCGAAAACCCATATCGATTAGATGGCAAAATTGCAAACACAGAAGTGTGGGTCAATGAATTAAGATTGTCTGAAATAGATGAACATGGTTCATGGGCTGCATTAGGAAGAATTGATTTTACTTTGGCTGATCTGGGAACGGTATCTGTTTCAGCTAATACACATACACAAGGTTTTGGTAGTATAGAACAGCGCGTAAACGAAAGAGCCCGCGATAATTTGGTTCAATTTGATGCTGCTGCAAGTATCAATGCCGGCAAACTATTTCCAAAAGAAGCGAAATTAAGTATGCCTGTATATGCTAGTATTAGTCAGACTTTGCGCACACCTCAATACGATCCATATGATAAAGACATATTGTATTCAGAGAAGTTATTGAGTATGCCAAGCAAACGCGACTCCATAAAAAATGCTGCTGTAGATCGAACAACGATTAAAACAATTAATTTTACAAATGTGCGTGTGGCACCTACGGGAAATAAAACGGGTCTCTTAAAGCTGAGCAATTTTGATGTGAGTTATTCCTTTTCTCAGACGGAGCAGACAAGCCCTATCATCCTGGAAAATAAAATCACACGCCATCGTGGTGGTTTGGGTTATACTTATATCGGGCAAAGTAAATATGTAGAACCACTAAAAAAATTAATCAAGAGTAAAACGGCATGGTTAGCGTGGTTAAGAGATTTTAATTTTAACCTGCATCCATCTTTATTGAGTTTCCGTGCAGATATAAACAGGCAATTTGGCGAATATGTGCCGCGTATTGTAAATACCTACGACAATAAAGTTGATCGGGTGGATACGAGTTATGACAAGTACTATACTTTCGATCGATTCTATAATATGCAATGGGATTTATCCAGAAGATTAAACCTCAATTTCTCAGCAACCAACAATGCACGTGTGGATGAACCTGCGGGTAGAATCGACACAAAAGAAAAACGAGATAGTGTTCGTGGTAATTTATTTAATGGAGGAAGAAATACGTTGTATCAACAAAGGGCATCTTTGAATTGGGATATTCCTTTGAATAAATTGCCCATTACAGATTGGATCAGTGCGAGGTATAGTTATGCAACTTCCTACAATTGGATAGGAGCAAGTAGGGTGGCGATAGAATTGGGTAATACACTTGAAAATTCACAAGAGAATAATTTCAATACGCAATTTAGTTTTGGAAATTTATACGCTAAATCGAAATGGCTGAGAGCAGTTGATAATATACCTATGCCTCAATCAAAACAAGCCTCGAATGCTAAAAATAATAAGGATAAAAATAAAATGCTGAATGGTACCGATCTTAAAACCTCTCAGCAAAATAGTTTAGGATTTACAATTCCTACAAAAGAAGAAGCACTTCGTGGGTTAACCGGCAAACAGCGTAAAGATGCATTGTCAAAATGGAGACAACAAAAAAGAGACGAACGTACTGCACAGCGAATGGCAAAAGCCAATCAACCTATAGAACTCAACGGATTTGAAAGAACTGTTGGAAAGTTCATCACAATGGTGAAAACTGTTCAGGTAAATTATTCGGCTAATTTTAGAAGTAGGGTTCCCGGATATATGGATAGCAGCAAGGTTCTGGGTCAAAATTGGAGTAGCATGCAACCCGGATTAGATTATGTATTCGGTGCACAACCTGATACGAATTGGTTGAATAAAAAAGCAAGTCAGGGATTGATTTCAAAGGATAGTACTTTCAACTATATATACCGACAAAACTTTGAACAACGATTCAGTATCACAGCACAAATTGAACCGATCAGAGAATTAATGATCGACATTAATTTAGACAAATCATTTAGTAAAGAATATACGGAGTTGTTTAAAGACACTTCAGGATTTGGAAGGCCAGATCATTTGAATCCATTAGCTTCTGGGGGTTTCAGTGTTTCCTATATCGCATTCAATACTTTGTTTGGTAATCATAATCCAAATGAAGTGTCTGAAACATTTAAAACTTTTGAAGCCAATAGGATCATTATTTCTAGTAGGGTGGCAAATCAAAACCCATATTGGAAAGGACTTCCAGCAAGTGATCAGTTTACGCCCGATGGGTTTGCCAAAGGGTATGGACGCTATTCTCAGGACGTACTTTTGCCGGCTTTCTTTGCAGCATATACAGGAACAGATCCAAAAACTATAGGCTTAATAAATCAGTCGAATTCAAATATCAGATCGAATCCATTTAGTGGAATACTTCCCAAACCCAATTGGAGAGCAACTTATACTGGTCTAACAAAAATACCTGGCTTGGCTTCGATCTTTAGTGCCATTACATTAACACATGGTTATACTGGTACATTGAGTATGAATAGTTATAATAGTGCTTTATTATATAGAGATCCATTTAGATTGGGTGCGCCTGCATTTATTGACACAGTTAGTGGAAACTATATACCTTATTTCCTGGTTCCGAATATTACCATGCAAGAACAGTTTGTGCCATTGATTGGTGTGGAAGTAACTACCAATAAAAAACTGACACTGAAATTTGAATACAAAAAAAGCAGAACATTAAGTATGAGTTTAATTGATTACCAATTAAGCGAGAGTAGAAGTACAGAATGGACTTTTGGTGGGGCCTGGCGTAAACGTGGTGTAAACCTTCCATTTAAAATACCCGGTATGAAGGATAAAAAATTGAGTAATGACTTGAATTTGAAACTTGATCTTTCGGTAAGGGATGTAGCCACAAGTAATAGTAGATTAGATCAGAGTAATGCATATGGTACTGGCGGACAAAAAGAAATAGTGATACAACCTGCTATAGATTATGTGATCAATAATAGAATCAATGTCAAGTTCTTCTTCGATCAACGAAGAGTAATTCCATACATTTCAACTTCTGCACCAATGACTACAACAAGGGCGGGGGTTAATATTAGAATTTCATTAGCGCAGTAAAAGTGAAGAGTGAAGAGTGAAAAGTGAAGAGTGAAAAGTGAAGAGTGAAAAGTGAAGAGTGAAAAGTGAAAAGTGATAAGTGAAGAGTGAAGAGTGAAGAGTGAAGAAAAGACAGGTGAAAATGTAGGTATAAAATAAAGGTTTCCCCTCCATCGCATGCGATGGAGGGGTGGCTGGAGCGACTGAGCGAACAGACGGGGTGGCTCATGCATTCCAGATAGTTTACCTTTTTAATTTTTCTTCCAAGCCCAAGTCCACATAACCTTCCATGTAATTTTCTTTCCGTACAATAAAATACCCGTACGATAAATTTTTGCTGCCACCCAGGTTGTTCCAAGGAAGCCCAATATTAGTAGAATCATACTCAAAATCAATTGAAATAATGTAACGCCGTCAGGTACTCCATATGCAACCCTTGCCATCATCACAATGGGAGAAGTTAATGGGAATAAGCTACCAAAAATAGCAATTCCACTATTCGGATCGTTAACCGCTTTCATCATGATTACTATTGCGAAAATGATCGGCATTGTAATTGGCAATAATAAACTCTGTGCATCTTGTGGATCTTCATTAACGGCACTTCCTACTGCTGCAAACAAAGAAGAGTATAGCAGATAGCCACCAATAAAATAGAAAATAAAACATCCAATGATTAAAGGAAAATTAATAGTGCTTAGGCCCTTCATGGCTCCACTCATCGCACCACTTTCCTGAACTGCATGTGCGGCTTGCATACCTGCAGGTTGTATGGGTTGTCCTTGCATTGATTGTACCAAAGAAGGGAACATCAGTGCTATTGCAAATTGAATCCCAAAGACTAGTACTAACCAAATGAGGAATTGTATAAGACCCACAGCTCCAATTCCAAATATCTTACCCATCATTAATTGAAAAGGTTTCACACTGCTGATGATAACTTCTGCAATACGACTTACTTTTTCTTCCATCACACCACGCATAACCATGGTGCCATAAATAAAGAGAATAATATAGATCATGAAACCAGAAATCATACCTACTGCATAGCTAACTCCAACTTTAGTATCGTTTTCTGTTTTCCCGGAAGCAGAGGAGAACTGGATATACTCTTTTTCTTTTTGAAGGCTATCAAGTTGTGCTTTGGTAATATTAAAACCTAAAAGTCTTTTTTCTTCTAAAGCTTTGTTGATGCGTGTTTGAATTTTTTCGCGGGTCATGATACCCACAGATTTTGCGGAACGAAATTGTAAGGAATCTTTTCCCTCTAAAGTGAATCCCGCTGGAACATATAGAAATGCTTGATAAGAATTTTTAACCAACGCATCTTGGAGTGCAGTAGTATCTGATTGCACGAATTCAAATACTACTTCATTATCTTTTGATTCAATTTTTCCATTAAATACATTGGCTTTGTCAGCAACAGCAATTTTAAAATTATCTGTTGTTTTAACCGAAAAATAAATGATCATGGCATAGAATGCAAAAATGATCAATGGTAAACCAATGGTTGAAAGTAGAAATGTTTTTTTCTGAACACGAGTTAAAAATTCTCTTCGTGCTACTAATAATATTTTATTCATAGTATTAAATTAGTCGTTGATGGGTTGAAATGCACGAGTAGTAGCTTTAGTGCCTTCTACTAGGTTAATGAATATTTCGTTGAGTGATGGTAAAACTTCGTTGAAGGATTCGATAGTTAAGTTGTTTTGTATAAAATATTTTAAAACATCATTACTATTATTTCCTTCTTTTATTTTTACGGTAAGTAGGTTTGCAGTTTGATCAACCACATGAAAGGCCTCACTACTAAGATTCGCAGGCATTTCATGAACTTTTATACTATAGATATTTTCTTTGAATTGTTGTTTAATGTTTGCAACAGTTCCATCTAAAATTTTCTTTCCAAGATTCATTAATACAATATGATCACAAATTTCTTCCACTTGTTCCATTCTATGCGTACTAAAAATCACTGTGCAACCTCTTTGTGCTAAACCATATATTTCATCTTTAATCAAATTGGCATTTACAGGATCTAAGCCACTAAAAGGCTCGTCTAAAATGATAAGTTTGGGTTCGTGTAATACAGTAATAACAAATTGTAATTTCTGACTCATACCCTTACTCAGATCCTCCACTTTTTTATTCCACCAGCTTTCCATTTCCAGTCTTTTAAACCAGAATTTTATTTTTTCTAAAGCCTCAGATTTACTCAACCCTTTTAATTGAGCTAAATAAAGTGCCTGATCACCAATTTTCATTTTTTTGTAGAGGCCACGTTCTTCTGGCATATAGCCAATCTTGATGATATCGTTGGTGGGATCGAATCTTTTACCATCCAGGATAATCTCACCCTGGTCGGGATAGAAAATACCTGTGATCATTCTAAGTAAAGTTGTTTTACCAGCTCCATTTGGGCCAAGTAAACCAAATATGCTTCCTTTTTCAATGGAGAAACTAATATCATCTACGGCTTTTTGCGTAGCATAATATTTTTGTAAATTTTTAAGTTCTAGTATTTTACTCATAGCTTGATAGTTTCGATAGTTGTCTGTTTTGTAAGAAATGTTAAATTAAGGAAAACTATTATGTTAGTAGCACCATTTGAATAAATATTACAGTTAAGGATTTTATATGCAGTAATTTTGCCGCAAATAATTGACACCCTCAATGATTTCTCTTAAAAAAGTATCCATTTCAGTAAGTTTAATAGCTTTTTGGTTATTAATAAGCAGCTGGGGTTTTTTAGTGCACAAAACGGTGCAACAACTCGCTATCTATGAGCTGCCTAAGACTATTCAGCCTTTTTTCTATCAACATAAAGAAAAACTAGTGTACGATGCACCCAGGCCAGATATGCGCCGTAATCAGGATAGTACGGAAGCTACAAAGCATTTCATTGATTTAGAAATGTTTGGTAAAAACGCTGTGAATGAAATGCCTTTAAATTGGAATGACGCAGTAAAAAAATATACGAAAGATAGCTTGCTGAAATACGGATATGTTCCTTATCATGTAATATATATAAAAGGGAAATTAACGGAAGCATTTAGGTCTCAAAATAAAGATAGCATTCTATTTTATGCTTCCGATTTGGGTCATTATATATCAGATGCCCATGTTCCTTTACATACAACAGTAAATTATGATGGCCAATTGAGCAATCAAAAAGGAATTCATAGTTTATGGGAATCGATGATTCCTGAAATTGAAATCACTCATTATAACTTGTATTCAAATCATCATGCCAGCTATTTGAAACATCCTGATCAAGCTATCTGGGGTGCTGTAAGAACAGCTGCTGCATTAGTGCCTGAAATGTTAGCAAAGGAAAAAGAAATAAGTTTATCATTTACCGACGCTCAAAAATATCGTGTACAGATTCGCAAGGGAAAAGAATATAAATCATATACCAGTGATTTCGCAAAAGCATATGCAATTTCTTTGAAAAGCTCTATTAATGATCAATTACTGGCATCTGCAAATTTGATTGCCGACTTTTATTATACAGCTTGGGTAGATGCTGGCAAACCCAATTTGGATGAGCTACATAAAGCATTTAGTGATGAAGAACTGAAGGCTATGAAAGCTGAACAAAAGCAGTTTAAAAAGAATGCATTACTTGCTTCTGATAAATTGATTGCAAAGAAATCTTCAACTAAAGAAGAGTTTTAATCAGACTAATTGTTGCGCACAAAACTGCGCGCATTTTTCGCCATCCATAGCGGCACTAACAATGCCTCCGGCATATCCTGCTCCTTCTCCACATGGATATAGGTTTTTAATTTGAGGATGTGCCAATGTGTTTGCGTTTCTCGGTATTCGAACAGGAGAAGAGGTTCTGCTTTCTGTAGCTACAGCAACTGCCTCGTTGGTAAGATAGCCATGCATCTTTTTACCAAATGCTTTAAATCCTCCCTGTAAACTTTTATGAATGAATGCTGGTAGTATCTCAGAAAGATTGGTGGAATGGATTCCAGGTAAATAACTATTATTAGGAAGATCCGTTGAAATTTTATTGTTTGTAAAATCTACCATGCGTTGTGCAGGTGCTACTAATTTGCCACCACCTGCTTTAAAGCAAGATTGTTCAATCGCTGATTGAAAATGCATCAGTAACAAAGGATTTTTTTCATCTTGCAATGAAATATCATCGGGATTGTTTTTCTTGAAATAATCAATGGCATCGTTCAATGCAACTTGAACCACCATACCACTATTTGCAAATGGGTTATTTCTTTTACTGGGGCTCCATCCGTTTACTACCAATTCACCTGGACTAGTAGCTGCAGGGGCTATAATTCCCCCCGGGCACATACAAAAACTAAATACACCTCTTTCATTTACCTGTTCAACTAACCCGTAGCTGGCAGGAGGGAGGTTTTCGTCGCGGATACTACAATGGTATTGAATACTGTCGATGAGTGCTTGAGGGTGTTCTATACGAACGCCTAAAGCAAATGGTTTTGCTTCTATTAATATGTTTTTTTGGTGTAACAATTCAAAAATATCACGTGCAGAATGACCAGTAGCAAGGATTATAGCATCTGCTTCAAATTTATTGCCGTCAGCTGTTTCAACTGATTTAATAATATCGTTTTCAATTATAAAGTTGGTCACTTTTTTTTCAAAAAGAAATGTTCCACCACTATCTAAAATTTGCTTTCTTATAGCTGTGATAATATGTGGCAGTTTATTAGTTCCGATATGCGGATGTGCTTCATAAAGAACATTTTCTTCTGCACCGTATTGGTATAAAATGGATAGGATGCGATTGATATCACCGCGTTTAGAACTACGCGTATACAATTTGCCGTCGCTATAAGTGCCAGCGCCACCTTCGCCGAAGCAGTAATTACTTTCAGGATTTACGATGCCTTCTCTATTAAGTGCAGCTAAATCTCTTCTTCTTGCACGAACATCTTTTCCTCTTTCCAGAATAATGGGTTGAATTCCTAATTCAATTAATTGGAGTGCCGCGAAAAGTCCAGCTGGTCCGGCACCAACAATGATCACTTTTTTGGAAGCACGGGAAACATCTTGAAAATCAATTGTAAAAAGAGGGCGTTGAATATAAGGCTCGTCAACAAAAGCTTTCAAACTTAGATTAATCCATGTCTGTTTGCTGCTTCTGGCATCTATCGATTCTTTACTGCGGTAAAATCCGGTAATAGTATGTACAGGAACTCCCAGACTTTGAGCGATATAGGTTTTAATGATATCGGGATTCGTAGCTTCGGTTGGGGTAAGCTTTAGGCTAATGTCTTTTTGCATTGTATTACTGTTAGGTGTTTATCCTAAAAAAGTAGGGCTACATTAAAATGGAAGATCATCCACTGCATCAAGTGTGGGTGGCATATCACTATAATTTGTATTGTCAGAAGGACTAGCATCCTGACCCATCTTAACTGTTTCCATTCTCCATGCGTCTAGATTAGTGATATAGTTCTCTTTACCTTCTTTCACCCATTTCGTTCCTTTGATATTGAATTGAACTTTCACATCATCTCCAAGATTGAATCGATCAACCATGGCTGTTTTATCTTGTACACATTGAAACTTAACATAGTTGGTAATAGTTCTGCCATTGATGTCGTCTGATTTTTCAATCACGAATTCTCTGGTTTTAAATGTTTCTGTTCTCTGCACGATATCAAATCGAGCTACTAATTTTCCTGTTATTTCGTACGACATAATTTTTTATTTGAACTGGCAAATCTAAGTTTAAAATCAACTACTCGTTTTAAGATCCATTTTTACCTTTTTTAAACCTTTTTGATAAACATGATGAGTATCATATTTTATAAATTCGAGGTCGTTTAATTTTAAACCTTGGTAAGAATTAAATTGAAACTACAATTTTAAATTGTTTAGTTAGCCCTGTAGTTTTCTTTTTTATTTTTAAACAAAAAAGTATATTTTGTTATAGTGTTGACGAAATATTGACAAGTGGTCTTCTAAGCCGGTATTATTAGAAAGTTTTTTTTTGTAATATTTGACTGAAAAATTCTGTGATCTTCGAAAACTTTGAAGCGCTAGAATGCTGATATCACAATTGTCGGAGGCTGTAATTCAATCAGGTCAATTAAATATGAAAAAAGTATCATATAATATTTAAAATTTAGTTTGATTTGCATGATTTTATAATCAATAAATTGGCTAAATAAAAAATTTTTTTTTCAACATAAAGTGTACATATTGCAGCCCCTTAATTATTTTTTTAAGTTTTCCACATTTCAAATAAAATGGATAACTTGTTGAAAAGAATATGTGAGCAGGAAGGGCAAAAAAGGAATACTATAACTCATTATAATAAGTTGATTTTTGTATGGCTAAGAACGCTGAATTAATCTGGAGCAACTGCTTAAAAATTATTAAAGACATTGTAGAATGGCAACATTACAAAACATGGTTCGAGCCTATTACTCCTGTTGAACTTAAAACAAACATTTTATTGATTCAAGTTCCGAGTCAATTTTTCTATGAATACCTGGAAGAACATTACGTAAATCTATTAGCTAAAACATTAAAGCGCGAATTAGGTAAAGAAGCAAGATTAGAATATCGTATTATGGTGGATAGTGGAAATACAAATGGTCGTAGCGGATCCATGGATATTCCTGCCAGCAACATGAAAACATACAATAACAATGAAATGAATTTTCCATTGGTTATTGATAATCCTGTAAAGAATCCATTTGTGATTCCAGGGTTAAAGAAAATGCAGATCGATCCTCAGTTAAATCATATGTACACTTTCGATTCTTTTATCGAAGGTGATTGTAACAGGGTTGCCCGCAGAGCGGGTAAAACAGTGGCTGAGAAGCCAGGAGGCAATTCTTTTAATCCATTAGTAATATATGGCGGTGTTGGTTTAGGAAAAACTCATTTGGCTCAATCCATAGGGAATGAAGTAAAGCGCATTCATCCAGGAAAAGTGGTTTTATATGTGAGTAGTGAAAAGTTTATCAATCAATTTCAGGATCATAGTCGCAATAATGCCATTAACGACTTTATCCATTTTTATCAATTAATCGACGTTTTGATTATTGATGATGTTCAGTTCTTTAGCAGAGCAGAAAAAAGTCAGGATGCATTTTTTGCCATCTTTAATCATTTACATCAGAGTGGTAAGCAATTAGTATTAACTTCTGATAAGCCACCAAAAGATTTGGATGGCATGCAAGAGCGTTTATTGAGCAGATTCCGTTGGGGATTGAGTGCTGATTTGCAAATTCCAGATTACGAAACCAGAATTGAGATCCTGGAAAAGAAAATGAAGAATGATGGTTTGGATATGCCAAAAGAAGTAGTAAAATACGTGGCATATAATATCAATACTAATGTGCGTGAATTAGAAGGAGCTTTAATTTCTTTATTAGCACAATCTTCATTGAATAAGAAAGATATTGATGTTGAGTTAGCGAAGAAAGTATTGCGCAATTTTGTGAAGACCAGCAGCAAAGAAATCACCATTGATGCCATTCAAAAAATGGTGTGTGAGTATTTCGATGTTCCTTATGATAGATTATTACATAAGACAAGAAAGCGTGAGATTGTTCAGGCTCGTCAAATTACAATGTATTTGGCGAAGGCATTCACTAAAAACTCATTAAAAACGATTGGGGAGCACTTTGGTGGTCGTGATCACACTACGGTGATACATTCTTGTCAGACGGTGAAAGATCTGATGGATACGGATAGTATTTTCCGTGAGAACGTCATGGAGTTGACTCAGAAAGTACAATTAGCGGCCATGTAAGGCAATTAGTTACTTATAAGATTGATCCCGAGCCGGTTAAAACCAGTTCGGGATTTTTATTTTAATATTTTATACATCCTTTTTTGGCAATTAGAACGCAGCTCCCTATTTTTGCAGCCCTCTCTGAAAAGAGTAAGGACGGTGAGGTGGATGAGCGGCTGAAATCAGTAGTTTGCTAAACTGCCGTACGGGTTACTCTGTACCGCGGGTTCGAATCCCGCCCTCACCGCTCAAATTTTTTCAAGAGGGTATCGGCATAAAACCTTTAATCGGGAAGTAGCGCAGGCCGGTAGCGCACCTGGTTTGGGACCAGGGGGTCGCAGGTTCGAATCCTGTCTTCCCGACCAACACAGCCGCTCAACGAAAGTTGAGCGGTTTTTTTGTGCCCAGACCGAGTGGAACTTTTTCCAGCTATGGATGGGCACAAAAAAACCGCGCCTGCGCAAAGCGCGGGCAGCGGCTATGTTGAGACCCCACCCTCAAGGATCAGCGAGCGGAGCGAGCTAATCCATAAAAGTAAAGAAGTAAGTAGTTGATGAAATCACTTTCATGGAAATTATCGAGCGGAGCGAGCTAATCCTTTAAATCAAATAAGTATGTTGATTAAGCAGCAGTCCCAGAATATTGTTTAATTGAATTCAAATCATTTTCCAATTGACCTTTTTCTTCTTCTATATCAAAATCATTCTGTAACCCTAGCCAAAATTTTGCAGAATTATTAAAGTACTTAGATAGGCGAAGAGCAGTATCTGCCGTAATCCTCCTTCTGCATTTTATAATTTCTGATATGCGCGTTTGGGGAATTCCAATATCTTTTGATAAACGATATGCTGTGATTCCTAAAGGGGTTAAAAACTCCTCAACTAGCACTTCTCCAGGATGTATGTTTTTTAATTTTTTCATGATTTATATTTTAGTGGTAATCAATTATTTCAACTTGTTCAGCATTGCCATTATTCCAAATGAATATTATTCGCCACTGATCATTAATGCGGATTGAGTAGTAATTTTTAAACTTTCCTTTTAGCTTTTCTAATTTATTCGATGGAGGAATTTGCAGGTCAATAATATTTTGAGAGTTATTCAGCATCCTCAGCTTTCTTCTGGCAATTTCTTGAATTGTTGGAGGCAGATTCTTTACTCGTTCTCCTTCCCAGATTTTTCCGGTATCCTTATCTCCAAATGAAATAATCATAGTTACGCATTTCGTTACTAACGTCAAAGGTATGTATTTCCTCTAATAATCCAAAATTTTATCCAAATCCTCCCAAATCTGGTTCGAACTGAGGGTAGTCATGTCGACAGAGAGAGAGCACTAAGTAATTAGTGCTCTTTTTATTTTATCGAATACCAAACTCCTTTACTTATTCCATTTTTCTCTAAATGGCTTGCTGTAACTAATTGTTCTAAATGTTTTTTGATAGTGTTTCTATTTGCATTGGTAAGTGTAACTACTTCACTAATTGTAATTCTCCCCCTTGATTTAACAAGATCTAAAATTTGCAATGACAAATCTGGCAGTTTCGCCATTAGAATTTTTTCTCGCTCAATTTTTGTTTCAAGTTTTTCTTTTTGTTGTTTCATGGTCTTTAAGAAAAACAATACCCATGGCTCCCAATTTGGATGATCATTTTTTATTGTTCCTTGCGTTTGTCGTAATGCCAGATAATATCCTTGCTTACTGTTTTCAATAACTGCTTCCATTGAACTAAAAGGAACATATTCATAACCACTTAGTAATAATATATAGGTTGTTAGTATTCTGGATAATCTCCCATTCCCGTCCGGAAAAGGGTGAATGGCTAGAAATCTAACAATAAATATTGCTGTGATGATTAGCGGATGCAATTCTTTAAATTCTATTGCATCCTTTGTCCATGAAACCAATTCTTGCATTTGAAAAGGGGTATCGAAAGGACTTGTTGTTTCGAAAACTACTCCAAGACTTTTACCTGAAGCATCAAAGGCTTCTACATGGTTTGTATGCTTCTTATATTCTCCCCGATGTTTAGTATCCTTATCGCTATGTTTTAATAAATCTCTATGAAATTGCTTGATATAGTTTTCTGTAAAAGGAATCACTTTATAATGAAGAAAAAGAGTATCCATCACTTCTGCATAACCCGCAACTTCTTGCTCGTCTCTAGAATCAAATTTTTTAATACTTAAGTTTGAAAGCAGCATCTCTACTTCTTTATCAGTTAATTTGCTTCCTTCAATCCTAGTAGAAGATCCAATACTTTCAATTGTTGCTACTCGTTTTAAGGAGATTAATTGATCGGGCGCCAGTTTTCCTAATGCCTTCCAAGCACCTTTAAATTCATCAATTTCACTGATAAGAGAAAGCATTCTATTAGTGATTGTGAAGTCTGAGTATTTCATATTATCCAAATAATTACCCAAAAACACCCAATTAATTTTTCCAAATCACCCCATATGTGGTATCTCCAGGTTATAAACATATGTCAAA
>JBAXHC010000060.1:0-19070 GCA_037139075.1 Bacteroidota bacterium
GCTACAAAATAATCAACCACAAAAACCTTATCCATATGCGGCTTTAATATTGTTTGAAAAGCTTTATGTGCTGGATTTTGTTGGTAATCTGCTAAGTCCTTTTCCGAACTAAAGGTTAAGGCAAAGCAATGTGTAAATCCCTGATCCAAATGTTCAGGACTCATATTTAACCCCCACTCCATTTTCTTTACCTGAGGAACTGTTCCATATAAATGATTAAATGCCTTTACTACAGAATCAATAGAAGCAGCACTTGAGCTAGATTTAAAAGTAAATAAAACAATATGTTTTAATTCCTTTTGAGTTGTTTGAGCTTGTGACTGTGTAAATGCTAACAATGTAATTGCAAAAATGAAGACTAATTTTTTCATGTTTAATTTTAATAAATTATAAAAATTGAATGGGGTCATCGCAAATTCTAAACCCTTCGTTAAAGGAATTCATAAATATAACATCATCTATGTCCAAATCGAAATTTGTGGCATCAAAGTTTTCTTGCAGACGTTCTACTTTTATAGATTTAGGGATAGTAGAAACGCCTAACTGAATATTCCAATTGAGGATAATTTGAGCGGGTGATCTCTGATATTTGTTACAAAGCTTGATTAACCTTGGGTCATTAAATTTAATTCCTCTAGTGAGGGGGGAGTATGATTGCAATTGAGTTCCTTGCTTTTTACATTGATCTAAAACATCTTTTTGATAAAGCCAAGGGGTAAACTCAATTTGATTTACCGCCGGAATAATGGAGGAGTATGATTTCAACTCCTCTAAAATAGGAACTGTATAATTTGCAACTCCAATAGCACGAACTCTTTTATCAGCATATAATTTTTCAAGTGCTTTCCATGATTCTTTTCTGCCTTCCTTTATTGGCCAGTGAATTAAATATAAATCAATATAATCCTGTTGCAATTTTTGTAAACTTTCGTCAAAAGCTTTCAATGCTTGATCATACCCGTGATCGGTATTATTCAATTTTGTTGTGAGGAAAATCTGGTCTCTCTTGATACCACTATTTCTAATAGCATTCCCAATCTCTTTTTCATTATTGTACATTGATGCAGTATCAATAAGCCGGTATCCGATTTCAAGTGCAGATTCAACTGCTTGTTCTGCTTCCCTTTCATACATATCGTACACACCTAATCCAATTAAAGGCATTACAATATTATTGTTTAGTTTAGTTGTATATCTGTTTGAACTTCCCATCATCTAATATACAATTTCTTAAATCGTTTTATTGCTTTTTGATTAACTAATCATAGAGTAAGAATAGAAAAAATATTCCCATTAAAGGATTTAACTACTGAAGTGAGAATTAAAGTATATTCTTAACAAATAATAAAAACAATATTTTTTTTGTTTAATTGAACCTTTTCTTATGATTTGATGTTTTATATAACATTATGTTATTACACTTCACAAAAATTAAAGAATCATACAAGTTTTAATAAACTTATAAATACATAACAAGAAATATAAAATACAGATGAAAAATAAATTTTCTTTTTTTGAAATTGTAATTGCAGTTTTAGCGCTCGTCATAATCTTTATCTCAGAATATTATTATACTATTCTAAAAGATCATGACAGAGCAATTTTCATAGGATTATGGCCACCTACAATGCTTATTTTACTCATCTACCTGAATTCAAAAAAAGATTAAATAATGAAAGATTTAGATTTTATAATTCTTACAGCTTTAGTTACACTGTCGTTCGTGTTCTTTTGTTTTGGGTTAATAAAAGGTATCCGGTCTGGAAACAGCAACAAAAAATAATTAAATCCCAAGTAATTAAAACTTCTATCCAAGAACACAAATGATATTAATAGTTTATCAGAGATTAGGAAGGTTAATTAACTTCAATTAACTAATAATACATTTTGTTGATCTATGTTACTAAAGAAGCCTGATTGAAACTAAAATTCAATCAGGCTTCTTTAATGTCATTAATTGATTAGCTAGAGTATGGCAACATATAAACTACCCGCTGGTACAACTCTCGTACTTTGAATAACTGAATAAGGCAAATAAAAGAATCCCTTATTTCCCCATGGTTTTCCCCATGAATTTTCTACTACAAAAACACCACCACCTGGTTGTGTTGCATCATTAATATATCCAACGATAGGTACCGCATGACCACCTAATAACCTTACTCCAGAAGCCAATGAACCTGAAGTTGTTAATGGATTATAAGTATATGAAGTAGTATTTAATCCTTCAAAATATTTATATGTCCGAGTATTATCATACACATTGAAGCCCATCATCACAGGCTTATTATTCGCTAAAGCAGTTTTCACATCATTCACTAAAGTAGAACCTGTAGAATTGATTAAATAATAACCATGTGCAGTAATAACTCCAGCACTTGTAGTACTTCCTGATTGAGTTGCTAAAGTATAATTCAAAGCGCTTGAAATCGCACTCGAACTTGGCGCCGTTAAATAACTAGGTGAAGTTGCTGATGCAACATTATAGCCACTTGCATTTAAAGTTGAAGGATAAGCATATAAATCTTCAGTAGAAACTCCTTTAAAATTTATTCCATTATAAGTTAAAGGTGTTGAAGAAGTATTAGATGTTGTTCCTTGTAATGTTTGTCCAATATTTACCATATTGGCCCCTAAATCTGCACTGATTGCTTGTTTTTGAATTACCACTCTCTCCACATAATAAATAAACATAGGACTTAAAGCACCACTAGTTCCAAATAATGAAGTAGGTGAAGCTATTTGATTTGAAATTGCTGTTGATACGCCATTTGAAACAGTTATTGTTGGAGATGAAGTTGAAGGATTTGCTTTATAATAATTAAGTATCTCAGCAGTTTCTGCTCCACAAAAACCTGTACAAGATCCTATTTGTCCCTGATCCCTTACATCTGGGGTGGCTAACAAATAATTGCTTGGCAAGGTTCCTGAAAAAGACAAACCAGAAGGTTTATATCTACTTGTTACAACTGATGAACTAAATGTAGGTACACTCGCCCATTGATCAGGTGTCATTGTTTGTAAACCATAATTACGTAAAACACTGTTGGGTATATTTTGAGAATTTGAAGCGCTGTCTGTTCCAACATTTTTGGTACAGCTTGATAAAAACACAATTGAACAAGTCAATAATGCTAATAAATAAGTATAATTTTTACTCATTTTAGAAGTAGTTTAGGGGTGGTACAAAAGGTATTGATTAAATTTATTGTTTATTATTACAATAAACAATAATAAATGAGATATTGAATCCTTTTTAAGCTTTTTTTCATATTATTTAAATACTGCATTCTGAAAAATATTATCTCTTTATTATCCTTCCCCGCATTACTGATATTCGGTCTCCTACCATTCAATTATAAAAACAATTTTGAGTTGAATGATGATATACAAACCAAAGACATTTCGAAATATGTAAGTACTAATGATACCATCTCACCAATGCTCAGTTTTTCAAATTATACATGGAATGTGAAATCAGGATCCGCCACACCTGGCCCAAATAGCTGGAACCCGAACAATGCCTACGTTGATTCAAATGGAAGACTTCATTTAAAAATCACTTTTGATTCAGTAGCAAAAAAGTGGGACTGTGCCGAAGTATGGACAACTGATACTTTAGGTTTTGGAACTTATGAATGGTACCTGGAAGGGCCAATAGATCAATTGGATAAAAATATAGTATTAGGATTATTTAATTATCCAGCTTCTCCCAAAGTACCAGACGTAACTAACGAAATAGATATAGAATTTGCTAAGTGGGGAATTGAAACAAATAAAGCTGGTAATTTTACGGTTTGGCCTGCTACATTATTAAATGGCTTCACCAATCAAACCTATCCTTTTAAAGTTTCACATATTTACCCAAAAACATCTCATCGATTTATTTGGTCGGCCTCATCAGTTATTTTCCAAAGTTATAAAGGATGGAATATGGAAATTGATTCACTGATTGCAAGACGTTCGTTTAAATCAAAAAATCCTAAACTCTTTATACCTCATACAGCAGAACCTGTGCATCTGAATTTATGGTTGTTTAAAGGAATGCCTCCATCCAATAATAAACCAGTTGAAATTATCATCGATAAGTTTCAAAAAATTGATTGATCTCTTTAGATGTAAAGGAACAATATTTATTGTCTGCCCTTAAATTCATCCATCGACCTATACATACCAAACCACTCTCCTACAATAATATCAAACAGAAATGCGGGTAAAATTCCTTTAAATAATGGCACCCAATAAATAATACCTGGCATTCTTACATATCGACTATTCTTCTCCAGACCCCTAATTATTTTCTTAACCGCTATTTCCGGTTTTACGATAGGAACAATACTGCTTTTAACCCCTTCAAACATACCGGTACTAATATAAAATGGCGTAACTGTGGTTACCTGAACATTGGTTCCCGCATTGCGCATTTCAAGTAATAAGGAATCACTCCATCCCACTACTGCAAACTTACTTGCAACATATACACTCATCTTGGGATTGCTTACCATTCCTGCTGCTGAAGCAATATTTACAATATGACCTTCTTGCATGTTTACCATATCAGGGAGAAACTCTTTAGTGATATGCATTAATGCGGCGCTATTTACACCCATGGTTCTGTCAATTTCTTCATGCGTATGATCCAAAAAATATTTTCCAACAATAATTCCTGCATTATTGATTAGAATGTCAATGTTACCAATTTCTTCTTTTACCTTTTGGGCAGTTGCTATAACTGATGCGGTATCCATTACATTAACAATAAAAGAAAAGACTTTATATCCTTCACTTTCAAACTCTGCAACTGTAGCCTTCAATAATACTTCATTAAAATCCCAGATTACCAAAATCTCCAATCCCTTTCGCAACAGTTCTCTCCCCATCAATTTACCAATTCCTGAGGCACCTCCTGTAATCAATGCTTTTTTACCTTTAATCTGACTCATAAAACTGATTTATTTTAAACAAAAAAACTTCCTCTTCAATTTACAAAGAAAAAAGGCAAACCCATTGATTTGCCTTCTGAATATGGATCAAATATTTTATTGAATAATTGGTGTTGTTAATTCTGCTATAGATTTTTCAATATCTGCCTGACTCACTTCAAAATCAATCAAATTACCAGCAAGGAATTGTTCGTAAGATGAGAGATCAAAATTACCATGTCCACATAAGTTGAATAGAATGGTTTTTGATACACCTTCTTCATCTGCAATTTTTGCCTGACGTATTGCTTCTGCAATTCCATGATTTGCTTCAGGTGCAGGAATAATACCTTCTGTTCTTGAAAATAAAACACCAGCTTCAAAACATTCTATTTGATTAATTGAAGTTGCCTCAATTAAACCATCCCTTAAAAGCTGACTAATGATTGCACCAGCTCCATGATAACGCAATCCCCCTGCATGAATGGGAGAAGGAATGAAATTATGACCAAGTGTATACATTGGCAACAAAGGAGTCATTCCAACAGTATCACCAAAATCATAACGAAATACGCCCCTGGTTAACTTAGGACAAGAAGTAGGTTCTACAGCAATAGCTCGTACTTTTTTTCCATGTAATAAATTGTCTTGTAAAAATGGAAAACAAATTCCTGCAAAATTAGAACCTCCTCCAAATGGAGCAATAATAATATCGGGGTAATCCCCAGCTTTTTCAAGTTGTTTTTTTGCTTCAAGTCCAATAATAGTCTGATGCATCAACACATGATTCAAGACACTACCTAATGCATACTTGGTATCCTCATTTGTGGCTGCCACTTCAACCGCTTCCGAAATAGCAATCCCTAAGCTTCCTGGAGAGTTAGGATCTTTTGCCAAAATAGAACGACCTGCCTCTGTTAAATTAGAAGGAGAAGCATGTACTTTAGCACCCCAGGTATTCATCATTACTTTTCTATATGGTTTTCCTTCATAACTAACTTTTACCATGAAGACTTCGCATTCAATTCCAAATAATTTACATGCAAAACTTAACGCACTTCCCCATTGACCAGCGCCAGTTTCTGTAGCAATTTTTTTTATGCCTTCTTTAGCATTATAATATGCCTGAGGAATAGCCGTATTAGGTTTATGAGAACCCGCAGGGCTAACACCTTCATATTTATAATATATTTTCGATTTTGTACCAATTGCTTTTTCTAATTCATAGGCCCTAAACATTGGAGTTGGGCGCCAAATAGAATATAAATTTCTTACCTCATCTGGAATTTCCACCCATGGTTCAGTACTCACTTCTTGTTTAATTAACTCCATAGGAAACAATGGTGCCAATGCTTCTGGCCCAATCGGCTGTTGCGTAGCTGGATGCAATGGAGGCAATGGCTTATTCGGCATATCTGCCATAATATTGTACCAATGAGTAGGAATTTCTGATTCGGTGAGGGTAATTTTTCTTTGTTTCATGATGGCTTCGTTTAGGGTAAATATAATTGAAAGTAAAAATTCAAAAATCAAAATTTAAAAAAGCATTCAAAACATATTTTTATTAATTAGGTTAGCATCACCCTGTTTAATAAAAAAGGGGAACTACATTGTAGTCCCCCTCCTAAAATAGATATATAAATTTTATTAATCTGACACTTTTATTGGTCCTAAAAAGTTCGTTTTAGTTTCACTTATTTTTTGATCACCTTGCCAGAAACTTAATGTGATGGTAGTTTTCCTTTGATGTACAGCAGACTTGGGTAAAATCACAAAAAAAGTACCAGAACCCTGACCTTCTTTTGCAACTTCTACATAATCTTTTCCTATAGATTCAATCCTACCATTACTTCCTTCTAACTTAATAATCATAGGAATCATTTTCATCGTCTTATTAGCAACTTTTACATTATACAAGTTTGAAAGACTATCAGCTCCACGCTCCTGATACAATTGTCCCGGAGTTCTCATTACTGTTGGATCAATATCTTTTCTAGTCATTAATAAAAGAGATAAAACGCTTAAAACTATAGCAAGCAAAACAGTATATAATTTCATTCTTGTTGTAAAATGTAATGGCTCACCATTTGCGATACTATTTTCAGAAGCATAACGTATTAAACCTCTCGGTTTTTTAATATGATCCATAATATTATTGCATGCATCAATACACGCAGTACAACCAACACACTCCATTTGAAGTCCATTCCGAATATCAATACCAGTTGGACAAACCTTTACGCATTGATGACAATCAATGCAATCGCCTTTAGATATTACCTCTTCACCTTTCTTGATTGGCCCTCTTGGCTCACCACGCTTGTAATCGTAGGCAACAATCATTGAATTTTTGTCGAGCAAGACACTTTGTAATCGACCATAGGGGCAAACAACAATACATGCTTGCTCTCTAAAGAAACTATAAACTGCAAAGAATACGGCACTAAAAATTAATATAGAGGATAATCCGCCTATATGACTAATCACTGGCTCTGTAATAATTTTCTCCAATTCCTTTACACCAATGATATAGGCCAAAAAAGTATTCGCAATAATAAAAGAAAGTATATAGAAGGCCAACTGTTTCAAGCCCATTTTAAAAATCTTTTTTCCTCTCCAAGGGGCTTCTTTTAATTGCCTTTGAGCAGGTGCATCACCCAAAATAAAAAATTCAACTTTTCGAAACATCATTTCCATGAAGTTGGTTTGTGGACAAGCCCAACCACAGAAAAGCCTTCCAAAAGCAGCTGTAAATAATACAATAAATAATACAAATGTGACCATTGTTAAACCAAGAATAAAAAAGTCTTGTGGCCAAAACACCTTACCAAAAAGAATAAATTTTGCTTGAGGAATATTAAGTAAGAAAAAAGGTCTTTCATTTACATAAACAAAAGGCATCCCAAAAAAAAGAATAAAATATAAAATACTCAGCCATGTTCTGATATTATAAAACTTCCCATTTGGTGGCTTATATGCAAAAACCCATTTGCGTTTTCCGTTTTCGTCAACCGTATTTATCCGATCTCTATAGCTTTCGCCCTCTGTGATTGGTTCATTCAAATGTTCGTGATGTGAAAACATGTGCTGGATTTAAGGTATAAATTTATTATAATTAAATAACGAAAACTAAATATTAGAACTATCACAAAATTCCAAAATTTAAGGTTAAGCTACTGTGATGTTTGTTACAGAGGGGCATGATAAATATCATGAAAAAGCCTTTTATAGACTAAATATTTCGATTTATGTCATTGAATGATAATGAAACTTGGCTCAGTTTCTAAATACATAGTCCCATCAGGAAATTTATTATGAGAAATTTTACACTGACCAACAACTGTAAATTGTAAAAAAAGAAAATATTGGGATAGCAATCCTCATAAACTTTTATTTTTTAAAAGCTAATAAAAAAAAGGATATTACGATCAAAGAAAATTATTTAAACTTATTTTCCTCTGTGATGCCCTTCCAAGAATCAGTTCGAAATGGAGAAGCTGGAAATCCTTCTAAATTATATAGGTTCGCATCTATCGGCGAATCTGTCCATCCATAACGAACAGCTTGAGGCCCCATCACTTTATCACTACTTACAATAATATTATTACCTTCGATTCTTGCTTGTGCATAAAAGAACTGATGATTTGCTCCTGCTATTTCAAATCCTTTGATATATCCGTATTGGTCCTTGATTTGCCATCCATTACCCAAGTTTTTAAAAACAATAATGGCCTTGTCATTATTAAATTCCACAGAATGAAAAGTAGGTCCGCAGAAAACAGCTAATGGAACTCCATAAGTATTTGCTAATGCATTTGCGGCAAGTCTCTTACCTACATCTTCTTTATTTCTAGGGTGCACATTATCTGGATTGCCAATATCTGTAGTAACAGCCTGCCCGGTCTTAGGCAAACTGAGTGTCATACTTTGAGCTTCTCTTAATTCAGCCCAAGCACTTCCTTGATTACTGTTTTGAAACTTGCCATAACTAGACAACTGAACAAAGTAAAATGGTAATTCCTCATTCCATTCTTTTCTCCAGCTTTCAATCATTAAAGGAAAGCTTTTACGATATTCAAAAGCACGATCAGCATTGGATTCTCCTTGGTACCATAAAAATCCTTGAATTGCAAAAGGTATAATGGGATGAATCATGGCGTTATAAATAACAGCTCCCGCATTGTTTTGGGCATGCACATAATTCCAAGGCATTTTAAAGTCTGGAATCATCTTCCATCCATTTCCTGCCAAAGACTGCTGTTGCCCATCAAATTTAAGATATAGGGTACCAGGTTCCCCAATAAAGCCATTTCCAAACCAGGCAGGATCTACTTGTTTCTCCTGGTGAATTAAGAGGATATTTCTACCTTCCTTCCAAGTATTCGCGGGAAGACTAAATAATCTAGAATTTTTTCCAGCTCCTTCTTTGATGAGCTTGCCATTAATATATAATTGAAATATACCATCATTATCACCTAGACTTAATACAGAAGCTTTCGCAACTTCATTAGCATGTATCGTTAAACTTCTTTCCATAAAGCCAGCACCTCTAAAGGCCCAGATGCCTTGCCAATCCCACTGACTAGGCGGTGCATATGGAAGCCACTGCTCAAATACTGTTGAATCATTATTTAATAAATAAGTTATATCGGTATTAGGAAGTTGATGATTTTTGGCAGAAAGTTTATCCTTTAAGTTTTTTAATAATTGTGCATCAGCCTCCTCCCAGGTTTGAGGAAATTTTTGCCCATATTCCTTTAATACATCCGATTCCAACATAGCATTTCGACTGATCCATCCTTCAATTTGAGAACCACCCCAAGCATCTTTAATTAAACCAACAGTTATATGTAATCGATTTGCGATTTCTTTAGCAAAAGAATATCCAACTGCAGTAAAATTTGAAAGTGTTTCTGGACTAGCTAAAACCCATTCCCCACCTGAAATGGAATCTTTTGGCTGTAGACTAACTTCATTTGGCACAGTGAACTGACGTATATCTGCCTGATTAACAATGGCTGTTGCCGTATTGAAATTAAATGCATCACGCATTACAAATTCCATATTCGATTGTCCAGAACATAACCAAACCTCACCCAACATAATATCCTTTAATTGAATGATTTGTTGTTTTCCACTTAACCTCATTTCAAATGGTCCCCCTTCTTTCATAGCAGGCAAGCTAACCATCCATTTACCATTTGCATCAGCTTGGGTTTGAATCGACAATTGATTAAATTGTATGGTAATCTTTTCATTCTTGGAAGCCCACCCCCAAATAGGAACTGGTTTGTTTCTTTGTAAAACCATATGATCTCCAAAAGGACGGGCAACACTAAGTTGTGCATGAGAAATAAATACAGAGCATAAAAAAAAGGAACCTAAAACTAAAAATGATTTCATAGAATTTGAGGCAAGTTTTTAAAATAATAAATTTTGCAGCAGCAAAGAACCCATAATTTACCAATTTTTTTAATAATCAATTAAAGGATAAACATTTATTCTTAGAATCCATGTTTTTAGGGAAATAATTGAAATAAAAAAATGTATTTGAAAAATAAATCATTTGTATAAATTAGTCTAAAACTCACCTAATTTTAAAAAATCAACCTTAAATAATTATAAAAAAGATGATTTTAAATCACAAACCTAACATTTGTCATTTTCACACTTAATCTTTTAATCGAAACTTTGTAAAGTGATTTAATTAAATAGATTTTACATTAAAAATTATAGATCGTATGATGAAAGAAGCAAAACCTCATTTGAACGAAGTTCCTGGGGTGATTCCAGAATTAAAGAATTGGGTGAATGGTATTGCAGATCAATGTGATGCAAAAAGCATTCATTGGTGTGACGGCTCTAAGCAAGAATATGATGGTTTGTGTGAGTTATTAGCTAAAAAGGGGACGTTTATAAAACTAAATCCCGCTAAAAGGCCAAACAGTTATGCCTGTTTCTCTGATCCGAGTGATGTGGCACGTGTGGAGGACAAAACTTTTATATGTAGCAGGGTGAAAGAAAATGCCGGCCCTACAAATAATTGGATGGAGCCAAACGCAATGAAAAAAGTGCTGAATGGTTTAATGGAAGATAGCATGCATGGAAGAACACTTTATGTTATTCCATTCTGCATGGGGCCGGTTGGATCTCCTTATTCAAGATATGGTGTACAATTAACTGATTCAGAATATGTGGTAGTGAATATGTATATTATGACAAGAATGGGCGAAAGTATTTACCCCTATTTGAAACGTAACGCTTACGTAAAATGTATTCACACGGTGGGTTGCCCTTTAACAACTCCTGGTCATGATGTTAAATGGCCCAATAATCCAACAACTAAATACATTTCACATTTTCCTGAAGAACGTTTAATTATTTCTTATGGCAGTGGCTATGGTGGAAATGCATTGATGGGAAAAAAATGTTTTGCTTTAAGAATTGCTTCTGTAATGGGTAAAGAAGAAGGTTGGCTAGCTGAGCATATGTTAATTCTTGGAGTAGAATCTCCAACAAAAGAAAAAACATATATCGCTGCTGCTTTTCCAAGTGCTTGCGGGAAAACCAATTTTTCGATGATGATACCAGCAAAAGGTGTAGACAATTGGAAGGTAACTACTGTTGGCGATGATATCGCTTGGATTCATAAAAGTGAAGACGGACATTTATATGCAATCAACCCTGAAGCTGGATATTTTGGTGTAGCACCTGGTACTAATTACCATACGAATCCAAATGCGATGGAAAGCATTAAGGCGAATACCATCTTTACCAATGTTGCCATTACAAAAGATGGAGATGTATGGTGGGAAGGAATGACTAAAGAAGTTCCAGAGGGACTAACTGATTGGCATGGCTTACCTTATGATCCTTCATCAGGCAAACCAGCTGCTCATGCAAACAGCCGCTTTACTGCGCCTGCTTATCAAAATCCTTGCATCGATGTTGAATGGAATAATCCAAATGGAGTTCCTATTGCTGCTTTTGTTTTTGGTGGAAGAAGAAGTACTGCAGTTCCTTTAGTTTGTCAATCTTTCAATTGGAGTTTTGGTGTATATACTGCTGCTACAATGGGAAGTGAAACTACAGCTGCTGCGTTTGGTGAAATTGGTAAAGTTCGCCGCGACCCATTTGCCATGTTACCTTTTATGGGATACCATATGGGCGACTATGTAAATCATTGGCTACAATTTGGACGTGATTTACCAAATGCTCCAAGAATTTTTAGTGTCAACTGGTTTAGAAAAGATGAAAATGGCAAATTCTTATGGCCAGGATTCGGAGAAAATATGCGCGTACTAAAATGGATTGTGGAAAGAGTTCGGGGCGGAGCTGGTGCAGCAGAATCTCCCATTGGTTGGATGCCTCGCTATGAAGATATTGACTGGACTGGCATTGAAAACTTCAGCAAAGATGATTTTGCAAAAATCATGACAGTAGACAGAGAGCCTTGGAAACAGGAATTATTATCTCACGAAGAATTATTTGCAAAATTGTATGACAAGCTTCCAAAAGAGTTTTATTTCATGCGTGAATTATTATTGAGTGCACTGTGGCGTTCACCTGAACATTGGGAATTAGAACCTGAACATATTTAGTGTTAAAAAAAGAACGAATCACTGTATTCGTTCTTTTTTTTCCCTTGACTTTAAATATTGATATATGAATTGGTTTGTTACTTTATTTACCCAGCAATCTGTTGCACAATCTGCCATCATTTATGCAATTGTTATAGCAATCGGAATTGCCATGGGGAAAATAAAAATATTTGGAATTTCGTTTGGTATCACTTGGATATTATTTATTGGTCTCCTATTTTCTTATCTCGGGATTAGCATCAATAAAGAAGTTGAGCATTTTCTTAAAGAATTCGGTCTTATTATTTTTGTATACGCGATTGGCTTACAAGTTGGACCAGGATTTTTTGCATCATTGAAAAAAACAGCACTAGGGAATAATGCATTAGCAGCAAGTGTAGTAATACTTGGCGTTATCATTACAGTAATATTTTTCTATACTTCTGGAACACATATTGCAGTATTAGCAGGTGTAATGAGTGGCGCTGTAACTAATACCCCCGGCCTTGCAGCTGCCCAAGCAGCAGTAAAAGATTTACACATCACTGGTGCAGATAATGGTGTAATTACACTTGCCTATGCAGTTGCTTATCCATTTGCTGTGATCGGCATTATTTTATCGCTGGTTATTTTAAGAAAAGTTTTGAGAATCGATTTAGAAAAGGAAAAGGAATTTCATCGTAAATTAAATTTCATCCAATCGAATCGTCCTTTATCTATTCATATCAAGTTAGAGAACAAGCAGCTGATTGGGCAACCTTTGCGTAGCATTTTTAAAATGCTTCAGGAACCTGTAATAATTTCCAGAATGCTTCATGGCGGAGAAGTGATTACTCCAACACCTGACATTGTGCTTGCTGAGGGAGATATTATGCAATTTGTTGCTCCAAAAAAATTAATGGAAAAAGTTAAATTACTCGTAGGTACTGAATCAGATATAAACCTTCGGGTTGTACCTACCAGCAATTTAATTTCTCGATTTATTGTGGTTACCAGAAAAGAGATTACCCACAAAAGGTTAGGAAACATTTTAGAATTACAACACGAAAACCTAACTATCTCACGTATTAAAAGAGCTGGCATTGAAATGGTGGCTCATGGAAATATATTTCTTCAATTAGGAGACACAATCACTATTGTGGGAACAGAAGAAAGTGTAGAACAGTTTACAGACATTGTAGGCAATTCTTTAAAAAGATTAGAATCGCCTGATCTTGGCCCCATTTTTATAGGAATAGTTTTAGGAATTATTTTAGGCAGTATTCCATTTAATATTCCCAGTATGCCGGTTGCTGTAAAAATTGGTATGGCAGGAGGACCATTGATTGTTGCACTCTTTTTAAGTAGATTTGGAAATTTTTTATACCTCAATAATTATACCACCAATAGTGCCAATTTAATGATCAGAGAGTTGGGTATTGCCTTATTCCTAGCAAGTGTTGGATTAAGCAGTGGTCAAAATCTTTCTTCTGCTTTTAGTGATGGATCTGGCTATCGTTGGATTCTGATGGGAATTTGTATCACGATGATACCTCTTTTAATTGTTGGGGTAATTGCGAAGAAATTTTTAAAGAAAACATATTTTGAAATATCTGGACTTTTAGCAGGGGCCTGTACCGATCCTCCAGCATTAGCATTCGCATTAAAAGTTGCTGGCAATGATATCCCATCAGCTTCTTATGCCACTGTTTATCCGCTTACCATGATTTTGAGAATTCTAGCTGCACAATTATTGATTCTATTTTTTGCTGCTTGATGAAAATTTTTACTGATTGCTCGCTTGAGTGGTTTTAAACCACTCAACAGTCATCCTATTGTTTCACAAATAATGATCCTATGTTTTACTCCATCAAAATCAATTATATCTTTTGCATTTTTATTTTACTATTTTGTTGCACTTCCATTGATGCACAAATAAAACCAAAAGAAGTAAATATCCAAAGTCAATCCTGGTTTAGTGTTAATTCAACAACCCGTTTGTCAAACCATTGGGGTTTTATAGCAGATGCGCATATGCGTAGAAACAACTTTATTGCGGACCCCAGTTTTTATTTTTTAAGGGGTGCTGTGAATTATTGGATAACTGATAATGTAACGATAGCAACTGGATATGGAAAAATGTGGCTTGCTCCCACAACCGCTGGATGGAAAAGTTTTGCCAAAGAAGACCGACTATATTTTCAAATACAATCGATTAGTAAATTAGGTAAGATCCTTTTGTTGCAAAGATTAAGAAATGAGAATCGATGGCAACAAAAAATGGTGAATGATAGTTTTAGTGGAAACTACAAAATAACAGATCGCGTTCGATATTTATTAAGTGCCACAATTCCAGTTTTTAAGAATAAAAAATATCCCTCATTAGTTGTTTCAGATGAACTTGCTATCCAATTTGGTAAAGAAGTTGTTTACAATACATTCGAACAAAATAGACTGTTCCTAGGCATTCGACAAAATATAAGCAAAGCCCTGAGCTATGACCTTGGATATATGCAGGTGATGCAACAGAAATCAACTGGCTATCAATATGACAAGAATAATACCTTCAGACTTTATTTTTACTTTATGCCCGATTTAAGAAAAAAATCAGTGGTTCCAATTGTTATGTCCAAATCTGATGTTGGCAGTAAATGACGGACCATTATAACCCCAACCTATATGACCGCTTTGAGCATTGTTATCCGCATCAATGGTAAAATTAAATCCTGTATACCCAAGTGATAAGTCTAAGTGTTGAGTGGCTTTAAAATTTAAGGATGCATTATATCCAACGATATCACCTTTAAAATTACCTGTAGTAATAGTTAAATATTCAAATTCTCCATTAAGTGCCCATCTTTTACCAAGAGCCACTCCACCCCAAATACCTAGATCTGGCAAAGGCGCAGTAAGGTTATAATTATCTTTATAAGTAACTCCCGCACCGCCGGAAATTACCCTAATTCCAATATTTGTTTGAAGGGTATGTGTACCTAACAGCAATCCTAGTTCTGCAGTAGGCTTTGCTATAATTGCATATCCCCAGGACACCCTATAAATAGTATTATTGAAGAAACTGCTTACATTCGCATTTACATTGTAGGTATTGTCTCCGAAATCGAAAGAACGTTGCAGGGAAACATTTGCAGATCTATTCAGCTGATAATAACTAACATCCATTCTCCATCTCCTGGAAATCCGCCATTGAAAATTAGCCATAAATGTTCCTACATTTCTTTTGAGTCCCAAATCTTTTTCAAAATCAATTCTAGAACCTAAAGCCCCACTATTATTACCAATTGCAATATCTGTAGTTGTTGTAGCACTAAAAAATCCGGCACCTAACTTGAAACGATCTACAAACCAGGGTGCTGTTTTCTTTTTATTCCATTGAATAGTATCCTTATAATCAATTGAGTTTGATCTGCTTACTAAATTCACTTGATTTATTTCGCTTAAAACAAAAGAACAATTTCCCAAAATCGGGAAAGCAACCACAGTCAAAAAAATGATTGATAAATGTTTTTTCATGTTTTTTGTATTTCTGTTTGATAGCACATTCTTTTCCTTTAATTGTTTCATGACAATTCAAATTAAAAAATGATGCAAATCGATTACCTTTGATAAAATTAAACTTATTATGAAAACTAGCAAAATCAATCAATTCTTTCTAATTATTACCTTATCGGTATTTGCAGTTTCTTGTAGTTCTACACTTAAAGTAACAAATGACTTTGATAGAAATGCAAATTTCTCTACTTATAAAACTTTCAGCGTTTATAGCGTTAAAACAACTGGAAGTGTTAGTCAATTAAATGCTGAACGGATTGTCGATGCCATTAAAGCAGACTTAACATCTAAGGGACTTAAATACATTGAGTCGAATGGAGATTTAACCATTAATGCAATTACTATTTTAAAAGACAAACAATCTGTTTCCACTACTACAAATTATTATGGCTATGGTGGATTATACCGCCCTTATGGATATTATGGTGGTATGGGAAATACTTCTGTTACAACATATAGTTATAGAGATGGATCATTAACCATTGAGATGGTAGACACAAAAACAACCAAAATGGTTTGGCAGGGTATCGGTAATAAAGAAATTGATAAAGTTTCGAAAGATCCAGATGCTGCTATTAAAGCTGCAGTAAATAAAATTCTGTCTGGTTTCCCGCCCGCTAAATAATGATAACATAGTTTTGAAAAAGAGCATCAGTCTAGATGCTCTTTTTTTATGCCCTAGATCAAAAAATGGCTAAATTTACAATCATACCAATTGATTCCACAGCTTTCATTTATTTCAAGAAATTACTTTTATGAAAATCAATCCTACCAATAAGATAAACTTAGTTGCTATGGCAATATTAATCGGCACCTTAATTGGAAATACTCAAAAAAGTAAAGTCAGCTATCGAATTGAAAATGACAAAGTAATTCAGGGTAATTTTATTGCAAAGGCATTAAACAATCATCAGATCAGCAGCAATTATGAGAGCCCTGCTAACCTATATCAATCATCTGATATCAGTTTTAAATTTGCAATCAATGGTAGAGATAATGAAATGGTTTCCGGACAAGACCACCACTTTACAGTAACTGCACTGAATGGGTATGCGGAAACCCCCATTATTATTTTTGGACAGCAACTCAAACAGCTTCAAACCAAAAAAGATTATCTGCTACCAAATACAAAATTAAAAGTTCGATTAGATGGAAAGGATATCCTAAAACAATTCGCTGAAAAAGGATTTTATACTTGTTATAATGGAACAAAGATTTTCAAACAAGACTTCAAAGGCATCTATATAGCCGGAGGCACGTTGCCCATGATCTGGGACTTCGATAATTTAATTCACAATGATTTTTTATTAATGAAAGATCCTGATGGAGATGGCATTTTTGAAACTGAATTATTGTTAAATGCAAAAAAAGATAAGAAAGAAATTGCGAACGAATGGAAATTAAATAAAGACATCAGTGCTTTTCCACAATTTAAAAGTGATTTTGTGCTTGCCAATGCGATATACAATTTATCTCTTGAAGAAATGATCAAAGCGGTAGAGCCAGATAGTACATTCAGAACTGGCAAAGAATGGGCAGGCGTATGGACAAGGGATATTAGTTATTCCATTATTTTATCAATGGCGCATCTTCAACCACAGGTTGCTAAAAATAGTTTACTGAAAAAAGTAAATAAGAAAAAACGGATTATTCAGGATACAGGAACTGGGGGTGCCTATCCTGCATCCACAGACAGGATGATATGGGCTGTTGCAGCCTGGGAAGTATATAATGCAACAGGTGATCAGGATTGGCTGGAATTGGCTTATCAGATCATTAAAAACAGCATTGAAGATGATATATACAATTGTTACGACTCATTAACTGGAATGGTTAAGGGAGAATCATCTTTTCTTGATTGGCGCGAACAGACCTATCCAAAATGGATGCAACCTGCAGATATATTTGAAAGTGAATGTTTGGGTACAAATGCAGCACATTTTCAGGCAAATAAAGTATTGAGTTTAATGGCAAAGGCATTACATCATACTGAAGTTGCCAAAAAGCATGAGGCCATTGCAGAGAAAATAAAAATTGGTATTAACAAATGGTTATGGCTTCCAGAAAAAGGGTATTATGCTCAATTTTTATATGGAAGAAATAATAAAATTGTATCCCCAAGATCTGAAGCCCTTGGTGAAGCACTTTGTATTTTGTTTGGTATAGCAGATAAACAAAGATCTGCAAGCATCATCGCATCAGTTCCTCAAACCGAATTTGGAATTAGTTGCATATTCCCACAAATCCCTAATATTCCACCATACCATAATAATGCGGTTTGGCCATTTGTACAAACCTATTGGGCGTTAGCAGCTGCAAAAGCAGGAAATGAAACTGCAGTAATAGAATCAATCAAAAGTATTTATCGTCCAGCCGCATTGTTTTTAACTAACAAAGAAAATTTTGTGGCAGATAATGGAGATTATGCAGGAACTCAAATCAATAGTAGTAATATGCTTTGGAGTTTATCTGGAAACCTTGCCTTAATACAAAAACTGGTTTTTGGAATTAGCTTTCAAGCTGACTCAATATACTTTCATCCTTTTGTACCAGCAATTTATACAGGCACAAAAACACTTACCAATTTAAAATACAGAAAAGCAATATTAGATATCCAGTTAGAAGGAACCGGAAATATCATTCAATCTTTTTCCTTAGATGGAATAATTCAAGCGACTCATAAATTACCTGCAAATATCAAGGGCAATCATCAAATTTTAATTCAATTAAGTAATCAACCAATAAATTCAAAATCAATCAAAAAAACGATTAATTATACAACAGTTGCCGCTCCATTAATCAATTTACAAAATCATAAACTTTCATGGAATGCAGTTGAAGGGGCCGTATCATACAAAATTTTATTAAATGGAATATTTATTGGTAATACTAATGCAACTATTTATCCCATTATTGCAAGCAAATTTGGGGAATATCAAGTGATAGCATTGGACAAAAGACAGGTACCTTCTTTTGCTAGCGAGCCCCTAGCCTATTATGATACTCAAACTACATTAAC
>JBAXHC010000061.1:0-18995 GCA_037139075.1 Bacteroidota bacterium
TGGGTAATTGATTAAATTCATCCAAAAATTCCCAGCCATCCATTACTGGCATATTGATATCGAGTAATATAAGTTGGGGTAAAGGGAAATGAGATGTCTTGATATTTTCTTTTATATCCTCTAAAGCCTCAGTTGCACTTTCGAAGCTTCTAACTTTTAAATCAGGATATGAGTCTTTAATAATTTCTTGGTTAAGGAAATTTACTAAACTATCATCATCTATTAGAAAAATGTCTTTTATCAAATCTTTTATTTTATCAGAATATTACCTTCCTATTCAATCAGAACCTATTCCTTATAAAAATAATGAATGATTTAATTTATTCAAGATTAAAACTAGCTTAATTATAGCAACAAAAACAACTTGCGTTTAAAAAGGAGGTAGTTTTTAAATATTAAAGAAAAAGGGCCTACATTTATGTTAACTTTTAATTCAAAATGGTATGATTCAGGTTGCAATGTGCATAGACGATGACCCAATTGTTTTAATGTTAAATGATTTGATTCTCAAAGAACAGTCATTTTGTGGCACTTTGTTAAAATATGATAAAGCTGAATCTGCATTGGAATATTTTGAACTTCAATCCAAATTACCCAAAGAAGCACAAATTCTACCCTCGCTTATATTTCTTGATATCAATATGCCAGTAATGGATGGTTGGGAATTTCTGGAGGTATTTACAAGTGATTTTAAGATACTTCATGATACTACCAGGGTAATCATTTTGTCCTCAAGCGTAAATCCAGCCGATTTAGAAATGGCAGAAAATCATCCTTTAGTGATTGGTTTTATGCCAAAACCTTTAGGAGAATCAGAACTTGCTGCGTTAAAAGCTAACCCAGCTTTAATTCAATATTTTGCTTAAGTAGTCGATATTTTATCTTAATGGGATATGGTAAGATACTTTTCTAAGATTTGCATCTGTGGACGATCCTTCCCTTCTCTGGGCTCAATAGACAACCGGTAATTTCCCCACCAAGGACCAGCTGCCCAATAAGCACCATTAACTCCATTAATATTGATATAATTCAGAAATTTGTCAAGTACTACCAGCCATCTTGGATCATCGTCGGGAACCCCATATTCGCCAATAAACCCTTTTTTATTATTCTTTTTCAACCATTTTACAAATGGTTTTATTGCTTCAATTCCATCGTCTGTACTATTGATATTATAATCATAAGATCGGTCTGTACCTCCTTTTGAATTAAAATAGCGTCCTGTGAAGTCGCGATCAAAATAACAATGCGCTTCATAAACCAACAAATCACTGCTATCTACCAAAGACTTTAACTGGTCATTATTAATTTTCCAATCAATTGAATTTGAGAATTCAGACCCCGAAATAAAAATTGTATGTGTCTTATCTACTGTTCGAATGCCATTGATTGCTTCCTGGGCTATTTTTAACCAAGACATTTCAAACATATCATGAGGTTCATTCATTATTTGAAAGCCATAAATATTGTCATACCCTTTCAAGGCAAATGCCAACCTTTTCCAAACATCTGCCAATGTTTTAGATGGCAATTGCTTTGAGCCAATCACCCAGATTTTGTCGTTCATGGTATATCTCCCAAAATTCTGTAGGGTTAATTTAACCTGCAACCCAATAGAATTACAGGTCCTTATCAATGTATACATCCGACTCATTTCAACTGAATCCAAATCTGCCATCAATTTTGGCTGAACCCTTTCCCATCTAAATGGGATATCAATCATTCGAAATCCTTTGTTATGAAAGTATTGCAGTTCAGCAGAGTCAGGATAAATAAAATCAACCCCATAAACTCCGGGGAATTTCGTTTGACCAAATTCCGGGCCACAAACCTTAATACCAAAAGGTTGCGCAATGCTTATCCTTGGGGTTAATAAAAGAAAGATGAAAAAAATATAAATGCAGAAGTACTTCATTTGCTATCATTGAAAAATTATCGAAGACGAAATTGTTCAACACTTTAACGAATTTAAGGGGCATTTATTTTAATAAGAAAGGCTACTTAATTAAGTAGCCCTCTAAATGTACAATCCCCTAAATTATACAATACAATTTTTAACATGCAACTGCCATTTCATTTATTAATGCTTTTATTTCCAGAGACAAATGTCTTTTTACCTCGTCAGCTAATCGCTTTAGGTTTTCAACATCATTATGGAGTAATGCTCGTTTTTCAACCATCGTTGCATTTGTTTCAATTTTTTGTAAGATCATCAATAAGTCATTTGCCTTGATATATCCAACACTACTTTTGAGTTTATGAGCAATTTTTGCAACAGTGATCCAGTCATTATTTTCTATCGAGTCTACAATTAAATGTATTTCAGTATTTAAACTATCGAAAAGTGGTTTCAAAAGATCTACTAAATCTTTCTTCTTTAATATTTTTTCGAAGTAGCTTAGGTTATAAGGTTTTATCTCATTTATTTTACTTTTGCTATTATTAACTATAATATCTGAATAATCGGCAACAGTTTCAACAATCTTAATATTGAGAACATTACAAAGTTTTTTATAGAGATCAACAAATTCAAAAGGTTTCGACATATAATCTGTAAATCCAACCTCTAAACATTTTTCGAATTCTCCTTTCATAGCTGTTGCTGTCATTGCAACAATTGGAGTATCAATCTTTAATTCTTTTCTTATAAAGTCTGTAGTCTTGTATCCATCCAAAATTGGCATCTGCAAATCCATTAATATCACATCAAATGATTCTCCTTTTTTTAGTTTCCCGATTGCTTCTTTACCATTATTAACTATAGTTGGAAATACACCAACGCTTTTTAGCACGTGATCAATAAGAATTTGATTTACTGAATTATCTTCTGCTACTAAAACTTTTCTTCCAATTAGTAATTTTGAAAAATTAATATCATTCAAACGACGCATTCCTGTAACATCATTTTCAGAAGCGAAACGATAAGGTAATTCAAAAATAAATTCAGATCCTTCTCCATACTTGCTGGTTACCCAAATACTACCATTTTGAAGTTCTACTAATTGTTTGCTTATTGTTAATCCAAGTCCTGTGCCGCCATATTTTCTAGCCACGTCAACACCAGCCTGAGAAAAACTTTCAAATACCAATTTCAATTTCTCTTCTTCTATTCCAATACCACTATCCTTTACAGAAAAACGAATAACTCCAGAATTGTCTGTTTCATTTTTAATAGAAACACTTAATACAATTTTACCTTTTTCAGTAAACTTAATTGCATTCCCTACAAGATTAACCAATACTTGATTTAATCGATAAGGATCTCCAACCAAATAGTTTGGAACTTTCTCATCCATATTTAATTCAAACTCTAAACCTTTTTTCTCCAGACGATGCGCGAATAGAGGTCTGATGGCATCTACTGATTCTCTGATATCGAAAGCGATTTCTTCGATGCTTAATTTACCGGCCTGGATTTTAGAAAAGTCTAAAATATCATTAATGATTACTAAAAGATTATTAACTGATCTTTTAATAATTGTAGCATATTTTTCTTGCACATTATTAAGCGATGATTCAAGTAACAAATTTGTCATACCCTGTATACCATTCATTGGTGTACGAATTTCATGACTCATATTTGCAAGGAACTGTTCTTGCAATAATTTGGCACTTTCTGCTGATTGCCTTGCACTAATAAGTTCTTTTTGATATTGAGTTCTTTCAGAAATATCAGTTGCAATACCGCTTACGCCAAATACATTATTATTCTGATCAAATAAAGGGAATTTAACAAGAAGCAGATTCACTGGTCCATTCGGACCCTCAATAATTTGTTCAACTTCAATTGGTTTTCTTTCTGAAATAACTTTCGTATCAAGAGAGGTAAAATAATCAGCCTGATCTTTTGAAGTAAGATTGTAATCGGTAAATCCTATTACCTGATTTTTTTGCACTTGCAATAGATCCATGAATCGCTTGTTTGCTACCGTGTATTTACCTTGTAAGTCCTTAATGAAAATAATTGATGTAGTATTATCTAAAACTGATTGCAATTGAAACTGTTGATGTTTCAGATTTTTTTCTGTTTCTTCTAATTCAAACTGAATTTGTTTTTTATCTGAAATATCTCTTACGATACAATGAAATCCTATCGGCTTTCCATTCTCCATAATTAAAACAGCACACTGTTCTACCCATTTCTTATATCCATTTTTATTTACAATTGGAAATTCATATATCGTTTCATCAATAAGATGCAAGTATTGACTATAATAATTCTCAAAAACCCTTTCTTTCCATCGTGGGTCTAAAATGCTGGTAAAATGCTTGCCATCTAATTCTTCAGAAGTATATCCTGTAAGTTGCAAACTACGCTTACTTATAAAATTGAATTTCCCAGTTAAATCAATCGTGAAAACAACAGATCCCACATTATTAATAATGTATTGGTATTTTTCTTCACTGATCTTACCTTGACGTTCTAAACTACTTAAGAGTTTCATCCCTTTCCAGCTCTGAAAAAGAACAAATGAAATAAATCCAATAGAACATAATCCTATCAGCATGGAAAGGATCAACATGGATCTACTTGTATTAACGTGTTTTTCTAGTATTAAAACGACAAAAAAACAAATTGACAGAATGGCCAGTATAAGGATATATGGCACTTTTTTCTGTTGCATCAATAACGGGTAATAAGGTAATTTTTTCATTATTTAGATTTAGGGAAATCTGAAATATGGCCTGCATAAAAGTTTATGAATAGCATTTATGTAGAGTGTAAAGGTTGCTGTAATTCGTCAGCAAAAAAATAACATAAACAAGCAAGTTTAAGTAGTTGATATACTACAAATAGCTATATAATTGGCAGATTATGTAGAAAATAGTCGCTTATATTATCTAATTTTAACCGCCTGATTCAATTAAATAATTATAGTCCTGATGAGATGGAAATCTATTTTGATATTGTTAAATTCATGCTTCATTTCTTTGCTATGTCTATCCCAGACTTATATACCAGTTGAGAAATCATCTTCTGTAAAATTCTTCATTAACAATTTCGGTATTAGTACCGAGGGTAGCTTTGGTGGTATAAAAGGAGATATCGATTTTAATCCCAATAAATTGAAAGATGCAAGTTTTGACATGAGTGTAGATGCTGAATCAATTTTTACAAAAAATAGAACAAGGGATAACCATTTAAAATCGCGCGACTATTTTTATGTAGAAAAATATCCGACTATTTATTTAATATCAAAATCAATAACGAAAGCCCCACTAAAAAACCAATATTGGTTTGAAGGAGAACTGATGATTAAAGATGTAACCCGGCAAATAAAATTCGAATTCACAGCCGAACAGGATAAAACCGGATATCTTTTCAAAGCTGATTTTAAAATAAACAGGCGAGATTATTTTATAGGGGGCAGTAGCCTGGTTTTATCAAATAATGTAGATGTATTACTTTCCATTTCTACTGTCAAAAAAACTTTTTGAAGCTAATTTGCTTGTATTCAAGACTTTAGTTAGTCCCAATTTTATTTCTTTGAATATTTACATGACCGATTTTTACTATGTATTCACCGAGTATTAATTGAGTACCACTCTAAAAAAAAGAAATTTGATAGTAAATCTGATACAAAGCAGTATTACAAAATATCCATGAGGCACTTTTTGATTCTTCCTTTGATTTTATTAAGTTTAGTTCTATTATTACTTTATGCTTGGTGGCCAAGTGAAAAATGGAATAAAGAATAATTTCAATTAACCTTTCTAAGATTTTTTTAGAATGGGTATCCAATAGCTAAATTGAATACTAAGTTTTGTTTGCGCCATTCAGAATCTCCAAAATTAATATCCTTAATTACCCATCTATTCCCATCTGCCAAAAATGGCTTTCTAACCGGGAAAGAAAAATCTAAACGCAATACAAAAAAGCTAACGTCAACCCTAAGACCCAACCCAGTACCAACTGCCATTTCTTTCATAAAGTTTCCTGTGAATTTTGAACCGGGTCTTGAACTATCTGATTTCATCGTCCAAATATTTCCGGCATCCACAAAAAAAGCCCCATATAAAACCGAGAATAATTTCATTCGCAATTCAGAGTTAAATTCCAATTTAATATCACCTGGTTGTTCTGATAATACAACCGTACTTGTTGATGCATTCCCGGCATAATAGGTTCCCGGACCCAAAGATCTTGCCCTAAATGCTCTAATATCATTTGTGCCTCCTGCAAAAAACGCCTTCATAAATGGAAGAACATCACTATTTCCATAAGCATATCCCAGTCCACCAAGAATTCTGCTTGCAAGAATCGTTTTTGCATTAATTCTTAAGTAATGTCTAAAATCCAATTCCGTTCTTATATACTGAGAATAAGGAATTCCGAATAATTCCTTTTGTTTTCCATTACTAATATCAGCACCTGAAACTAAACCCATGATATTTCCAGAAACGTCAATATTGGCATTGAAAAAATAATTATTTGAATGAATATTGGGTTTAATCTGGGTGTTGAAATTGTAATTATAATTTGGGCCCACTATAAACTGCTTCTCAATACTTCTGGCAAGTGTAATATTGGTATCTAAAGCCAATTGATATTCTGGAGAAATATAAGTTGGCCTCACTAAATTCATTGAAAAAATATCAAACCGATGTTCTTGCCGAATATCAGATTTCCAGATATAGCCGAAACTAAGTTTACCGGAATTAAGGGTATACTGTGTATTTCTTTCAAAGAACTCATAGGCCAGGGTTGTTTTTGTTTGAGGAGTAAATCCTCCTTGAGCTTTAGCTTTCCATTTAAATGGGGCTATAATCCTTGGCGACAATAAGTTAAATTCCACACCAAAGCGATTAGTTGTAACAGTAGGTTGTTGTGTAGATACCTGCTTTTCGAATCCCCCATAAATTTTTGTAGAAAACTGCTCAGCTCCACGAAAAAAATTTCGGTGTTTCCATGTTAAAGATATTTCAGTACCGGCCGAATTGTTCGACTTGGTTAGTCCGGAAACTTCTGCCCTTAATGAATTAACAGGTGAAGCTGTTAAATAGTAAAATGCATTGAGCGAAGGATATTTACTGGTATCTGTTTCTTGGAATTGAGCACTTACAAACTTATACATTCCAAGACTTACCAAATGTTTCAATGATTGATTATGTACCTCTCTACTATAAATATCACCAGGTTTTAATATAATGGACCTTCTAAATACGCCAGGTTTAACCTTATTTAATGGATCATAAATATGATAACCTTTATAAAAAGTGCCTGTTACCAAAACATTATGAATACTTGTATCTGTATCTTTTTTATAATCAGCAAATACAAACACATCTCCAATCCTGTAATCTTGTTTTGCTTTCTGAGGCGTCTCTTTTTTAAACCTGCATACGATATCTACCTGGTGAGTTCCAATGGCGGAGTCTACATCCATGATTAAATAATCTGCATTGAAAAAATACATTCCTCTTTCTTTTAAACCCGCGTCAATACGGTTCCTTTCAGCCTTTATAATATCTAAATCATAATTTTTTCCTTGTTTTAAAAGTGTTGCGGGAGCCAGTGCATTTATTTCTTTCCCTATGACTGAAACGCTATCTACTTTATACTGCATCTTCCGAATTGTGTAAGCAGGATGCACTGTTACAGCATAAACTATTTGAAGTTTTTTATTTTTTTTAATCGTATCTACTTTCACTTCCGACTGGAAATATCCCCGATTCTCTAAACGGTTTTCTAAAATATCCCGATTCTTTTCAAAGTTGATACTGCTTCCTAAAACAGGTGGCTCTCCAACACTATTTTTTAACCAATAACTCAATCCTTTACCTGATGGAGTGCCTGCCATATTGTATATCATCAGTTTGTAAGGCAGCCCTAAAAAATTACTATTCGGTTTAATTTTGATGAGGCTATTCAATTCTGCTTTTAAATCATTTTGGTTCAAATACATACTATCAACTGCATTCATTAAATTCAGTTTAGAACCGATATATAAAGCATCGTTATCAGGTACATTCTTTGTTACGTTGCATGACGATATCATCAACAGAAAAATGAAACAAATTATGTAACCAATTCTACTCATTAATTTTGCCCCTTATTTTTTTTCGCCTTTATATTCTTTTTTTCATCCGACGAATTCGTCTTACGAAAGATGTCTTTAAATTTATCATACTCTACAGTAAAAATAAAAGTAACGCCGGTTTCAACAATTTGGCCTTCAATTACTCCTTCATATTTATTCTTACTATAAGTACGTAACATATATTTTCCATCCTTACTTAACATATAATCGACCTGAACGTCGCTAGAAATATAAGAAGCGTTTGTAGCAGTACCAGAGCCTTCTATAGGAACATTGGTACCCACATTTACTTTAATGCGTTCGTTCTTCAAGGTTCTTGACATTCCAACTTTTAAATCAGTTCTTGTTTGTGCCGAACCAGTAGAATAATCATCCTGTGATTCAAAATCAAAATTCAGGTCAACTCCTTTTATTAAACCGCCTGCCACTCTATTTAGCTGGCTAGATAATACTCCGCTTACACTTTGACGAACCATTGTTCCAGTGGTAGTGCTACCTGTATTATTTTGCATCAGGTCTTCGCCTACAAATCTGCCTAAAATCAATAAAGCAAATACTTGTTTATTCATCTCAGATTCATCAGTACGTAATTTCTGCAACTTATCATCTACCAATGGCCATTTTGAAATTTCCTGTTCTGGTATAACAATATCGAAACTGATTTGAGGCTTCATTAATTCCGCATTCATTTTCAAATACACTTCAACTGGTAGTCTTTGCTTATACTTATTAACTTCAGTTGGTGTTTGCCCTACCAGTTGCTGCTCTACTAAATCAATTGGAGAAGCCTTTAATTTATATAATGCTTTTATATTCACTAGTGCAGACAAAGGATCTCCAGTCCAGGTAATGGTACTTCCTTTAACTATTTCAAATTTCTTCCTGATCATATTCAGTGAGAATTGATATAATCCTCTTTCCACTTCATAAAGTCCGGTTAAACTAAGCTTACCACTCTCGTCTAAACCGGCAGACAAACTCGTCTTGCCTTGAATAGTGATAGCATCCCCTGTCTGACTATCAAGAACCATCGAGAAAACAGCAGCTGTATCAGTTTCTATTACTGTATTCAATACCAACCCGCTAAATGGAGAATGTTTTATAATGCTATCATTGATTACAATTTTTGTAATAGTATCATTTATTTTTTTTCTGTCGATAAAATTCACAACCCCTTCTCTGCTTTGCAATTCGGGGTTTGAACCCGGCATTACAAAAGTGAGAGCTGTATTTTTATTTGCTTTTAATTTTGCGTTTACATTGGGTGCTTCAAGATTTCCGGAAACCTTAATATCCGCATCCATATTCAATTTTCCAAAAAACAACTGATTGTCAGCTTGAGAAGAATTTATTAAATTAAAATCGTTAGCGGCAAGTTTTAAATCAAAATCAAAATCTCGATAATTCTTTGTTAACAGACTTCCGTTTAGTATTGCTTTATTTCCCAATGAATCATCGAGGCTAAAATCTTTAAAATGAATACCGGTAACATCCAACTTAACAGCATCCTGATCTAATTTAAACTTCTGCCCGAGCATAGTAGAAGTCAAGAATACATTTTCAAAGTTTAAATTACCTTTCACAAAAGGTTTGTCGAAAGTTCCATCAATATCCACAGCCGCTTTTAAATTGCCACTTGCCTCTTTTAATTGGTTAAAAGAAAATGGTTTTAAAATTGCCATATCTAAACTATCAGCAAGAAAATGCAGATCCATTTTCCCATCATTGGTTTGATACATTCCAAGAAGACTAACATTATTCTTTGCTCCCTTTAATTCCAGTTTTGCATTAAATCTGTTTTCCCCGATATTATCAACCTTTACTACTAAATTTCCAAATACATTTCTTTGATAAGCTAAATTGGCGATGTTTAAATCAGAAGTAAAAGTGGGACGTTTTTTAATATCGCTAACTATGATATTACCATTTATAATACCATCTGCAAATAAAGAATCTTTCTTGGCAACATCAGTAATTGTATTGATATCGAAATTAATGAAATCAAGTTTTAATGGCGCTCCAATGCTATTGCCTACACTATTCAATGCTATTGATTGATCTTTAAACTGAAACTGAAAATCTCTTGCATATACACCTGTAGAATCATATCGTATTAAATTATTAGCACTCACAACCCATTTCTGTTTATTTAATAACAAACTATCTGGATTTAACTTTATTTCAATTCCCTTCGTTGATTCATAAAAAGCCCCCGCCAATTGATAATTTTTTTGGAATTTATTATCATGAAAAATCAAATTTGCATGAACGGTATTTGATTTAATAAAACCATCTAATGTAGTTTGATTAATCATAAAACTAGGATTGCCTGCTTTCCATATACTTAGATGGTAATTAAGCTGTCCTTCCCCAACATTTGCATCAAATTTTAATTTTTTAATGAAGTGTTGATCATACTGAACTAATGGTGCGGAGGCGGCTACTTGAAAATCATTAGCAATGCTGTTAAACTTTACTTGTGCTGAGATTGTATCAGTGCCTTCTAAATCTGGCATAAAATGAAGCACCAAAGGGGAAGTGTTAAAATGGAAATCTGCTTTCCAATCCTGAGGATAAAATATAGTATCCCTAAACCCTGGAATCTTATAATATTGATTAATGGTATGTTCCAATGCTGTTGCTAATTCGGTGAGCCGATACTTCCCTTTTAACAACATCCTTGCTGGCTTTGAACTAAATTCTAAAACCTGATGATCAGATTCATTGTGGGCTTGCAGTATAATAGAGTCTGTTGAGAATATTTTATTTTGATAATTTAAATGCATATTTCGCACCATCAAATTACCTTCTAAACTATCAGGGTTTGAATTTGAAAAATCAGAATAAATACGACCATGGAATGCCAATTGATCGCTCACCAGATTCAATTGCTTCAAATTGAGGGTATCAATTTCCATATCAGCTTTAAAAGCTGGATATTGATTAACCAGATCAGCAGATGCAGTTAAATGAAATGCAATATTTGGATCTTTAATCGAAGATAAAACCGAAGCTTTCCCATTATTTAGATGTAGAGAAATGAGAAGCTGTTTATAACGATAGTTTTTTATAGAAGCATCTAATAATTCTGCATCTAGGTTAGTCTCCATTGTTTTATAATTAAACCCTGTTCCATCTACTGTAGCATTCAAAGAAACTCTTCCAATATTTTTTTCCTGAGTCAGGATTCTGCCAAGATTTAATGAGTCAAATTTTATATTTCCTGAATAGGATTCCCCCTTATTCATCATTCGTAAATCCACCATCGCATCTCCATCAGACGACCGTGCAAGTAATTTGGTATTAAACTCTTTAACTGATCCTCTAAAATTTCCATTTACAACTACAGTTTCAGGTATCTGTAAAAAAGTGGGAAGCGTTTTGGGTGGGATCCACGCTTCTATATCTTTTTTAGTTGATTTGAATTGCGCAATATGGATGTCGGCAAATAATCTATCAACATGTGGAAGTCCTTGAACCAAGCCACTGGCTTTAATAGAGGTCAACCCCAATCCGCTTATTTCAAATTTTGGAATTTTTAAATTCTTAATTAATCCTTTTATCTCTGTGTTAATAGACAACACAGATTTTTGATATCCATTTAGATTTTTTTCTAGCATTGGGGCAAATAATAAGATATCACTCACTGCTATTTTACAGTTCTTCAAATAAGCATCTAACTCTGTATTTTCTGGTTTAGAAACTAAACTATTCAAAGAAGCATATTTTAAAATAAGCTTTTCCCTTATCTGTGTTTTGGATGTTTGCAAATTCAATTTTTCCAACCTGGCCCCATGATCGCTATAAAAAAAATCTGTGGAAAAATTCTTTACATTTAAACCACTTTTCTCTACAAATCCGAGGTTTTTTAATTTCCCTTGATATACTAAGGGGGTTGCATCAACACTATCAAGATGCATCCCGAATGTCGACAAGTTCAAATGCTGATAGTCGATCCCCTTTTTAAGGTGCATGTATTGGTTATTATCGAATCGAATGTTGTTGCTATCAAACAAAACTCTATTAGCAGTAATATGCCAATTAACAGTAGTAGTATCTGTATTTTGTTTTGTAAGATCCTTACCTGCTAACGATGATTTTATTTGAGGATGCATTGAAATCGCAACATCTGTTTTTGATACCGTTAATTGCTCAATTGGAATTATCAACTTATTCAAGTCCATATTACCCATAGCAATTAAAAGAATATCCGAATTTATTTCAGCATGCAATCCTTCAATAGCATCATTATATTTAATTCCAGTTTTTTTTAAACTTATTATACCTGTTCGAATAAATGGAAATGGAGTAGCAGTTTTGGCTTCTTTAATGGCAATATACTTTTTACTACTTATGAGTGGATGGTACTTATCAAATTTCAAGTTTAATCCTTCTATCGAAAGATCAGAAATTACATAAATAGATTTATCAATATCAAAGTCTTTTATTTCTGTATGTAAATTGCCAAAGGAAACCTGAGTATTGATTCCTTCCATGTCATCAATATATCTTACCGAAATAGCATTCCATGAAATAGTTCCTAACTTAAAATGGAATGGCTTGGATGAATTTGATTTTTCTTTTTTGTTATTTGAAATAAATGAATTTAAAATGTATGTGTAGTTGAAATTCGAATCTGGACTTACTCTTTTTATATTCACTCCTAAACTATCCAATTCCACTTTTTTTACTTCCAATGTATTTTGCAAAAGTTTAAACAGGGAAATATCTAATGAGATTCGTTTACCCCAAAATAGACTGTCTTTATGCTGGTCTTCGAAATATACTTTTTCAATTATTATCTGATCAGGGAAATTAACCCTCAATTTTGCAATTGAAACTTTGGTTTTTAGTTTCCCACTTAGCCAGCTTACTGCTTGATTTTTTGCAATATCCTGGACCTTTGGAATTTGAATTAATACAACTAATAAAAATACTAAAGACAGCAATGCAGCAATAATCCATGCAATGGATTTAAAAATGAGGCGGGTATATTTTTTAATTGTTGCCTTGGGCATAATTTCCAAAATCTTTAGGGTCCTCAAACCCAAGCTGTATTTGTGGTGAAGTTAGTATTTTTTATAGCTATATGAACCTTGAAAAGATACTCTGTACCGAAGCATTTAATTCTAGATATCTTTATAGTCTAAAACTTAAATAAATATGGATGTGTCAAAAAAAATTGCCCTTGTAACAGGTGGCAGCAGGGGATTGGGGAGAGATATGGCATTAAGGCTTGCAGAAAAAGGGAACGATGTAATCATTACCTATCAATCAAAAAAAGATGCTGCAGAAGCGGTAGTGAATGAAATAGAAAAATTAGGGCAAAAAGGGGCTGCAATATTTCTAGATACAAGCGACTTTAATTCATTGGATAATTTCATTGATCAATTAAAGACTGTACTAAATAGTCATTGGCAAAAAGACCATTTCGACTTCTTAATCAATAATGCAGGCATGGGTGCAACAATTCCATTTGAAAAAGCAACAGCCAATGACTTTGATTTGTTTATGAATGTTCATTTTAAGTCCGTTTACTTTTTAATCCAAAAATCATTAGTTCTTCTCAACAACAATGGTCGTATCGTAAATATTTCCTCTGGTTCAACCAGGTCTTTTGTCTTTGGCTATAGTATTTATGCTTCCATGAAAGGGGGTATAGAAACACTAACAAAATACCTTGCAAAAGAATTGGGGCATAGAGGGATCACCGTAAATGTGCTCGCTCCAGGACCGATAGAAACTGATTTCAATAATGCTGCCATCAGAAACAATCCTGAACGTAAGGCATTGATGGGAACCATGGCTGCACTGGGAAGAGTTGGACAAGCAAATGATATTGGGGGCATCGTGGCATTTCTTTGTTCAGAAGATGCAGGATGGATTACCGGACAACGCATTGAAGCTTCAGGTGGGCTAACCCTTTAATTATTTTTTTGCTCGATCATATTGTATCGGCCAATCTATTTTCTCATTGAGTGCAGAAGCTGCATTCAATGGGAAATAAGGATTGCGTAAAGATTCACGTGCAAATAGAATCAAATCAGCATCCTCATTCAGTAAAATAGTTTCTGCTTGTTGAGCATCCGTAATTAATCCAACTGCAGCAGTAGAAATTCCAGTTGCCTCTTTTATTTTTTTTGAAAACTGCACCTGGTAACCAGGAGACAAGGGGATTCGTACATTACTAATATTGCCGCCAGAAGAGCAGTCAATCAAATCAATACCCATCTCTTTTAAAATTCTGGACAATTCAACAGATTCATCAATATTCCAACCACCGTCCACCCAATCTGTTGCTGAAATTCGCACGAATAAAGGGAGTTCTGCAGGCCATACTTCCTGAACAGCTGTTACTACCTCACAAAGAAATCGAATTCTGTTTTGAAAACTTCCTCCGTATGCATCCATCCTTTGATTTGATAATGGAGAAAAGAATTCATGAATAAGGTATCCGTGAGCTGCATGAATTTCTATGATTTTAAACCCCGCTTCAAAAGCCCTTTTTGCAGCGGCTTTAAAGCTTTCTACCAGTTTATGTATTCCATCTATAGTTAATGAAATGGGCATAGAATACTTTTCATTAAAATGAATCGCACTTGGTGCAACGGTTTGCCAGCCACCTTCTTCTTTGTGTAACATTTCTCCTCCTTTCCAAGGTTGAGCACAACTTGCTTTCCTTCCTGCATGCGCTAATTGAATTGCTGGAACTGAGCCCTGACCTTCTATAAATGTGGTGATTCTTTTAAGATTTGGTATATGTTCGTCTTTCCAAAGGCCGATATCGTAAGGAGAAATTCTGCCTTCTGGCGAAACGGCACAAGCTTCAGCAATAATTAAACCCGCACCGCCAACAGCACGGCTTCCTAAATGAACTAAATGCCAATCGTTTGCAAAACCATCTTCTGCAGAATATTGACACATTGGGGAAATCACAATCCGATTTTTTAATTGAACAGATTTAATTTTGAAAGAAGAGAAAAGCTTAGCCATAATAATTGATTCTATTCAAAACTAATAAGTTCTAGCCACAAAATTAGAATGTTAAATTTTGTAACTTCCCATATGCTAAAAAAGATCCTCCCATACGTTGTAATGTGTTTTGCCATTAGCTCTTTTGCCCAGCCTAAAACTGACAGTTTAGTACTTCAAATTTTAGGGCAAACATCATCTAGCGTTTCCAAAATGGTTTTACAAAACCCTGCATATTATCGTCTGCAAATGATTTATACGCAGATAAATAGAGATAAACAAAACATCCCCAGTTTTAAAAACTACTATTATAACTATGATGCGGAAAGTTATTACAATCCAGCCTCCATGGTTAAAATGCCTTTGGCTTTTCTATCACTTGAAAAATTACATCACCTAAATCAACCAGGGTTAAACAAAAATACCCGGATGCAATATGATAGCAATTACATGGGACAAAAACCACTGATCAGAGATAGCACATCAGAAACTGGTTTTCCTAGTATTGGCAATTTTATTAAAAGGGCGTTCTTAATTAGTGAGAATGATCCTTATAATCGTATGTATCAATTTATGGGGCAAGAGGCTATTAATAAAAACTTGCATCAGAAAGGCTATAAAAGGTTAAGAATCACAAGGCAGTTTATGGGATTTAATGAAGAACAGAATAGGCATACCAATCCAATAAAATTTTTGACAGATGATGGCAAGCCAGTTTTCGAACAAGCTGCTGCATATAATACTATTCCTTTTGACTTTAACAGGCAATTTTTATTGGGAAAAGGATATTTAAATAAAAACGATAGTTTAATCAACGAGCCTTTTGATTTTACGAAACACAATTATATTCCTTTAGAGGATTTTCAACAGATGCTTCAATCAGTTTTGTTTCCATTATCAGTACCCGAGAAACAAAGATTTGATTTAGAAAAAAATGATAGGGATTTTCTATTAAAATATCTCTCCCAATATCCTTCAGAAACAAGTTATCCTAAATACAATGATTCGATATTTTATAATAGTTATGTTAAATTCTTTTTCTTAGATAGCACTCATAGCATGCCATCAAATGTTCGGGTATTTAATAAAGTAGGATGGGCATACGGATTTCTAACAGATGTTTCTTATGTTATCGATCTAAAAAATAAAATAGAGTACATGCTTGCTGCCACTATTTATGTAAACAAAGACGAAATATTGAATGATGACAAATACGAATTTGAAAGCGTTGGGCAACCTTTTTTAAATGAAGCAGGCAAAGCATTTTACAATTATGAATTGAAAAGAGATAGAAAATTTCGACCAAACTTAGATGCATTTAAAATAAAGTATGATAAAAGGAATCCTTCTGACCAAAGAACTGACATTAAAGTGGTAGATAATTGAGAATGTTTAAGTAACTTTCAATAGATATGTGGTATTACCTTTCTGTTTTTGCAGCAGCATTTCTTGTAGACCTTTTGCCATTTTTCGGTCCGCCCGCATGGACTGTTATGGTGTTTTTTCAAATGAAGTTTGATTTAAACATCTGGTTAGTTTTAGTCTCTGGTGTTCTTGGGTCAGCATTAGGTAGATATACCTTGTTTTTGTACATCCCATATTTATCAGATCGTTATATTAAATTGGAGAAAAATGAAGACCTACATTTTATTGGAACAAAGTTGGCTGATAAAGGCTGGAAGATCCAGGCCTTCGTTTTTTTATATACACTAATGCCCCTACCTACTACAAGTTTATTTAGTGCCGCAGGTATTGCAAAAATAAAAGCTATTTATATTGTGCCAACCTTCCTTGTAGGTAAATTTTTAAGCGATTTATTAATGGTATTTACAGGAGATTATGTGGCAAATAATACGGCAAGTTTTTTAAAAGGTTTTTTAACATGGAAAAGTCTATCTGGAATTGTACTGGGTATATTTATTCTTTGTATGCTTCTATTCATTGATTGGAGAAAACTTCTCATTGAAAAGAAGTTCTCTTTAAATTTTCATATCCTAAAGTAGCAGCATCAAATCTTGAAAAAGATTTTCTTTTTGTATAAAAATTGACACATTTTCCATTCTAAAGCAAAAACAGCCAAAGCACTAATTATTCCAATGGCATTAGTGGAACATCCTAAATAAGGTAGTAATCCTTTTCCAAATGCATGAATGTACTCAGAAAACCAACGGTCTGCAACAATTTCAATAAATAGGTAGATAAAAATAGAATTCATCCCTACCACTGTGAAAAACTGAAGATAGTTTTTATGAGCTTTCACATCAATCCACCAATAGCTTAAAGCTAGAAAAAGCAAACAATAACCACCTGATACAAATACAAATGAACTAGTAGCAATGCGTTTAATGATGGGGGTAATAGTCATGTCCATTCCAAATCCAACGATCAGAAATATGACCCCAACAACCATAAGCCATTTAATTTTTACTTTAGATGATAAGTCAGACAGTAATAACTTTCCTGCTAATACTCCCCAAATGGTATGAGCAGCAGTAGGTATACAATTAATTGCAACCCAGCCCCCTTTGTTTATTTTATTCATTAAAAGTAAATCCACGTAGTTGCCAAAATTCTGCTGATCTGTGAATGGTTGATCAAACCCCGAAATATGCGTAAAGCGATACACGACCTCTGTGAGTAATAAAAGAAAGAGACTGAATATAAATTGCCACTTAAACTCCCAGCGAAAAATAAGAAAAGCAATAAGTGTTGTTACTGATAATTGTGTAAGTACATCCCAGAGTTCAAATGATAGTCCATTAGGTCGCACCGCATAATCAAATACTCCCCAGAAGAAAAGCCAACCTGATCTTTTCAATACTTTAATAAATGATTGATTCCATGGAACTCCTTCATTCTGCTGTCTTTGTAAAGAGTAAACCATCGCTGTACCGGCCATAAACATAAATCCAGGCTGTATTAGATCCCAAAAACGAATTCCATTCCAGGGATGATGAAAGAATTGTTGTGTCAATAATTGCGCTGGGTTACCTTCTAATGAATTATTTAAAAATTGATATAGGCCAGCACTTTCAAGCATTAACAATATCATGATCAACCCTCTCATAAAATCAAGGGAGAGTACTCTATTGGGCATTGAACTGTGATTCATAATATAGATTTTAATTATTTCCCCAATAAAAATTCGAGTGGTATTTCAAAGCGGCTTCTCCAGGATCCTTCGCTGTGATCTTGTCCGGGAAAATATTTTGTTAGCCATTTTTTTTCAGTGTAGCCTTTTTCCTTCATTACTTCATCAACCTTTTTTTGTAAAGGCGGATACATGGCATCCAATGTTTTATCACCATAATCAAAATAGAATTTATGATGCTTCGGGTTGGGAAGATTGTTTTTTAAATAATCAACAAAAGCATCTGGAATTGGGTTGTCTTTTGTTACAAAAATTCCAGGCCAATGGGTTGATAAGCAAGCCGCACCGCCAAAAACATTTGGATATTCACAGATGGCATACATGGAAATTAACCCACCCATACTACTGCCTGCTATAAAAGTATGAGCTGCATCTTTTCTTGTACTATATTTTTTATCTATTAACGGCTTTAACTCTTCTACCAAAAATTTGAGATACCCATCAGATTGAATTTGATAATTTCCAAAAACAGATACCCCATTATTTCTAGCAGCATTTAATACTAACTCTCTTTTATTAGCATCTAAACTTTCAAAAGGTTTTTGTGGAAAATAATCCGCGTGTCTACTTTTATCGCCATTCCAAACTCCCACTACAATAAGATCCTGGAGCTTCCCTTCCCTTATGAGTCGAGTTATTATTTTATCGACATCCCAGGATTTTTTATTCCATGTGGTGGTGGAGTCGTATAGCATTTGTCCATCATGCATATACAATACAGCATATTTTTTCTTAGGGCTATAGCTTTCTGGTAACCACACATCTACATTTCTTGCGTCAACATATTTAGAGCTTAGTTTTTCAATACGTTCAATAGTTCCATTCTCCAC
>JBAXHC010000062.1:0-18941 GCA_037139075.1 Bacteroidota bacterium
ATTTACGATGTATTTACTCCTCCAGTAGCTAGTAGGATCTATGTATATTCTTCCATCGCAGCGTATGAGGCATTGCGTTTTTCAAAACCCAATACTTCATCTATCGCGGAAAAATTAAATGGCTTTAGCAAAATGCCTCAGCCAGACCCAGCAAAAAAATATGATTTTAATTTGGCTGCATCAGAGGCATTTTTTAAGGTCACAAGAAATGTAAAAGTATTCTCTGTGGATTCATTGACAGGCTATGAAAATAAGATTCACGAAAACTTCAAACAACAATTAGACGAAGCAACATATCAAAATTCAATTTCGTTTGGAGATACGATTGCAGCAGTAGTATTAGCTAGAGCTAAGAACGATGGTTATTTTAAATCAAGAGGTAAGGCGAAATATCTGGGAAGTGAAGAGCCTGGAAAATGGCGCCCAACCCCACCAGATTATGCAGATGGCGTAGAATGGTGTTGGAATACTATGCAACCGATGGTACTGGATTCTGCTTCTCAGTTTAAGCCAAATACACCTCCAAAATACGATCCAAAACCAGGTTCGGTATTCTATGGTATGATGAAAGAGGTCTATGATATCAATAAAAATCTTACGGAGGAACAAAAAACAATTGCGAGATATTGGGATGATAATCCTTTTGTGATTGAACATGCGGGACATATGATGTTCGGAAATAAAAAAATCACTCCTGGTGGTCACTGGATTGGAATAGCTGCACAAATCATTCAACAAGAAAAAGCAGATCCTGTAAAAGCAGCTCAAACCTTTGCTATTACTGCTATTGCTTTGTATGATGGATTTATCTCTTGTTGGGATGAAAAATACAGGAGTAGTTATGTAAGACCGGTTACTGTTATTAAAGAATTGATGGATAAGAGCTGGATGCCATTCCTGCAAACACCACCATTCCCTGAATATACCAGTGGGCATAGTACTATCACTGCCTCTGCAGCAACCGTTTTGACAAAATTATATAGAGACAATTTGAGCTTCACTGATTCTAGTGATTATCATTATATCGGGATGAAAAGAGATTTCAAATCTTTACATGAAGCTGCTGCTGAGTGTTCCATCAGCCGCGTATATGGTGGTATCCATTATGTATTAAGCGTTAACACTGGAGCCGAAGCCGGTAAAAAAGTGGGCGGACTGGTTGTGAAAAAACTATTGGAATAATCTTTAATAAATAAATAGAGACTTCTAAATTAATAGCATCTTTTTTAAAAGGATGCTATTAATTTATCTACACTTTCCTCTACCTGATAGAGATGTGCTAATTTTCTGATTACGGACTCTACAACTGCATCCGGACAACTTGCACCACTTGTGATGAGTATTTTAACGGGTAATTTTTCAGGTAAAAAAGCACTAACCTTATTTTGCTCCTTTGTTCTCCAATTACAATTTATAATTTCTGATTTGCTGATAATTTTTTCTGGGGTGTCGATAAAATAAGAAGGAAGTTTCTCTTCACATAATTCTACTAAATGTGATGTGTTGCTGCTATTATATCCTCCAATAATGATGGCAAGATCTGCATCCGTTTGTAACATACCAGTTACTGCAGTTTGATTATCGTTGGTAGCATAACAAAGTGTATCCCTTGTATCTGCAAAATGTGCATCAATCGTATCAGCAGTTAAATTATATTTTTTAATCATTACTGATTTCAAATAATCCGAAATTGCTTGTGTATCTGTGGCTAACTGTGTGGTTTGATTCACCACTCCAAAACGAATCAGATCTTTAGAAATATCAAAACCATCAGAATATCTGCCTTTGAATTGTTCGTAAAATCCAGCGGGTGCATATTCACCCGTGATATATTTAGCAAGCTCAGCTGTTTCTAGCATATCATTGATCACGATGGATGGAGTAACGGCAGAAGCATGCGAAAATGTAGCCCTTGTTTCCTCATGTTTTGGTTTGCCATGAATAACAATGCTATATCCTTTCTCTGCAATTTGCTCGCTTCTATTCCAGACTTTCTCTACAAATGGGCAGGTAGTATTGTATTTGGCTGTTTCAATTCCTTTTGATTCCAGCAAAGCTTCAATGGCTAGTGTAGTTCCAAATGCGGGTATGATCACTATGTCATCGGATTGAATCTCATCAAATGGTATAATTTGTTTTCCATATGTGTCTTGCATAAACTGCACACCCATCGCCAATAAATCTGCATTTACTTGTGGGTTATGGATCATTTCACTTAATAGAAATATTCTTTTGCCAGGATTAGATTGTATGGTACTAAACGCAATTTCAATGGCATGCTCCACCCCATAACAAAACCCGAAATGACGTGCCAGGTAAATCTGTAAATCGCCCAGATCGAGTAGGGTTGGGGTATCATCTTTCTTCAACTTGTCCTGCTGTTTGCGGTATTGCTTAACAGCAGTAATCAGGGGACTTCTATAACCTACAGGTACATTGAATTGCTTCATAATTACTAAATAACAATAACAAAAGTACAAAGTTCAGAGTTCATCGCCTTGGCCTTTAAGCCTTATATTTGCCGCATGCATTATGTTTCAGTTGAGGGATTGACAAAGAGTTATGGTATTAACCCACTTTTTCGTAATATTTCATTTCATATTAATGAGGGCGACAAAATAGCCCTGATTGCCCGTAATGGGGTGGGAAAGTCCACTTTATTGCGCATTTTAGCCGGACAAGAAACGGCCGATAGTGGTAAACACTGGATTAATAAAGACGTTACAGTTGCACTGTTTGAACAAGACCCCCATTTTGAAGAAGATAAAACGGTGCTTGAAAACATTTTCCATTTGCAACATCCCATCATTACAGCCATTCGCAAATATGAAGACGCGATGGAAAGTGAAGATGGTATGTTGATTGCGGAAGCCATTGGTGAAATGGAAGACCTTAATGCCTGGGATTTTGAATCCAAAGTAAAACAGATCCTCGATAAATTAAATGTGCACCATTTAAAAAACCCGGTTAGTGAATTAAGTGGCGGACAGCGGAAACGTGTAGCACTGGCTAAGACCTTGATCGATATTGGATTTGAACACCAGCATACTTTACTGATGATGGATGAGCCGACCAATCATCTGGATGTAGAAATGATTGAGTGGTTAGAGCAATACCTGAATCAAGAAAATGTAACACTCTTATTGGTAACACACGATCGATATTTTCTTGATGCAGTTTGTGGAGAGATCTGGGAGTTGGAGCGCGAGAATATGTATGTATATACGGGCGACTATGAAAACTATGTTGAGAAAAAAGCTGCTAGAATTGAAAGTGAATTAGCGAGCATTGATAAAGCAAAGAATACATTTCGTAAAGAACTGGAATGGATGCGTAAGCAACCCAAAGCAAGAACTACTAAGAGTAAAAGCAGACAAGATAATTTTTACGAAGTAGAAGCCAAAGCCAAAACCAAAATCGAAGATGCACAATTGCAACTCGAAGTTAAAATGAGCAGGCTGGGTGGTAAGATTGTAGAGATGAAAAAGGTCTACAAGTCTTTTGGCGACAAACCTATTTTAAAGGGCTTTGATTATAATTTCAATAAAGGAGAAAGGATTGGGATCATCGGAAAAAATGGTGTTGGTAAATCAACATTCATGAATATTTTACAACATTTGGAACCAGCAGATAGCGGTAAAATTGTGGTAGGTGAAACCATCATCTTCGGAAACTTTTCGCAACAAGGTTTGGTGATCAAAGAAGATATGCGTGTTATTGAATACGTAAAAACATTTGCAGAAAATTTTCCGCTTGCAAAAGGTGGAAGTTTAAGTGCCGCTCAATTTTTAGAATTATTTTTATTTACACCAGACAAGCAATACACCTATCTAAGTGCATTGAGTGGCGGTGAAAGAAAGCGATTACAGTTACTAACAATACTATTTACAAATCCTAATTTCTTAATATTAGACGAGCCTACGAATGATCTTGATCTTCCTACTTTGGCCGTATTAGAAAACTTCTTAAGCGACTATCAAGGTTGTGTGATGATTGTATCACATGATCGTTATTTTATGGACCGACTGGTAGATCACTTGTTTGTTTTTGAAGGAGATGGAGAAGTACGAGATTTTCCTGGAAACTATACTCAGTATCGTTTGTGGTTGAAGGAGAACGAGAAAAAAGAAAACAAATGGGCCGTGCTTGAATCGAATAAAAGTAAGGGTCAAACAACGGAAGAAGCTGTTGTTGCAAATGCCGCAATAATTGAATTGCCTAAAAAGAAAGCTTCCTTTAAAGAAAAAAGAGAATTCGAGATTTTAGAAAAAGAGATGCCGGTTTTGGAGCAAGAGAAGCAGACTATAACTGAAAAGATGAGTACTGGAAATCTTGGATTTGAAGAACTCCAGAAATTAAGCGATCGAATGATTGCGATTACAAAAGATTTAGAGTCTAAAGAGCTCAGATGGCTGGAGTTGAGTGAAATGGTTTGAGAAGAGTGAAGAGTGAAAAGTGAAGAGTGAAAAGTGAAGAGTGAAAAGTGAAGAGTGAAGAGTGAGGAGTAAAAAAAGTAAGTATAAAAAAGGTTTCCCCTCCATCGCATGCGATGGAGGGGATGCCGATTCCGCGACCGCGGAATACGGCTGGGGTGGTTGTCTATCTAAATGATATCAACTCCACCTCAAAAATTAAAGTACTATTAGCCCCAATTTGCGCAGAAATTTGGCGATCTCCGTAAGCTAAATGAGATGGGATATAAAATCTCCACTTACTACCAGTAGGCATTAATTGCAAACCTTCTGTCCATCCACTAATTACTCTGTTTAAAGGAAAAGATGCTGGGCTGCCTCTCTGCACGGAACTATCAAAAACAGAACCATCGATCATAGTACCATGATAATGACAAGTAACTTCGTTAGTAGCAGAAGGTTTAGGTCCATCACCCAATACTAAAACCTCGTATTGTAAACCACTGGCTAATTCTGTGATACCTTCTTTTGTTTTATTAGCCGCCAAAAAATCTAAACCAGTTTTTAAATTGGCTGCCGCTTTTTCTGAATTGATTTGCGATAATCTATCTGCTATTCCCATTTTTTTGAATTTTGATTTTTTATTTTTGACTTTTAAGCGTTTATCAGTTTCTGAATACCAACATTCCTGTTCCTCAAATCATTCCCACCTTCAAAAACAGATTTAAGATTGGCCAGATAAAATGTCCATCCTAAACCACACTCGATATAGAAATACCTTTTTTCTTCTTCTGTATCCTGATGCATTTTTTGTTCAATACTGCAGATTAATTCGTTGGATTCGAATTGAAAATTTACTGTCAATGTATTTTTTCCGCTAAAGGAAAAAGATAAATTGTCTTTCCCGTTTGCACTGATCACTTTGCCTCTATCAACAGTATCGTCATTATAACCATGCCAACGCCATTCAAAACTATCACCTACTTCAAAAGGTTCGTCTTCTTGTCTTAATGTACCATCAAGTTTAGTAATAATGGATTCTCTTAAAAACCAGCTTTCCAAACCCGATTTTGTAGACCATGCATGGTATAAAGAAAAAACCGGGGCATTGATATTAATTCTTTTTGTAAATGAATTCCAATGATATTCTTGCATTTGAAAAATTCGAATTAAAAACTAAAATTATTTACCTGTTCCTTGAATAATAATCTGATAAAAGAATATCAATCGTTTCAAATCTGATACGCCAATTCTTTCATCAATACCGTGAAATCCTTTAGCATCAACAACTGGTGTAAATTTGATGGTGCCATCTGCAAGATGTTGAAGGTATTTTGAATCTGTTGCACCAACCGAAAGAAAAGGAACAGGCACTACATCTTTCATTACTTTGTAAGTAGCATCTTCTACTTTTTTATAGGCTATACTTTCATAAGATGCTGCTGGACCAACCCTGTCAGGTGGACTGTTTTTAGTGATCTTGATTCTCGAATCGTTAATTTGTTTATTCATAAAAGCCTCAACTTCTTCCACAGAAGTGCCAGGAAGAATTCTAGTATTCACAACAGCTGTAGCCAAGCTTGGGATTACATTATCCTTAACGCCAGTTTGAACAATGGTAGGAACAATCGTAGTATGAATTAATGCATTACTACTATGATCTTTTTCTAATTCACCTACTAAAGTTTTCTCAAAAAGCCAGGGATTAGCAATAGCCATTCTTTCTGCAAAAGGCATTCCAGGTCCAATGCGATTAAATAATTCTTTGATTACAGGTTGAAATTGATACGGCATTTGTTTTTCTCTTAAATGCACCAAGCCTTTCGCTAAAATATCGATAGCAGTTTCAGGAGCTGGGGTAGAGCTATGACCACCGTGTTGTTCAACGGTTAAATTAAAACTCATATATCCTTTTTCAGCAACCGCGATTAATGCAACAGGTCTTTTTAATTCGGTAAAGTTTTCAGTTGTAATTTCTCCTCCCTCATCTAAGATCACTTCTGGATGGATTTTATTATCCTCCATATATTTTGCAATTGCCTGAGCTCCTTTACCAATGGTTTCTTCATCGTTCCCAAAACTTAAATAAATGGTTCTTTCTGGTTGGAAATGATCTGCCAATAATTTTTCAACTGCTTCTAAAATACTGATTAAACTTACTTTATCATCCGCAGCACCTCTTCCGTAAATAGTATCGTTTTTCAAAACGCCACCAAAAGCTGGTACTGTCCAAAGATTTTCAGTGGATGCTTCAACAGGTACCACATCATAATGGGCCATCAGCACATAGGGTTTTTGTTCCGGATGTTTACCTTCCCATTTGTATAAGCGACTAAGACCATTAAAGGTTTGATGCGTTAGTGATTGGTGTACTAAGGGATAATTTTTTTCAATAAACTGCCAGAACGCAAGAAATTGTGCAGTATCTACTGGTTCTCCATTTCCCAGACTAATTGTTTTAACACGAATGGCCTGTTGCATATGACTTACAGCAGAGTCAGGCAAATTAGGCAAATCACTTGATGTTTTTTTTGTAATCTCTTTACTAAAGCGAATGGTATTAAAAATAACAATGCCTGTTAAAACTAGTACGATTAATAAAATGCTTAAAAATATTTTTTTTATCATATCATTTAAATGGATGCTCAATATAGGTCATTCATTCGTTTAGATGAATGTTGCATGATAGTAAGTAGTAGTTTGTTAAAAAGTAAGCGCTATATCTGTATAACTGTTCGTGCATTATTGAAATAGTCGCAAAAAAAAAGCACCTCGAGCAATCGAAGTGCCTTAATATATATTTATAAAGTTTAATTAATTCTTACACCCTGTAGTACTTTGGTTTTCTTATTCTTATTATCTACATCAGCTAATTTGATCATCGGCCTAACTGAAGCAATACTTGGGCATTTATAACAGCTGGCCCTATAAACTTTATTGGCATATTCCACCTCACAAGTTCCTTCATCCCACTTGTTACCTGCAATTACAAAAAGATCCTCTGCATCAGCGCCTGTTTGAGGTACAAAACGTAATCTGTTTCCGTTCTCAAATTTGATCCAAATTCCTTCAGGGTCTATAGCATCGATCACACCAGGAGTGTATGCATTAATGGTAATTTCATCTGTAACAGAGCTATTAATAAATCGAACAACTCCTGCCACCACTTCTGCTTTTGTGCTATCAATATTTTTTACGAGTACTAATTTTTGATCTAAATAAATCTGTACTTTTTTGTAGTCGATGGCATAAGCCTGCATCTTCATTTGCAAGTCGCGGGAATAGGGTGTAAACTGTGTTTTGTCGACAGCTGAAGGAGGCGTATATGCGTTATTGTCTTTAGGATCATTTTGAGCAGCGTGCTCTTTAATATAAGCTTTAGATGAAGCCGATTTAGAACCGGTACAGCCCGATAATACCATTAGGCAAACGATTAAAAGGCTAGCGGTTAAACGATACATAGACGTCATAGTTTCTACGAAATTAGCGAAATTATGTGATGCTATAACAGAACAACATTTTTTTGTTATATGTTATGTGATGGACAATATGCACAACAGTTTTAAAATAAAGCTAATGAGTAGGAAGGATCCATTTTTTGCTGATTTCCGGGTATAAGTCGATAAGTGCATTTGATGTACCATCTTTTTCGAATATTTTTTCCCAGGTATTCAAGGGTTCCCAAATAAATGTGCCCCTCATTTTTTTGTCAGGAATAGTAAATGCGATCTCGTTCACCTCTTTCTTAAATGCAGTGTATTCTACCACAACCACTTCCTGTGGATATGTTTTTGCAAGATCTGTAAGATTGTTTTTTAAATCATCTAAACTTCCATGCCATTGAGGGTAATAGGATTGACCAATAATATCAAAAGAAACTTTTTTTGCAATTAATTGATCTAAAAATTTTCTGGATTCCTCATTTTGTCCACCGCAAGCAAGGTGCATCATGATGGGAACAGCTTTACTAACTTTTCTTACTCCGGCAACGCCTTCCTTTAAAAGATCTATCATTTGATCTTGATGATCCATATCACCAACAGGCCATACAATTCCGTGATTGATTTCATTTCCAACTTGAATCATATCTGGAAATGTATGTTGCTCTTTGAGGGCTGTTAATACTTCAACGGTATGTTTTTTAAATGCTTTTTTTAGAGCCGGGAACGACAGATTTTTCCAGGCTGCTGGAATGATTTGGTGCCCTGGATCGGCCCAATTATCGCTATAATGAAAGTCAAGTAAAAATTTCAATCCCGCTTCATGGATTCTCCTGGCCATTATCAGGGTATGCGTTAAATCGCAAAAACCTTTATGAGGTGAGTAGCCGCTATCTTCAGCTGGATTCACAAAAATGCGAAGCCTGATATAATTGAAACCTTTTTCTTTTAAAATAAGGATAGCGTCTTTAGAAACACCTTTATCGCTAAAAATAATGCCCCTTGCTTCCAACTCTGGAAGAAAAGAAATATCTGCTCCAAGAATGTTTTCTGGATTTGAAACTTGAGAATGAACAGCTTGTAAACAAAAACAAAGGGTAATACAAGTAAAGACAAATAACTTTTTCATGAGGAATTTATTCTTCATGGAAGGTACTCGATTATAATAGGAAAAATAAACTCAGATGAGTTTGAAATGGGGAAAATAGGCTATTGATTAGCACTTTTTACAAAAGGCAAGGCAAGTTCTGCCCCATGCTCGTTTAAAAGGTTGAACAAATATTTGCCTTCTGGTAAATGAAACAAATTCAATTGTATGCATTCTCCCATAAAGCTTCCTTTACGAATTGTTGCATTACTCGTATTTAAAATATGATAACGAAGGTTCATTTTTTTTAAATGAGGGCATTTGATCCATACATTCATGCGATCAAAAACTATTTGAGTTATTTCCAGTGAACTAACAGACATCGTAAGCATAAAGGGGAATTCAATACTAATTTATATAAAACAAACTATCCAAACATTATGCCAAAATTATTTTTTGTAAAAAAAACGCCTTTCAATACAGAAAAGCGGATTTTTTACAAAAGATTGAATTATTTGTTTTATTGGTAAGAAGCCATTGGTTCACAAGTACATATCAAATTTCTATCCCCATGCGTATCATTCACACGCGCCACAGAAGGCCAGAATTTATTTTTGGCTACATAACTTAATGGAAATGCAGCGTCCTGCCTGCTATATGCATGGCTCCATTCATTTGCACAGATAACAGCCTGGGTATGTGGGGCATTCTTCAATGGATTATCTGTTTTATCAGCGCTGCCATTTTCAATTGCTTGAATCTCTGCATGAATAGCAATCATTGCATCGCAGAAACGATCCAATTCGGCCTTGTCTTCACTTTCAGTAGGTTCAATCATAATGGTTCCAGCAACCGGGAAACTCAAAGTAGGAGCGTGGAATCCATAATCAATTAAACGCTTTGCCACATCTGCTGCTTCTATACCAACTGATTGTTTGAATGGACGTAAATCCACAATAAATTCATGGGCACAGGTACCGTTTGTTCCAGCATATAATATTTTATAATAGTTCTGCAATCTTGCACGCATGTAGTTTGCATTTAGAATTGCATACTCTGTTGCTTTTCTAACGCCTTCTGCTCCAAGCATTTTGATATACGCATAGCTTATTAATAAAATACTTGCAGAACCATATTCAGCAGCACTAACCGCATGAATAGATTTATTATTTTCTGATCTAACATGACCAGGTAAATAAGGTGCTAATTTATCATTCACACAAATTGGTCCCATTCCTGGTCCGCCACCACCATGTGGAATTGAAAATGTTTTGTGTAGATTTAAATGGCAAACATCGGCGCCAATCATACCCGGACTGGTTAATCCAACTTGAGCATTCATGTTTGCACCATCCATATAAACCAATCCGCCATATTCGTGAATAGTGGCGCAGATATCTTTAATGGTTTCTTCAAACACACCATGTGTTGATGGATAAGTAACCATCAAGGCACCAAGTGTATCTTTATATTGAATTGCTTTTTCTTTCAAATCTGACAAATCAATATTTCCTGCTTCATCACATTTTACTACCACCACTTTAAAGCCAGCCATCACAGCACTTGCAGGATTGGTGCCGTGTGCACTAATAGGAATCAATACCACATTACGATGTGTATCTTTTCTTGCCTCATGATATGCGCGAATAGTTAACAATCCAGCATACTCACCTTGAGCGCCACTATTGGGTTGTAAACTACATGCAGTAAAGCCGGTAATCTTACAGAGATAATTGTTTAGTTCAGAAATGATTTGTTGATATCCTGCAGATTGTTCTACTGGAATAAAAGGATGTAAGCTTCCAAATTCAGGCCAGCTTACTGGGATCATTTCTGTGGCAGCATTTAACTTCATTGTACAGCTACCCAAACTGATCATACTTGTATTTAAAGAAAGATCTTTATTTTCCAATTGTTTTAAATAGCGCATCATCTGACTTTCACTGCGATGTGTATTGAAAACCGGATGAGATAAATAGGTTGAACTTCGTTTAGCAAAAGCAGGAATATTGTTCAAAGAAAAATCGCTATCGAATTCAATTTCTGCTTCATCCAATCCTTTTGATTGTGCAAAAACATAAACGATGTCAAGCACATCTTTTTGAGAACTGGTTTCATCGATACTGATGCAGATATGGTTCGCATCTGTGTAACGGAAATTAATCTCAGCTGCTTCCGCTAAGTTTTTAATTTGTACACTATCAGCTTTAACAGTGATGCTGTCGAAATAGTGTTCATTCGTAGTAACGAATCCTAAATCATGCAACGCATTGGCTAGACTCTGTGTTAATTCGCTAATTCTTGTAGCAATATTTTTTAATCCATCTGGTCCATGATATACCGCATACATCGCAGCCATATTAGCTAATAATGCTTGTGCAGTACAAATATTTGATGTTGCTTTTTCGCGTTTGATATGTTGCTCACGTGTTTGCAAAGCCATGCGTAATGCACGATTGCCTTGTGCATCTATTGATACTCCAATTAATCTTCCTGGCATCCCTCTTTTGAATTCATCTTTGGTTGCAAAGAAAGCCGCGTGTGGTCCGCCAAATCCCATGGGTACTCCAAAACGTTGTGCAGTTCCTAAAGCGATATCAGCACCAAGTTCTCCTGGAGGAGTTAAAAGTGTTAGCGATAAAATATCGCATGCCATGATGGTATGTCCGCCAGCTGCATGTACTTTTTCATGGAAGGATAAATAATTTTCTATCGAACCCAGGTTATTGGGATACTGAACAATAGAGCCAAAGAAAGTTTCATCAATAACAGCAGTTTTATAATCCCCAACTACAACAGTAATACCAATGGGTTCAGCACGTGTAATTAAAACATCAATAGTTTGTGGGAATACTTGTGCATCAACAAATAGATTTGGTTTGCTGATATGATCTGCTTTGTTCACCTGATTGAAAATCATAGCCATTGCTTCTGCTGCCGCGGTTGCTTCATCTAACAAAGAAGCATTTGAAATGGGCAAACCGGTTAAATCGGCTATCATGGTTTGATAATTCAACAAGCTCTCTAATCTGCCCTGTGAAATTTCGGCCTGATAGGGAGTGTATTGTGTATACCATCCTGGATTTTCAAAAATATTACGCAAGATCACACTTGGGGTGATGGTTCCATAATAACCTTGACCTATATAGGTTTTAAAAAGCTTATTTTTTGCAGCAACTTTTCTTAACTCACTTAGGTATTCAAATTCTCCGATGGCTGCTGGGATGTCTAGATCTTCCTTGATTCGAATAGAATCTGGAACTGTTTTACTAATTAGTTCTTCCAAAGAAGAAACACCAATAGTTTTTAACATGGCTTTTGTGTCTTCCGCCCCTGGGCCGATATGTCTGCCATGAAATTCATTCGATTGTTGGATAAATAAGCTCATAGATATTTCCTTATTACTGTTAAAAAACCTAAAATAGATGTGATTTTCCGCCGCAAAGTTAAGCCCATAAAGGCTTATAAACTACATTTTGTTGAAGCTGGGGAAAGGATGTGCATCAATTTGCTCAACCCTTTGCTAGTCTGGCGTTTTACACGATTAATAACTAATGCAGTAGACTATTAAAATTGGTCATTTTTTGATTTAGCCTGTTCCATTTGGCGCATTTGAACACTGGTTTGTCTGCTTCCATCATGACTCCATCCTGGGGGGCCAAAAAGGTACATCAGTCTGGCTTTAAAGCTAATTTCCTTTTGAGTGATGTCTTTCCAGACTTGCTGCCATTCGTGAAATATAAGTGAAATGGCATTGGGATTTTCCAGATTTTTAGTTAAGCCGTAACGGATAGGTTCGTATTCTGCATCTGATAATTCTGGTTGAAAAGTACCAAATAGTTTATCCCAAATAATTAAAAACATACCCATATTCTTATCCAGGTATTTGGGATTTGAACCATGATGAACCCTATGATGCGATGGGGTTACCATTAAATATTCAAGCCAACCCATTTTACGGATATACTCCGTATGAACAAAAATTCCCCAAATCTGCGTGGCAGAATATACAAATAACAAATCAAGGGGATTGAAACCTAATAGTACAATCGGAATAAAATAAATAAAGCGATAAACAGGTTGGAAAACAGAGGATCGAAATCCAACAGTAAAGTTCATCAGATCACTACTATGATGCGTTACATGAACGGCCCAGAATAATCGGATCTCGTGATCAAATCGATGCAGCCAATAATACATCATGTCTTCAAAAGCAAAGAGTAAAACCCAATATAGTATTCCTGATTGCCAGCTAATGAGCGCGAATTTGAAAAAATAGCCGAGTATTCCAAGCGTAAAAACTCTTAGACTAAAGTCGAGCCCCATATTTAAAAGCATGAGATACACATTGGCAGCCACATTCTTTTTTGAATAGATTTTTCTATGTTGGATGTTCGATAAAAGAAGTTCTATTCCAATAATTATGCAATAAATAGGTGTACTTATTAAGATTAACCAAGATTCTCTAATAGACTCCATAACGAAGCTTTGTTGTTGCTAAATTTTAGTGCAATTCTGGAGTATGTAACCAAAAATTACTTTTTTGCAAAGTAAGCACATACCTTGCAAGAATAATTAAATTGATACATGCTACCTGAAATAAGTTTGGAAGATTGGGAAAAAAGATCAGAGGAACATCAAAAGCAATACAAATACCTTTTAGATAAGGGTGACAAGAAAAAGATGTTAAAAAAGTTGCCGGATTTAGATGAAGCAGCTTTTGAAAAAATTGATTGTTTGCAATGTGCCAACTGCTGCAAAAATTATTCTCCTAGATTTAAAATGCCTGATATTAAAAGAATCAGCAAGCCCATGCGGATGAAGGAAACTGAATTTATTGATACTTATTTAACAATAGATAAAGAGGGCGACTATGTTACCAAAACTTCTCCTTGTCCTTTCTTAGGTTCGGATAATTTTTGTTCCATTTATGAAGACCGTCCTTCTGATTGCCATCGTTTTCCTTATACAAATGAAGATGTATTATTTAAACGACCACTGATTACTTTAAAAAATTCCACATTCTGTCCGGCGGTGTTTTATGTATTGGAGGCCCTTATAAAAGATAAATCATAGCTGCTAATATTCCATTTTTCTTAAAGCAGGTGCTTTGAACCAGGTAGTGACCACAACAAATATGGTCATGCATCCTCCAAATACAACAGAGGGTACTACCCCTAATAATTTGGCGGCAACACCACTTTCAAATTGACCAAGCTCGTTGCTGCTGTTAATGAACATAGAGTTTACACTCATCACCCTGCCACGCATATTATCAGGTGTTTTCAGCTGAAGAATAGTACCTCGTATAACCACACTTACACCATCAACAATACCGCTCAATAATAGTGCAACAAATGATATCCAGAAAGAGCGGGAGATGGCAAATACTAATATACAGATACCGAAAGAACCAACTGCAAAGAAAAGTTTGCGTCCTTGTTGTTTCTTTAATGGAAAAATAGTTAGTAAAACGATTACTAGGATGGAGCCAATATCTGATGCTGCATTAAGCCAGCCAAAACCAACGGCACCCACATTTAAAATGTCTTTAGCAAATACAGGAATCATGGCTACTGCGCCTCCAAATAAAACTGCAAATAAATCTAAGGATAGCGCCCCCAATACCTCTTTGGTTTTTAATACAAAACGAATACCCTCCTTCACACTCTCGAGCGTTTTCTTTTCGCCTCGTTCGTTCAAAGGTGGTTTGGGTTTGATGCGCCACATAAAAAAAAGACCTACACACACCAGGAACACGATAATTCCAAGTGATGCTGAATTTCCAAAACCTGCAATGAAAAAGCCAACAGATGCATGACCAATTACCGAGGCACTCAACCAAATACCCTGATTCCAGGTGGTAGCATTTTGCAAAATATTTTTTGGTACAATACTAGCTACCATGGTGCCGAAACTAGGTCCAGTAAAGGATCTGAAGATTCCTGTAAAAAAAATAATAATATAAATGCAAAATGTGATCCAATGATTGCTAAGAAATTGTGCCGTAAAATGGGTGGATAATAGGAGTAATAAACTGGCACATAGAAGGTATAATGAAACCCCTGTCAATAATAATTTTCTTTTCTCACTGATATCAATAATATGTCCGGCATAAAGAGAAAGAGAAACAGCAGGAATTACTTCAGATAAGCCAATTAGTCCAATTGCAAATGGGTCATTTGTTAATTCATACACCCACCAGCCCACTAAAGTTCCCATCATGCGTAATCCCATGATAAACAAAAATCTACCCAACATCAGATTCCGATATTCGGGGATTCTCATTGCCGCAACAGGATCGCTTGTTTTTTGTATTACTTCCATATTTCAATCACGAAGATGCCATTAAAGATTGATTGAAATGTTATTATTCGGGAAATTTATTCTTAAGAAATCAACATTCAAAGGCCGCTTAGGGCAGACTAAAATAATGTTGACCAGTATCGATATCCTTTTCTAAAGCATCTAAAACAACTTGAAAATGTTTTTCATTGCCAAGAAAATCTGCATTCGTGGCATCGATAAAAATGGTTCTAATATTATGTTGTTTAATGTAACTGGTATAAGTCTCTTGAATTTCGAATAGATAGGAATCGGGAATGGCCTGTTCATATTCGCGCTTTCTCTTTTTAATATTTGCTTGAAGCTTATTTACCGGGGCATGCAAATAAATGAGGATGTCAGGGAATATTAATTGTTGATTGATAATGTCGAATAACTTTTGATATAAGCGAAATTCTTCTTCAGGTAGAGTGACTTTTGCAAAGAGCAAACATTTTGTAAACAGATAATCGGATACTGTAATACTCTGAAACAGGTCGCTGGTATGCACCATTTCTTTTTGTTGTTTGTATCGCTCTGCCATGAAAAACAATTCCATGGGAAATGCATATTGATCAGGGCTATTATAAAATTTTGGCAAAAAAGGGTTGTCTGCAAACTCTTCTAAAATCATACGGGCATTATAATGTTTTGCCAATAAATGGGTCAAAGTAGTTTTGCCCACGCCAATGTTTCCTTCAACTGTAATAAAGTGGTGTTTCATAATATGCTATGGGAACAAAAATAGGTTTCCGTGTTATCCCTCGACTGACAACTTTTGCACATCCAATTGATCGGGACAATTATTCAAAAGCTGTTCAATGGTTTTGTGAAAAACTGGGTGAACTAAATTGGAGGCAATTTCTGAAAGTGGCAGTAATACAAATCGCCGCTCAGCAAGTGCGGGGTGTGGAAGTATTAATTCTTCATTATTTAAAATGCTGCTATTGAAAAAGAGCATATCCAGATCAATGATTCTGGGTCCTAGTTTAATGGTTCTAATTCTTCCCATTTCCTGCTCAATATGCAGTAATAGTTGCATTAATTTTTCTGGTGGATACTTTGTTTCGATTTTTAGCGCCTGATTATAGAATGCTGGTTGATCGGTGAATCCCCATGCGGCAGTTTCGTATATTGCAGACGATTGAACTACCTGTCCGCAGTTTTGTTCTATTAATTGAATAGCTTTTTGCAGATTTGCAGATCTGTTACCCAGGTTACCGCCTATCAACAAATAAGCTATATTCATAATTAGAAGCATTTAGAAGGGGCAAATATCTTTAAATTCATTCAGCATACTAATAAATTATATGAGAAGCTTTTTAAAATCATTTTTTGCAGCGTTACTGGCTTTGTTTGTTTTTGGCTTGTTAAGCGTATTTATTATTATAGGGCTAATAGCAAGTGCTTCAAGTTCCGACAAACCAACGATAGGTACTAAAGGGGTACTTCTTTTAGATCTTACAAAAACCTATAAAGAGCAATCCATTGATAACCCTTTTGCAATGTTTACAAATTCAGATGAGTCTGAAATGCCTAGTCTATATGATGTAACCAGAATGATTCATCATGCAAAAAATGATTCCAGTATTAAAGGCATTTATATTCAGTGCAGCAATAATCCTAATGGGTATGCAGCAAGTGAGGAATTAAGAAAAGCGGTGGTTGACTTTAAATTGAGTAAGAAATTTGTAGTAGCATATGGTGAAACCATTACTCAGAAAGGTTATTATATTGCAAGTGCTGCTAATAAAGTGTATTGCCATCCTCAGGGTGGATTAGAGTGGAGTGGATTTTCGAGTAATATGCTTTATTTAAAGGGCATGTTAGATAAGCTTGAAATTCAACCTCAGATTTTTTATGCGGGTAAATTCAAGAGTGCTACTGAACCACTTCGGGAAACTCAAATGACGGAAGCTAATCGTTTACAAACAAGTGTTTGGTTGGGAGATTTATATAATCGTTTTTTAAATGATGTTGCAGATTCAAGAAGTTTAGACACAGCTGCAATCAGAAAATTAGCAGTTAGTGGTGCTATTCAAACTGCTCAGGATGCATTAAATAATCATTTGGTGGATGGTTTAAAATACGATGATGAATTAAAATCAGAACTATCTCATCGATTAATAAAAGAAGAAAACACAAGCATCAATTTTGTAGATCTAAGTTCATATGCAAAGGCCGCAGATTTCAAACAGGATGGCGACGAGAAAATTGCTGTAGTATATGCAGCAGGTGATATTGTAAGTGGGAAAGGGGATAATGAATCTGTAGGAAGCGATGCATTTAGAACTGTATTACGTCAAATACGTTTGGATAAAGATATCAAGGCAGTGGTGTTTAGAGTAAATTCTCCAGGGGGAAGTTCACTAGCCAGCGATGTGATTTGGAGAGAAATAAGTTTATTGCGTAAGGTTAAGCCGGTAATAGTTAGTATGGGTGATGTTGCAGCTTCGGGTGGATATTATATTGCTTGTAATGCTGATTATGTTTTTGCAGATGCAAATACAATTACAGGATCGATTGGGGTATTTAGTATTCTTCCAAATTTTCAATCTTTCTTTAAAAATAAATTGGGAATCAGTTTTGATGGTGTAAAAACTGGTCCATATGCAGATTTGGGAAATTCTACAAGACCACTTACAGATGTAGAAAAAAGATTTATGCAAAGCGGAGTTGATACAATCTATCACACATTCAAGTCTCGTGTAGCTGAGGGGCGTAAAAGAGATATCGTTTATATCGATAGCATTGCACAAGGAAGAGTGTGGACGGGTAGTCGTGCTATTTCTGTTGGTTTAGTAGATCGCATTGGAACCATGCAGGATGCAGTTAATTATGCTGTTGAGATGGCTAAAATAAAGTCGTATCGTATTAAGGAGTTTCCTCAAAAGAAAAATTTATTTGAACAGATCTTGGAAAATTATAAAAAGACAGTAAAAGTTAATTTAATTAAAGAAGAGATTGGGGTTAAAGAGTATGGGATTTTACAACAAGTGAAGCAAGTAAAGAACATGATTGGCGAGCCACAAAGCAGGTTGCCTTTTATGATGGATTTAAAATAAATCCTGCAGGTTGAATTCATAAAAGGATGAGACAGGATTTGAGTTATTGAGGTAAATTTGTAGCATAATTATATAGCATGAAAGGAGATTATAGTCAGATCAGGGCCATGTTGGCAATCACAAAGGGAAGTTTAAAGGCCGTTTTCAGAAGTCCTTCAGCTGTGATATTTAGTATTGCATTTCCATTAATCTTTATTTTGGTATTTGGCTTTCTAGGCAGTGGTGGAAAGGTTTCTATCAATGTTGCTTTTGATCCAAAAACAGATACTACAAATCCAATTTATACTTCTATTAAAAGTATCGCAGGTATTAATGTAGTTCAGAAAACAGGGGAAGAGTTAAAAGAGGATCTTGAAAAAGGAAGAATCACTGCAATCATATTGATCAAAAAATCGGGATTAAATAATCCACCTTATTCCATTGATCTAACTAGTTCGGAAGCGGTTAATCCACAGAATATGCAAGTATTACAATCAATACTAAATGCAGTTATTGCGGGAATTAATCAACGAACATTTTCGCAAGCACCTACTTATGCGATGATCAATCAAAATGTGGTTAAAATACCAGGAAGGATTTATAGAACCATTGATTTTATTTTACCTGGACAACT
>JBAXHC010000063.1:0-18904 GCA_037139075.1 Bacteroidota bacterium
TGCGTGCTATTGAAAACTAATTAAACATTTTATATTCTCATTTGTATTTACATTTAATCACAGATTAAATCCAATGATCAAACAGACTTTTCTATTCGCTTTCATTTTATTGCTCGTTTCCACATCTAACGCCCAATTCGATGCTACCAAAATCGATATCGTTCGAGATAAATTTGGCGTGCCTCATATATTCGGGAAAACAGATCCTGATGTGGCTTATGGTTTAGCCTGGGCACATGCAGAGGATGATTTTAAAACCATACAACAATCCCTGCTTGCTGGTAAAGCCATGCTGGCAAAACATCTTGGCAAGAAGGGTGCACAGATCGACTATGTAGTGCATCTACTTCGAATACCAGAATTGGTTGAGGAAAAATACGATACAGATTTGAGTGCAGATTTCAAAAGACTACTAGAAGGCTATTGTGCAGGATTAAATGCTTATGCTACGAAACATCCTAAGGAAGTACTTTTAAAATCTGCTTTCCCTATCACCCCAAAAGATATGGTGCAATATTCCGTTTTGCAACTATGTATCTTATCAGGTGCCGATGGAGCCTTGGCATCAATTTTTGGCGGAACCGTTCCCTTACTAGAAAATTATAAAACGCAAGGCAGCAATGCCATTGCTGTAAATAGCCACAAAACTGCAGATGGACAGGTTTATTTAGACATCAATGCACACCAACCATTGGAAGGCCCCGTAGCTTTTTATGAAGCTCATTTATGCAGCGAAGATGGTTGGAATATCATTGGTGCAAACTTCCCAGGTGCGCCTTCTATTTTACATGGATGTAATGAATATTTAGGATGGGCTCATACAGTAAATGCACCAGACAAACTAGATGTGTACCAATTAGAGATCAACCCTGCAAATAAACTGCAATATAAATTTGATGGCAACTGGGAAACATTGGAAGAGCGTTCTGCAAAACTAAAAGTTAAAGTATCTGGTATTGTATTACCCATTAGCAAGAAGACTTACTGGAGTAAATACGGTCCAACAGTAATTACTGCAAGAGGAACCTTCTCTATTCGAATGCCTGCACAAATGGATATCCGTGGACTGGAACAATGGTATCGTTTTAATAAAGCCAAAAACTTTACTGAATTTAAATCGGCATTGAATATGCTGGCCATTCCTGGATATAATATTGTGTACGCAGATAGATTCGATACCATTTATTATTTAAGTAATGGCCGCATCCCAATTCGTGATCCAAAATATAATTGGAAAACAACTTTGCCAGGAAATACAAGCGCTACTTTGTGGACAGCATTACATCCCTTAGTCGATTTGCCTCAGGTTTTACAACCTCAATCTGGTTTTGTGTACAATACAAATCACTCTCCTTTTCATGCCACTGAGGGACCAGGAAACGCAGTTGTAAAAGATGTTACAATGGGATATGAAACCTTGGAAAACAATAGAAGCCTGCGTTTTGCAGAACTCATTGCCAAACATGACAAACTCAGTTTTGAAGACTTTAAGAAAATTAAATTCGACCGTCAGTACCCAACCAAATTTGCATTCCCATTTAATATCGATAGTATCTTTTTATTAAATGCTAAAGAACATCCTGAAATTGCTGACCTCATTAATCAATTAAATAACTGGGATAAAAATGCAGCTGCAGAAAGTATTGGTGCTGGAACATTTTTAATGGTCTATGATTCTTTAAGAAGCAAGCGAAATCAATATCTGCAAACAAAAATGTTATTCAAAGATCAAGCTGTTGCTGTGTTACAAGAAATCAAAGCAGACATGCTCAAAAATTTCGGAAGAACCGATTTGCAATTAGGTGATATACAAAAATTAGTCCGTGGAGATAAAGCCATACCTCAACCCGGCTTACCAGATGTATTAGCTCCTATGTATTCTATACCTTATAAAAATGGAATGGTGAAAGGCAATCAGGGTGACGCTTATGTAGAATTGGTTCGTTTTACTAAAGATGGACCAATCATTGAAAGCATTAATACTTATGGTGCTTCATCAAAAAAAGATTCCCCTCATTATACGGATCAGATGGAAATGTATACGCATCAGCTGACAAAAAAAATGACTTTGAATAAGAAGGAAGTGTATGCTAACGCCGAGAAAATCTATCACCCGGAATAAGTCAAAAGTAAAAATTCAAAATTCAAAAAAAGGATGTTTTAACTTTTGAATTTTGACTTTTGAATTTTGAATTGTATCATATGAATTCTTTCAAATGCCGAGTAATTTGCTCGGTCTCGATTATGAATCCATCGTGCCCATAAGCAGAATCTATTTCTACAAGTGTAGCATTTGGCATATGATCTGCTGTAAATCTTTGTTCATCCAAAGGACATAAAATATCACTACTAATTCCAATGATCAAAGTAGGTTGTTGAATTGATTGCAACACTTTGATCAAATCACCACCTCTCCCCCTGCCTAAATGGTGACTATCCATTGCCTTTGTCAGTAACCAATAACTATAGGCGTTGAAACGGTTTACCAATTTATCGCCCTGATAATTTAGGTAGGAAGAAGCTTTAAAATTGTCGATCTTCTCAGGATCAGGATCGGTTTGTTTTTCCTGGAATGTACTATAATTTCTATAGGTTAACATGCCGATGGCACGTGCCGCTTTTAATCCTTTTGCACCTGCTTTTTCATTGCTGTCTTGCCAGGTTCCATCTGCCTCAATGGCAAGTCTTTGTGCTGTATGCACTGCAACACCCCAGGCACTTTCTGATGGAGAAGTCGCAATTAAAAATAATTTTTCAATCACATTCTTTTCCATCACACACCACTCCAATGCCTGATATCCACCCATACTTCCACCCATCATCAAGTATATTTTATCAATACCCAGGTGTTTACGAAGCAAAATGTTTGCTTCCACCATATCTCTAATTGTAACAGAAGGAAAACTGGAATAATAAGGTTCCCCAGTGATAGGATTAATGCTCAAAGGCCCTGTTGATCCATAGCATGAACCCAAAATATTGCTTGCTACAATGAAATATTTCTCTGGATTGATCAGATATCCCGAACCAATTAAACCTTTCCACCAATCGGTAGGATCAGAGTTTGCAGTCAGTGCATGACAGATCCAAACCACATTGTCTTTCGCTGCATTGAGCTCCCCGTGTGTATGATAGCCAATTTCAATACCTGGAAGTTTCTTCCCGTTTTCTAGCGCAAAGTCGTTCTTATATTCAAAAACCCTCATATAATTTATTCCGTATTTAGTAGCAAAATAAGGGTATGGATAAATTACATTTGCATAAATCTTTAAAATGATCAGAATTGAGGTCTCAAGAACCATTGGCGAATATGGTTTTGAAGGAAAAGATACAAGTGGACATGCACTACAAATGGACGCTGCTGTTGAAATTGGCGGTCAGAATGCAGGAATCAGGCCTATGCAGACATTATTAATGGGCTTAGGCGGCTGTAGTGGGGTTGATATTGTTTCCATCCTGAAAAAGCAAAGACAGGAGGTACAGGCAGTTAATATGATCATTGAAGCAGAAAGAGAAAAAGATAAGGAACCTGCACTTTGGAAATATATTCATGTTACATTTCAATTTAAAGGCGATGTAGATGCTGATAAAGCAAATAAAGCCTGTGCATTATCAATTGATAAATATTGTTCAGTGGCTGCCACATTAAGAGCTGCTGGTGCCACCATTGAATGGAAATCTGAAGTCATCAACTAATTATACAACTTTTATAAATATTCGCATGCCTCATCAACAAACACAAGCCATTAGAATTCAAACTGAACGTACTAACGAAATGGAACATAGTACCCCTATGTTTTTAACCAGTAGTTTCTGTTTCGATAACGCGGAAGAAATGCGCGCTGCATTTGCTGATGAAAGTGATGATAATATTTATAGCAGATTTAGCAACCCAAGTGTAAAAGAGTTTACTGATAAAATGGTGGCCCTTGAAGGTGCTGAAGCCGGCTATGCCACTGCTTCTGGCATGAGTGCAGTGTCAGGTTCTTTTATGGCGCTTTTAAAACAAGGCGACCATTTACTTTCTTGTAATTCTATTTTTGGAAGTACGCATACAGTGATTGCAAAATATCTTCCAAAATTTGGGATTGAATATTCCTATGTATCAGCCAATGCTACAGAAGCCGATTGGAAAGCAGCTATCCGACCGAATACAAAATTAATTTATCTTGAAACACCTACCAATCCGGGTCTTGAAATTTTAGACATGGCTATGATTGGTAAAGTAGCAAAAGAAAATAATATCATTTTTATAGTCGACAATTGCTTTGCAACCCCGGTGAATCAAAAACCAATTGATTTTGGCGCTGACCTTGTTGTACACTCTGCTACAAAATGGTTGGATGGTCAGGGACGTGTTCTTGGTGGCGTAGTTGTTGGCAAAAAAGAATTAGTGAAAGAGATTTATTTATTCTGCAGAAGTACGGGGCCGGCACTTTCACCTTTCAATGCCTGGGTATTGAGCAAAAGTTTAGAAACATTAGATGTTCGCATGGAACGTCACGCTTCTAATGCTTTATACATTGCACAACAATTAGAAAATCATTCTGCGATACAAACATTGCGCTATCCTTTTCTGGCGAGTCATCCGCATCATAGTATCGCTATCAAGCAAATGCAAAATGGAGGTGGTATAGTTTGCTTTGAATTAAAAGGTGGACTAGAAGCAGGAAAAAAATTCCTTGATAGTTTAAAAATGTTGTCCATGACAGCCAATCTGGGAGATACCAGGAGTATTGCCTCGCATCCTGCCAGTACCACGCACGCAAAGCTTTCCGATGCTGAAAGAGCAGCGGTAAATATCACACCTGGTTTAATCCGAATCAGCGTTGGATTAGAACATAAGGATGATATTTTGAACGATATTTTACAAGCACTTGTTTAAATAGAATTCCTAATCAAAATAATGTGCTCATATTGTCATTCAAATGGAACCATAATTGTAAGTGCATTTGGAATAATGTTTACTTGAATTTCTTTCAGCTTGCCAAGATATTCACCATCAATTTGAAAATGGACTTTCCTTTTTGAACTGATTAAAATTTGTGAAGTTTGAAATACTTCAATTTTATTAGGATCAAAATTGGTATGTGAAAAAACCATTTTAAATATTTCTAAAATTGATATCGTTTTCACAACGATAATTTCAAATTTAGTGTCATTTAAAACCCCGATCGGGTTTATGAGGGCACCTGTACCATACTTGGTACAATTTGCGATGACAATCAGCTCTGCTTTTGCAGAAACTATTTGATCATTAAATTTCAAAACCGCTTTAATTTTCCGACTCTTCCAAAAAACTTTTAATGAAGCCAAGAAATAGCCCCAAAATCCCCTTTGTTGCTGCACTTCAAAAGTTCTCATAGCATGCGCATTTAATCCAATATCACTCAAGTGTATACAGATCTGTTTATTCAATTCTAATACATGGATCATTTTTTTAAACCCCGTAATTGCGGTATTTAATGATTGCTTTAAATCTTTTATTATTCCTAGTTCCATTGCTAACCCATTAGCTGACCCGGCAGGAATAATCCCTAAGGGGATATTTTTATTGAGCAAACAGGCAGCAACAAATCGGATGGTTCCATCCCCTCCTACTGCAATAACTATGTTTGGTTGTTCCTTATTGATTTCATCTTCTAAATTATGGTACTGAATATTTTTAGAAAGAGTAAAAAAAGTTAATCGATATTGATTTATGTCTAAACAAGCAAGTATCCTTTCTTCCCAATTTGAACAACCCTCCCCTGAACAGGGATTGATTACAAAAAGCAAATGTTGTTTGATCATTTCATTCATAGTTATACGTAAATTGCTATAACAAATAATGCATACCAGTATTTTGAATGATACTAACTCTAGGGTAAAGGTATACAATGGCTATGGGCATAAAAATAATATTATACTCTATGGTCATGTATTGCGTGGGAAACATACACACGAAAATCGATATAGCAATAACCCATTTATCAATGCTTTGCATCTTTTAAGATTGTTTATTGTAAAACCCAGATCAGGTTTTTTATTGGAAATACATTGGGGCAACCAGATATTTAATACATATTCTCAATCAGACGGCTTTTTCAAATTCGAATGGCAATCGAACAAAGAAGTAAATGCCGGATGGCATGCAATAGATGTCTATTTACTTTCAGAAAATCGTGAATTTCTTTCCAAGTCTTCAGGAAAAGTATTCATACCTAATTCAACTCAATATGCATTCATCTCAGATATAGATGATACATTACTCATTTCACATTCATCCTCTACCTTAAAAAAATTAAGATTACTTTTTATCAGAAATCCAAGAAGTAGAAAACCATTCAAAGATGTAGTAAATCATTATCAACTATTATCTCTAGCACACACTAATCCATTGATTCCTAATCCCTTCTTTTATGTATCAAGTAGTGAGTGGAATTTATATGAATACTTAACAGAATTTTTTCTACACAATGAATTGCCAGAAGGTGTATTATTATTAAATAAGTTAAAAAGATTTTTTCAGTTATTTCAAACAGGCAAATCGAATCACCAACTAAAATTCCAACGCATATCAAGGATCCTTGATTCCTTTCCAAAACAAAAATTTGTTTTATTAGGAGATAACTCTCAGAGAGATCCGGAGTTATATAAGGCTATAGCAAATCATTATCCAGAAAAAATACATGCAATTTATATACGACAAATTAGAAATCGCAGGATCAATTCAACAAAACATCTATTAGATTCCATTAATAATAAAAGTATTCATATTTGCCTTTTTTCAAGTAATGCCGAAGCAATCCAACATTCTAAACAAATTGGATTAATTGAATAATAATTTTTATCTTTGTTTTATGCCATTGGAACTCTGGAAAAATATTATCTGCAAACCAACCTAGTTTCTAGCTCTATCTGTTGCATCTACGCAACCCTCTCAACTCTTTATAGCAATCTTTTTTGTCATTAACATTATCACAATTGTTGTATGCGTACTATTATAGAACCATTCAAGATTAAATCTGTGGAACCCATTTTCTTTACCAGTAAAGAAGAAAGAGTTCAAATTTTAGAAGAAGCTTTTTACAATCCCTTCCTGATTCACTCAAACAAAGTATTGATAGATTTACTAACTGATAGTGGCACTAGTGCTATGAGCAGTAATCAGTGGGCAGGCATTATGCAAGGCGATGAGTCTTACGCAGGAAGTCCCAGTTTTTTTCGTTTCGAATCTGTTGTAAAAGATTTAACCGGTATGCCCTTAGTTATTCCTACGCATCAGGGACGGGCTTCCGAAAAAATTCTTTTTAGCATTTTAGGCGGGAAAGGAAAATATTTCATCAGTAATACCTTATTCGATACAACCCGCGCCAATATTGAGTTTTCCGGTGCGGAAGGAATAGACTGTTTATGTAAAGAAGGGAAACTGCCCTCAGTACCTGCTCCATTCAAAGGAAATATGGATTTAGAATTATTAGAACAAACTATTGTAGAAAAAGGTGCTGCTAATATTCCCTTTGTAATGATAACTGTTACCAATAATTCTGGTGGTGGCCAACCTGTGAGCATGCAAAATATCAAAGCAGTGCGTGCCATTTGTAATAAATATCAAATCCCATTATTCATCGATGCTTGCCGATTTGCAGAGAACTCTTACTTCATCAAATTACGAGAGGCAGGTTATCAAAATACAACTGTAGAAAATATTGCAAAAGAACTTTTCTCTTATGCTGATGGTTGTACCATGAGTGCGAAGAAAGATGCCTTTGCTAATATTGGCGGTTTCTTAGCGATGCATGATACTGTACTTGCACAAAAATGTAGAAACTTATTGGTCATCACCGAAGGTTTTCCTACTTATGGCGGACTTGCAGGTAGAGATCTCGAAGCTATCGCAATTGGATTGAGGGAGGTTCTTGATGAAAATTATCTTCAATATCGGATTCGTAGTATTGAATATCTCACCAATAAATTAATTGATGCAGGTGTACCTGTGATGCAACCTGCGGGTGGACATGCTGTTTATATAGATGCAAAAGCTTTTCTAAGCCATATCCCAGTGGAGCAATATCCAGGTCAGGCCTTGGTGGGTGCTTTATATCTGGAAGGTGGTATCCGAGGTGTTGAAATAGGATCACTGATGTTTGGCAAATATGACGATCAGGGAAAATTAATTCCAGCACAAATGGAGCTCGTTCGATTGGCTATTCCTCGCAGGGTATATACGCAAAGTCATATTGATTATGTGGCTGAAGTAATCATTGAAGTATTCAAAAATAGAGCATCTATTAAGGGATTAACTATTGAAGAAGAAGCCCCTTTACTCAGACACTTCACTGTAAAAATGAAACCCATTAATTAAACTAATACTTACTACAATGAACAAACCAATTAAAAGAAGCTGGGCAGAACCATACAAAATTAAAATGGTGGAGCTCATTAAAATGACCAGTCCTGCAGAAAGAAGGAAAGCCTTACAGGAAGCGGGTTACAACACTTTTTTATTAAGATCAGAAGATGTATATATTGATTTATTAACTGATAGTGGAACTTCTGCCATGAGTGATCGTCAGTGGGCTGGCATGATGTTGGGTGATGAAGCTTATGCTGGCAGTAGAAACTTTTATCATTTAGAAGAAGTAGTTAAAGATGTATACGGTTACAAATACTTAATACCTACTCATCAGGGGCGTGGTGCTGAAAACATCCTTTCAAAAATTTTAATCAAGAAGGGTGATATCATTCCTGGGAATATGTATTTCACTACAACTCGTTTACACCAGGAATTAGCTGGTGGAAAATTTGAAGATGTGATTATTGATGAAGCACATGATTCAGCGAGTGAATTTCCTTTTAAGGGAAATATTGATTTAGAAAAATTAGATAAGCTAGTTAAAAAACATGGGGCAGAAAAGATCCCTTATGTGAGTATGGCTACAAGCGTGAATATGGCGGGTGGGCAACCCATCAGTATGCAAAATCTAAAGGACCTACGAAAGTATACCAAGAAACATGGTATCCGTGTGATCCATGATATGACCAGGGTTGCGGAGAATGCCTACTTTATTCAGCAACGAGAAAAAGGATATGCAGATAAAACGATAAAGGAAATCGTAAAAGAGATCTGTTCTTACACAGATGGGGCTACCATGAGTGCTAAGAAAGATGCGTTGGTAAATATCGGAGGGTTTTTAGCAGTGAATGATTGGGATGTTTTTGAAGAAGCCAGAAATATGGTGGTAGTGTATGAAGGTTTGCATACTTATGGAGGATTAGCAGGAAGAGACATGGAAGCAATGGCGATAGGAATTGGTGAAAGTGTGGGTGATGATCATATTAAAGCACGTGTAGGACAGGTAATTTATCTCGGTGAAAAAATGATCGAATATGGAGTTCCAATTGTAAAACCTATTGGAGGACATGGAATTTTTGTTGACGCAAAACAATTCTTACCGCATATTCCACAAGATATGTACCCTGCTCAAACACTGGCTGCTGAAATTTATCAGGATTCTGGTGTAAGAACTATGGAAAGAGGTATTGTATCTGCAGGTAGAAAAGCAAATGGTGACAATTATTGTCCAAAATTAGAGCTCGTTCGTTTTACTATTCCACGTAGAGTATATACACAAGCACATATGGATGTAATTGCTGAATCAACTGCAAGAGTGTTTGAACGCCGTGAAAAAATTAAAGGAATGAAAATGATTTACGAACCTAAATATTTACGATTCTTCCAGGCGAGATTTGAAAAGATTAAATAAAGTTATCGGGGGTGGTTCTTTTACTTTTACTTATGAGAGCCATCCCTGTTCTTTGTACCATTTGATAGCATCATGAAGCCCTGCTTCTAAATTATATTTTGGCTGATAGCCTAACTGATCAATCTCTGAACTATCTACAGCCCAATTAGGAGCTTCAAATTCTTTTAAACGTTCTCGATTAAGGATGGGTACTTTACCAGTAACAGAGCCAGCCATTTCAGCAAAAATTGCAACAATTCTTACAACAAGAACTGGCATTACAATTGACAATGTCTTCTTCTGTAAGATTGTTTTGATCTGTTGATTGAATGCATAGGAAGTATATACTTTCTGGTCCGATACCAGAAAATTCTTTCTCACTTCTTCAGACTCCATTGCAAGAAAAATAGCAGCTGCCAAATCTTCTGCATGAACAAAACTTAACATCTGTTGCTTGTTACCAATATATACTTCAAACCCTTTTTGAATGGAATTAATTAAAAAGAAAACGTCTTTGTCTTTTGGTCCGTATACCGCAGTTGGATTGATAATTACAAACGGAAAATCACTCAAAGAATATAAGAACTCTTCTGCTTTGTGTTTACTTCTGCCATAAGCAGTTAATGGTGCTTTAAAATCTGAAGTTTTTACTGGTGCTTCATTTTTAGCTGGACCATATGCCGCTAAACTACTGATCAATACAAACTTATCGGGTACCTCATTATTTCTTTGCAAGGCATGCACCAAGCGAATTGTATTGTCACAATTCACCTGATCATATTCTTCATTTTTATTGGCCCTTGTTACACCAGCATTATGAATAACGTAATCGATATGCCCGAATCTTTTAATAAATTCTCTGATCGCATGATCGAGGGATTGATCATTTTTAAAATCGAGTTCTAAAAAATGAATGGAAGGATCCTTGAGCCAATGTTTATTGCTGGTGGGTCTAACAGCTGCTACAGTATTATACTCTTTTTTCAGCGCTAACTCCACGAGGTAGCTTCCGATAAAACCACTGGCACCGGTAATGAGTAGATTTTTTTTCATCCTTCCTTAATTGTTAGGAATCGAGGCGTTTAATAAAACACCTACGTCTTTTGTGTTGCACCGCATCAAAGCGTCCCCAAAATGCTTGAACTTTTTCATTCACTTCAAGCTCAGGATTCGATTCAGCATATTCCATACCATAATCGATAAATGCTTTATTGCATTCGTACATTATTAAAGCATTGACTCCCTTCCCTTGATAGGCTTTATCAACAGCCACTAAATATAAATCTGCTAAATTGTTTTTGCCTTTTTTTAATGCAGATAATAAATGAAAAAGGCCAAAGGGTAATAAAGCCCCCTTCGCTTTTTGTAAAGCCTTTGACAATGATGGCATTGTAACACCAAAAGCAATGAGTTTACCATTTTGATCAAGAATCAAAGGCACAAACTCAGTTTTTATAAAAGAAAAATATTGCTTGGTATAATATGCAATTTGTTTATCGCTTAAAGGAACTACACCGTATAAATGTGAATAACAGGAATTAATTAATTCAAAAAGTTCTTTTGTATAAGGCAGAATTTCTTTCGGTTTCTTCGCTTGAACAACCGTTAACTTCAACCTCCTTTTTACAATGGAAGCCATCTTCTCAAAATCTTCCGGTATAGTTTTTGGAATTTTAATTTTGTATTCTACCCAGTCTGCATCTTTAGAAAAACCTAATGCATCCATGAATTTGGGATAATAGGCATAGTTATAAATAGCAGCAAGTGTACCCAATTGATCAAACCCTTGAACCAACATTCCTTCATGGTCTAGATCAGTAAAACCCATCGGCCCATGAATGGCATCCATTTGTTTTTCCTTAGCCCATTTTTCAACTTCAGCTAAAAGCGCCTTGGGGATTTCGATATCTTCTTCAAAATCAATCCATCCAAAACGCATGTATTTATTTTTCCATTTTTCAATGAACGCATGATTTAAAATAGCCGCCACACGACCCACAACTTTACCATCTTTATAAGCCAAAAAATATTTAGCCTCACAATAATCGAAAGCAGGATTTTTGTCTTTACGCAAAGTGCCTTCTTCATCGAAACTTAAAGGGGGCACATAATAGGGATGATCTTTATACAAACGATAAGGCAAATTGATAAAAGCCTTCAACTCTTTCTTTGAGGTAACTTCTTTAACAACAATACTCATTTTGTGGGTTTATGCTTAAAGATAATATTTATCTCTTATCACTTTAATCTCTTCACTTATTTTTCTGCATGTTCTAACACGTGCAATTTGTTTGCAACCAATTCTAATTTACTGATTACATAATCTAATTGCTCTTTTGAATGTGTAGCCATGATAGACATACGAATCAAAGAAGAATCGCTACTTACTGCAGGTGATACTACTGGGTTCACAAAAACACCTTCTTCATACAATAACTGCGTGAATTGGAATGTGAGAGTATTATCGCGGATATAAATCGGTATGATGGGCGATTCTGAAGCACCCATATCAAATCCGAGGTCTTTCACAGCTTTAGTGATGTAAGCAGTATTTGCCCAAAGTTTTTCTAGACGCTCCGGTTCGGCTTGCATAATTTCTAATGCGGCCATGGCAGCGGCGGCAGCTGAAGGAGGCATACTTGCACTGAATATGATGGATCTGGCATGATGTTTTAAATAATCAATGATCTCTTTATTCGAAGCAATAAAACCACCAACCGAGGCCAGCGATTTGCTAAATGTACTCATGATAAGATCCACATCATCTGTAAGTCCAAAATGATCAGCAGTACCCCTACCCAATTTCCCAAGTACTCCCAGAGAGTGGGCGTCATCTACCATTACTGTAGCCTGGTATTGTTTTGCCAATCTTGTTATTTCTGGTAGATTACAGATATCACCTTCCATACTAAATACGCCATCAATCACAATCATCTTAATCGTATCTGTAGGAATTGTTTTCAATCGCTTTTCTAAATCTGCCATATCATTATGCGCAAATTTCAAAACTTTAGAAAATGAAAGACGACTTCCCTCGATGATGGAAGCATGGTCTAATTCATCTAATATCAACACCCCATTTCTACCAGTGATACTTGCCACTGTTCCTAAATTGGTTTGAAATCCAGTTGTAAAAGTCAGAGCAGCCTCTTTACCTAAATGAGCTGCTAATTTTTCCTCTAGTTCTATATGTAATTTAGAAGTACCGTTTAAAAACCGAGAACCGGAACAACTGCTACCATACCTAGTTAATGCATTTCTAGCTGCTTCCAGTACTTTGGGGTGATTGGTTAAACCCATATAGCTATTCGATCCAAACATCAGCAACTTTCTTCCCCCAATCATCACTTCTGTATCATGATTCTCTTCTATAGAGCGAAAATAGGGGTACAAACCGGAAGCCTTCAAATCTTTAGCTGCAGTAAAATTTGCTAATTTTTCAGATAAACTCTTTTGTATCATATTGATATTTAATGATATTTATAACTTAATATATAAATAACCTGCAAGAATGAAGATACACAACCATTTTGTGTATATCAACAAGTTCCGATTAAATAGTAGGTTTTTTTAGATTTCCTTTAAAATAATTGGGTAAATATAAATATATAAGGATAATTTTGTCTTTTTTTATTTTAGAGCTATGTTCCCAGATAAACAAAAATTCATCGTATTTAGTGTACTCTGCATCGGATTTCTATCCTATTCTGGCTATCTGTACTCGCATTTGCCCTTTTCCAAATCAAATTTCAGTGCTTCAGAAGCTCAAGGAAAAGCTTTGTGGCAAAAGCATAATTGTACTGCATGTCATCAGATTTATGGACTTGGTGGCTATCTTGGCCCGGATCTTACTAATGAATACAGTTTAAGAGGCAGCAGTTTTATTCAGATTTTCCTAAAAACAGGAAATACAACCATGCCAAACTATCATTTAAGTGAAACTGAAATACTTCAAATAACCGATTATTTAAAGTCTGTCGACCAATCTGGGAAATCAGATCCACGTAAATTTTCAATCAACGCTAATGGAACTATCAATCAGTAAGGCAAAGTTTACACCCAAGGTATTTATTCTGGTTGCTTTGATTTTATTAACTGCAGGTATGTTATTTGGAACAATCGGTGGTCTGCAATATATCGTTCCAGGTTTTTTGAAAGAGGCTTTATCATTTGAGAAAACACGTCCTCTCCATGTTTCATCTGTTTTGTTTTGGATCTTATTTGCATCCATGGGGGCTGTGCTTACCTATCTTAAAGAACATACTGGCAACAAATTATTTTCAAACAGGCTTTCACAAATACTATTCATATTATTTGTTGCATCGGTTATCGCCATTTTAATAGCCTATTGCTTTGGCGTTTTTGGAGGTAGAGAATACTGGGAATTTCCACCTATCCTTTCAACTCCTATCATTATTGGATGGATTCTATTTCTACTCAATTTTATTTTTTCAGTTGGAACTTTAAAAAATCAACCCGTATATATCTGGATGTGGCTTACCGGGATTGTTTTCTTCCTCTTTACATTTTCCGAATCCTATCTCTGGTTATTTCCCTACTTCAACAATCATGTAGTGAATGATATGAACATACAATGGAAATCGTATGGAAGTATGGTTGGTTCATGGAATATGTTGATCTATGGATCCAGCATATTCTTAATGACAAAAATTAGTGGAGATAAATCATATGCCTATTCGAACAAAGCATTCATACTTTATTTCGCCGGTCTTTTTAATTTGATGTTCAATTGGGGACATCATATTTACACACTTCCTACGCAGCATTATGTACAGTACATCAGTTATTCTGTAAGCATGACAGAGTTATTGATCCTAGGAAATATTATATATGGATGGAAAGCATCAATCACAAAAGCTCAAAAATATTTCAATCGAGATGCTTATCGTTTTTTAGTTGCTGCCGATGTTTGGATTTTCTTAAATCTTGTTCTAGCAATTTGTATGTCAATTCCAGCCATCAATGTGTATACGCATGGTACACATATTACAGTTGCACATGCAATGGGTACCACCATTGGAATTAATACAATGCTACTATTAGCAGTTTGTTATGATATTTTAAAAGACACTTGCATTAGTTTAGATCCGTATCAGAAACTTATGAAATTCGGATTCTGGTTGGCAAACAGTTCTTTGTTCGCTTTCTGGATAGCTTTAATTGGTGCGGGTATTCTAAAATCGAAATGGCAAATGAGTTCAGATCAAATTGCCTTTAGTTTGATGATGCAAAATCTAACCCCTTTTTTCATCGTGTTTATGATTTCAGGGGCTCTGTTATTAATTGGAATTGTATTAGCCATTTATCCTCTTTTCAAAAATCATTTAGCCTGCTTTTTAACAGAGAAAACCGGACCTCTGAATTAATTTTTTCGAACTGCTACTGCAATCTTAGAATCTGCTGTGCCATAATATAAAAACCATTTACCCTGATAGTTTGCTAAGCCCTCGAGGAAGCAAACATTATTAACTTGTCCTGTTAGTTCATAGGGTTTATCAGGCTTAAAAAAATAGTGGTCAAGTCTTTTGATAACTTTCGTAGGATCATTTTTGTCGAGCAAAACTTGACCACCAGTATAAGTACCATCCGGCAAACTGCTATCCCCAATATTTTTAAGATTGCGGGCATTATAAATAAGAAGAATACCTTTATCTGTTATTATTGCTGGAGGACCCGACTCAACCAAATCAGCATCAAACATTTTATTTCTTGTTGGAACTACAATTTTCAGCAGCGGCATATTTAAAGCCTGTCCCTTTAATACTATCGGAGCTTTTTCATTAGCAACCATTTCCATCGGTTCCCAATTAATTAAATCAGTTGATGATGCTACCCAAATATTTTGATCGCCCCAGTACATCCAATATTTACCATTTATTTTAGTGGCAATAATTTTCCCACCCACGTATTTAGAAGCAATCGATCCAGACTTAGACCATAAGTTTAAATATTTACCATTATATGCTTTTGTAAATACAGACCCGTGCTTTTTCCAATGCAATAAATCAGGTGATGTGGCAATTAATAATCTAGCCAAGTTTCCATCATACGCAGTATAGGTCATATAATACAACCCTTTTTCGTCTTCCACAATTCTTGGATCTTCAGCACCACCCTGCCATTCATATTTTTTAAGTGAATCATTATCCGGATAAAATACTGGGCTACTTGATTTCGAAAAATGAAGCCCATCAATACTAGAAGCCAACCCAATTCTAGAAGTTCCACCTGGCAATCCGATTTTATCTTGTGCACGATACAGCATAAATAATGTATCATGTCTTACCACGATGGCAGGATTAAAAACATCTTTCGCTTCCCAAGCGATAGATGTTTTTGTAATCGGATCTATAAATTGATTGGCTCCAGGTTGTAAAACTGGATTAACAGAATCAGCTTTATCAAAATCCAACATCGCCCAATTTTCTGTACTATCCTTAGTAATAATCTTCACCGTTGAATTATTACAAGCAGAAAAAATAATTGTAGTAGCAATAAGAATTAAAAATTCGTACTTGTATTTCATCAATTTTATTTTTTGTTCACTGCATATGCAATACCACCAGTAACATGTTGAATAAATAATGGATCTGCATAAGATTCGTCGGTATGTCCAAACTCTGTATAAAATGCCCGGCCACCATCAAAATCATGCCACCATGCCATAGGATGATAATCTCCATTCTCTCCCCCCGTATAAGATTTCTCATCAATAGTAATTAATACATGAAGATTAGGTTGAATGCTTTTAAAATTATACCATTCGTCGAAACGTTTCCATTCTTTAGGTAGATGCATGGTTGAAATATGAGTTTGATCGATTACATGCAATACCGCATCCTGTTGCTTTGGATGACTTTTAAAATAGGCTCCTACTAATTGATTATACCAAGCCCAATCATACTCTGTATCTGTTGCAGCATGGATTCCAACAAATCCTCCTCCTTTCTGAATATAATGCTCAAACGCTTGCTGTTGTTCATCATTCAATACATTTCCAGTTGTACTTAAGAAAACCACAGCTGCATATTTGCTTAGTTGCTTTGCATTAAAAAAATTAGCATCTGTTGTTGTATCTACTAACATATTATTATCCACCCCAATTTTTTGGATAGCAGCAATTCCTGTTGGAATGGACGCATGATGAAATCCAAGCGTTCTGCTAAAAACTAAAATATGAGTAGCTTTTTTATTAGAAACAAAAGCAGTTAAACAAACTGTAATCAATAAAAAAGAAAATAAGAACAGATTTTTTTTCATGGTGTTATATTTAAAAATTTTAATTCAGTTTAGATCTTTTTTCCATCACTTCCCTCCAGGTAGTTAATATAATTCCCTCTCGTGTAATGGCAGCTTTAAACTCTGGATCCATCATTGCCAACATATCTCCTTTCCGCAAAGGCCCTGAGCCAGATATAAAAGGAAAAACTTCTGTAGTAGCCGTGCAATGCATGATCATCATTGTTAATCCAGGTTTAATTTCATGGATTCCCTCGATATATTTTTTTGTTTTGTATTCTTGTATTTCCTGATCATCGGTTTGTATATCTTTCGGAATTTCCCAATTATAACTTTCGTTATGCAGATCATCTAATACAGGAAGTTTGGCATCCCAAAGCATTTTACCCAATGCACGAATTTGAACCATTTGCGCTTCAGGCATATGATTGGTTACTTTAATTAATGAAGCGTGTCCTGCAGGTAGCATCACAGGAATATGATTTTCTATTCCTACACGTATATAGCGCATCAGAAAATCAGGAGAAGCAAACAGTGTTCCCATATGACTATCCAAATGAGTAGGTTCTATACCCATTGTTCTTGCTCTATCTAATTGTGCACGAATTTCCTTTTCAACTTCATCACCATTACTATGTTTTACTACATCTTCTACACTTGGCCATAACGCACCTTCTTTATCTACTAATCCTGGTGTCACTGATTTTCCACTCAAAGGCCCCCAACGATATCCACTCCATTCTGAAGTTAAAGTAAGATGCAGGCCTACATCTAATTTGGGATGTTTCTTATAATAGTGTATAAAAGCTGGCACCCAAGAACAAGGCATCATCACACTGCATGAAGTAGCTATACCCTCTGTCATTGCAGCAATAGCTCCTTCATTTGAATCGAATGACATACCCACATCATCTACATGTAAGATTACAACCCTTGATCCTTTTGGATAACCCAATTTTTCAGCATACGTGCTATCAAGAGTTTGGGCGTTCAAAACATTGCATAAAAATAAAGTCAAAAGAAAAATAATCGTTTTTCTGGCAAGCATGTCTAGGTTTTAATTAAATTGGCAATCCTAAAGGAATTAAAGGCTTCAAATGTAATCCTTCTAATTCCGTGTTAAATCTAATAAAACTAAAGCAAAATACCACCCTCCCTATGAAAGCAAAAATTAATACCCTACTAGCCTCTATGATGTTTCTCGAATATTTTATATGGGGAGCATGGTATGTAACGATGGGAACTTACATGACAGAACATTTACATGCATCTGGCGTAGAGATAGGAGCAGCGTATAGTGCATTAGCAATTGCAACTATGATTTCTCCTTTTTTTGTTGGATTAGTTGCTGATAAATTTTTTGCAGCTCAAAAAATTATGGGTGTACTCCATCTAATTGGAGCTGTTCTTCTTTTCCTTGCTACTAAGATTGATAATAGCACCAGTTTTTATTGGATCATTCTTGTATATGCATTATTGTATATGCCAACTATTGCATTGAGCAATAGCATTGCATTCTCTCAGATGTCCGACCCCGGAAAACAATTCCCCTGGATCAGAGTCTTTGGTACTCTTGGTTGGATTGTAGCGGGCGTATTAATTGGTCAATTAAATATTGAAAAAACTGCCACCACTTTTTATTTAGCGGCGGCCATTTCTTTGGTTTTAGGATTACTCAGCTTCATACTTCCCAACACACCACCTAAAGCAGCAACAAGCGATGCTTCTAGTGCTTTTGGTACTGAAGCTTTTGTTCTATTCAAAGAAAGACCATACCTCGTTTTCTTTATAGCTGCTATTTTAGTTTGTATTCCTTTAAGCTTTTATTACGGTTTTGCAAATCCATTCTTAAATGAAATAAAATTAGAAAATGCTGCCAGTAAGATGACGCTGGGACAGGTTTCAGAAGCCGCATT
>JBAXHC010000064.1:0-18523 GCA_037139075.1 Bacteroidota bacterium
TGGGTTGTTGTTCCATAATTTGAATTGAGGCTCAAAAGTAGCAAAAAAAATTGCCCCAGTAATCTCAATGAGTATTTCAACGCTGTTTAGATTGTAAATATCACTATTGATTTTGCTGTGTAACCACATTATATGTACCCTTATCCCTTGCCTGGTTTACATATAACATAACTTGATAGATCAAAACACTTTTGATCGGCTTGCCATTCACAGTTGCTGCTGTAAACTCGTATGCATCTTTTGGCAAACCGCTGATCGACTGTTTTCGATCGTCATTAAAAAAAGTAGAGGTATATACAATATGCCAATCTGTTAACTTGCCAGTTTCAGATAAGCTAAATACATACTCCATTAAGATGTCATTTTTCTGTTGTTTCACTTCTACAGGAAGTGCTTTGTCTGAATGAATCAAATAAAATCCATAATTAACTCCACCAATCTTTTGAGGTGCCACAATTTTATCATCCTCACTTAATGTGGTATCAATGACAACTTTTTGCTTCACAATTGTGCTAGGATCAACAACATGATACAACATTTGGTTCGTTGAATAATTATATGACTGTATAATATCGCCTGTGGTGTTATAAAAGTTCCAAATACTGTCTTTTACATTGTTTTTATAACTTCCAAGCACCAATACCTTATTATCAACATTAGCTACGTTATAAGCACCATTTTTCACATTTTTATCCTGGGGTAAAGACATATAGTTCTCAAAAAGAGTTGGAGAAATTCTTTTTTTATGCCAATTGTCTTTTTGTGCATGTAATGAACTCAAACTTAGCGCAAGGATAGCGTTGATAAAAAGTAGTTTTTTCATGAGATTGAAATTATAACTCAAAGCTAATCTAACTAAAAATAGCCGCCCAAAAATGGACGGCTATTTTTTATTAGAAGTTTAACGGTAATTTATCTTACACCGGTATAAGTAAATGTTTCATCAAATGAAACACGAGGACCTACCGCAATTACACTTGGTTGAAACATAAAGTACTTAACCTTAAGTGTTTTAGTTGTAGGATCCCAAGTATTGACACCTGAAGGATCTAGTTGTGCATAACGACTATTACTTGCAGGTTGTCCGTAGGCATTAACCACACTAATCACTTTATTACTTGCATCTAAGTTGAAAACAACTCCGAATGCACCATAATAAGAAGTAGAAGTTCCGCTCAAGATTGAGTGATATACTCCACCAATTGCATTGTCATACAATTGAACTTGTGTTGCACCACTTGTAACTAATCCAACACTCATTGGATACCTACCTGTAATTCCAGGGTTTGCAGCATCTACCATAGTACCTGTTACAGTATAAGCTCCATCAAAGATATTACGAACACCAAAAGAATAAACTACAGCACCGTAATTTCCACTAACTAAACCAGAAGATACCTGAGTGATTTTCACTGGAATACCATAAGCTTTATTGAAATCAAATTCTGGACTAACAGTGATTTTACACTCAACAGTTGTTTGAGTTTGACCTTTAGGAATAATTACAGAGGTAGGGAAACTATAGACTGAAGTTGCAGGAACTACTTTGTTTGTGCCATTATCAGCGTTATAAGTAGCCAATGATGCAGCATCAGCAGCCAATGTTACAGTAATATCTGAAGGAGCTCCTCCTGGTCCAGCATAACGTACGTTAATATTAAAATTTTTGCTTGCACCTGCAGCTACACTACCCAGATCTGTATAGAATCCTGCGATTCCAGAACTTGTTATATTGTCGCCTGTATTTGCAATTTCAATTACGGCATTATTAGCACCAGGGTCAGTATTCATTCTTCCTTCCTTTAAGCAGGAAGTAAGTAACACCAAAGCTGTTGCAAACAATAAGGTTTTTATTTTCATATTTTTCATTGTCTAATTGTTTAAAGTTTTTATTGAGCCCAGAATATTAATGAGCCAAATGGTACGATACCTTTGGGAACATTTGCAGAATTATAAGACCCTTCAGTTGGTGGATACAAAATACGAGTTGGTAATTTGTCAGGGCGAGTACTTTCAGAAACTTTTGAAGCAAAAGTCTGAATAGCAGTTGCACCTGGGCCACTGAATAATTTAGGATACGAAGTTCTACGATAATCATTCCAAGACTGATCGCTATTTACAAAGTTCAAAGCAACATATTTTTGAGTGATAATTGCTTCTAGTTGTTGAGCGGGAGTTGTAGCCAATGAAAAATTAACTAAATAATTAGAAGGGTTATCTGCTAAATAAGTTGCAACGTCTGTAGTTGGGTTACCTGATACTATACCAGAAGGTAGGGTATATAAGTAGTTGAAACTAGCAGAAATTCCTTTATTAAACAAAGTGCTAACCGTACCAGTTGTAATGCCAGCCAGTGCAGCTTCAGCTTGTATGAAATAACTTTCTGAAGCCGTTATTACTGGCATCGGTGCATCTGGTCCTTTTAATACACCTTTTGCATTACCAGCTGTTTTTCCGGTTCTGTTAGTACTAGGATACCAAAATGATCCTTCTGGACATGAAACAACTGCAACACCCTCATTACCTAATTGATTAGTAGGTGTAATTGGGAATTGATAAAAAACAGCAGCACCTCTTCCATTATCTGTAATTTTCAAACCATCATAAAAAGTTCTGATAAAAGTAGTTGGCATCCAGGCTTTATTACCTGCACTACCGGTAACTGCATCCCAAGCCCAATTGATCCATTTAGGATTTTGTTTACCATTATCTGCTTTGTATCCTGGATTAATGGTTGCATCAGTAGTTAAGAACCCTGCTGCATCAAAAGTTGCGTTTGAAAAAGTAACTTTCCCTTTACCTCTTAACAAAATACGCAGTTTAAGAGTATTGGCGAATTGCTTCCATTTGGTCATATCACCGGCAAACATGATATCTGAAGTACTTAAAGGTGTTACACCTGGCGTAATTGCACCTTTTGCAATAGTTGCCAAAGCTGTATCAATCTGATCAGCTAAGTCTTTATAAATAACTTTTGCATCAGTGTAAGTAGGTGTTAATTTAGAAGATCCTTTCAAAGCATCAGTATAAGGAACATCATTATAAGTATCCACTAATAATTGAAAATGCAAAGTCCGCATGATTCTGGCTGCTGCGTTAAAGTAACTATTGATTGCATCATCTTGTGTTTGATTAATAATTGATTGATAATCTTCCAGGTTATCATAAGATGCAGTAAATAATCCAGAGTAGTCACTAGAACTGAAATTATATGTGATTGCAGTTCCAAAACCACCATAGCCACCTGCATTGGCAGAATACCCCCCAACCTGAGCACCATATGTGTTGAACGAGTTCAACAGACCGGCAGTATAGGCTTGAGCTTGCGGTAGAATCAACTTTGGAGTCGCTGATGTTGCCTGATTCGGATTATTATTTATATCCAAATATTTTTGGCAGGAACTGCCAAAAATGACAACCCCCGTTAATATTATTGCGATTGTTTTTTTCATAATCTTCATGATTTTTATCATTTAGCTATTTAGATTTTGCTTCACCTAAATAGCTGGTTTAATTAATAGTTATTCAATTACTTCCTAAAATTTAAATGAAATTGTTGCACCGAAATATTTGGAAGGAGGCGTTTGATAACCTGTTAAACCAATACCATTACTATCATTACCAGAATCACTATACTCCGGATCTGTGTAATAGTTGTCTTTAGCCATCCAAACAGCTAGGTTACGACCTTGAACACTGATGGTTAACCCTTTGATGAATTTGGTTTTAGCTAATACCTGAGATGGTACTTCGTATGATAATGAAACCTCTCTTAACTTCCAGAAATCTGCTGAAGTAACATAGTTTGAAGTAACATCTCTATTGATACCATCGGTCCAAAAACCATTGTTACCATTTCCGTTTGCAATACTAATATTTGTATTAGTAACAAATTTACCAGCGTTTACTGGATCTGCAATTACAGAATTAGGGAACACAAATCTCTGACGATCGTAAATGGCTGTTCTGTAACCTGTACCAGACCAATCCATACCAGATCCAATACTGTTGAAGATTTGATATCCACCACGGTATTCAAACAAGAATGATAAACGGAAGTTTTTGAATTTGATAGAACCATCAAAGCTAAGTTTATGTTTTGCTACCGCACTACCTAAAACAGAAATGGTATCAGATTTAGTAGGCAAACCTGTAATAGCATCAACAATTACATGACCAGCAACATCACGCTTGTAATCGTAACCCATAATAGTTGGGAACGCATAGCCAGCTAATGCATAAGAACCTGCGCCACTTCCATAAGTAGCCAAAGCTAATCTTGGCAAATCAGCACTGATAGATAATACTGTATTATCTAAGTAAGTATAATTTCCACCAACGGTTACATTCCAATCTTTGGTTCTAACTATGTTTACGTGAGCAGTTGCTTCTATACCCTGACTCTGAGTTTCTCCTGTATTTGTTCTCAAACTAGAGAACCCTGTTGAAGAAGATACACCTGTATTTACAGTTTGGTTACTAGTTCTTGAATGATACCAAGTAAGATTTGTAGTTACCCTATCTTTCCAAAAATTCATATCAAAACCGAACTCATATCCTTTAGTAATCTCTGGTTTCAAGCTAGATGCTACTAAAGTATTTCCAATAGTATAACCTGCAAGTGCATTGTAAGGGAAACCATTTGCTGGAGATACAGTAGGTAATAAATAATAAGCACCAAAATCAGAACTATTTCCTAGGTTAACTTGCCCAACTTTTGACCAACCTGCACGTAATTTTAAGAAGTTGATAAAACTACTATTCTTAATAAAATCTAATGCATCTGAAGCAATGAAAGAGAAGTCAACAGCAGGATAGAAAAACGAGTTACTATTTTGCGCTAAATTAGAAACCCAGTCATTACGTCCTGAAGCGTGTAAATACAAATAATTTTTATAGCCAATCCTTAAATCGCCATAAGCTCCCATTTTGCGAGCTAGGTAATTAGATTCGGCAGCCAGAGGCGTACCAACACCATTACTTACATTAAATAACCCTGGAATTACCAGACCATTTGCACCAACGGTAACATATTTCGCCTGATCTTGCTGCCACTGTCCACCTGCAATCAATTTAAAATTGAAATCAGAAACATTTTTATTGTATTGCGCAAACACATCGCTTAATAATTCAGTGGTGTAGTTACTTCCGTCAGTTACAGATGCGGCAATATCAGTTTTTGAACTTCCGTCTGTCTGCTTAGCATAAGCAGTGTATTTAAATTCTCCAACAGTGTTCTTATTACTGTAGTTTCTAGTAGTAAGACCTTGTCGAGCAATCAAATCCAAACCTTTCATTGGGGTAAATCTGATCTCCACATTTGCAGTTAGATAGTCATTTCTTTGTGCACTTCTATTATTGTCTGCAGTGAAATAAGGATTTGGATACCAAGGATTGTAGAATCCATTTGGATTCGCAAATTTATTGTTTCTCCAATCTTTATAACGCGTGATATCTACGTTAGAAGGCATATTCAACATTTGGTCGTACATGCTTGTTGTAGCTGTAGTGATATCATAACGATTTTGAGTATATGAAGTAGCATAAGTTACGTTGACATTGTTACCCACTTTACGCGTACCATTCACTCTTAAGATAGTTCGGTTGTACTTATCACCAGGTGTTGTACCATTTTGAGAGGCGTATTGTCCTGAAAGATAAAAAGTCGATTTTTCATCACCATTTGATAAGGAGAAATCTGTTTGATCAATCATTCCTTTATCCCAGAAACTATTGTGACCATTATAGTATGCATATAAAGTTGAATCTTGAGAACCATCTTCCAATGGTGGCCCTAAAGCACGTTTTGAACCATCAAAAACTGGTCCATAAGATTGGTTTTCTAAGTATGAAAAGTTACCGTAACCATAAGGGTCTACGCCATAACCACTTCCACCAGCACCAAATTTAGTTTGGATTTTAGGAAAGAATGCAACTTGCTCAATGGTAGTCGTATGTGAGATTCCAACTTGTGTTACACCAGGTTTGCCTTTTTTAGTTGTTACAATTAACGCACCATTAGAGGCTGCTGATCCATAAAGTGCAGCAGCACCTGAACCATTTAAGACAGTGATATCTTCCACATCTTCTGGATTCAAATTGCCCAACATGGAAGCAGGAACAATTACGTTATCCAAAACAATCAAAGCTTGGTTATTACCAGTTAAAGAACGCTGACCTCTCAAAACTATACGATAGTTGGGGTTAACACCACCACCTGTAGCATTAATTTGTAAACCAGCTACTTTACCTTGTAAACCACTTCCGATATTGGTTGCTTTACCAGCAACTAATACATCTGTTTTTACAACAGTACCCGCATTTCCTAGTTCTCTACGTTTTGATTTAATACCTCCTGCTGTTACAACTACCTCATCCATTACATTTACAAACACTTCGAGGTTTACATTGTAGATTGTAGCAGAACCTACTTTAACTGTTAGGCTTTTAAAACCAACGGAGCTGATTTGTAAAGTGTTGCCTTCCTTGGCAGAAATTTTAAATTCTCCTTTATCATTTGTGGAAGTAGCTGCAGACGCACTGCCTTCTACTTTAATTGTAGCGCCGCTTATGGGTTGATCGTTAGCACCAGTTACTTTGCCTGATACAATCTTAGATTGTGCCAGGGAGGCAACTGACCACCCAATTAGCATTGCAAAAAATAATACAATTTTTCTCAATTTCATAAGTGTTTAGTTTTTAATGAATGCGAATATAATCCCTTTCTCTAGATGTTAATTAATTAACAAAAATAAGTTAAGAAAACCTTAAAAAGGCAACAAATTTGTATAAAACGTTGCATTTAAACCTAAAAAACTACCATTAATTTGCATATATTTTTATATAATGTATATCTATCTCATTTTAAATACCTAAAAAAAATAGGGAAACCTTTAAAATCCGCTATATTTTTGTCAAATGTTAGTACTTGACGGCAAATTGGTATCTGCAGCAGTAAAGGAAGAATTGAAAGCTGAGACCCAAAAATTAATATTAGCGGGCAACAGAGCCCCCCATTTAGCAGCTATTTTGGTAGGTTCCAATGGCGCCAGTGAAACTTATGTTGCTTCAAAAGTGAAAAATTGCGAAGAAATTGGCTTCATTTCAACACTTGTTCGATTTGAAGAAAATACCGACGAAGCTACTCTTCTTGCTAAAATAGCTGAGCTGAACCAAGACTCATCGGTAGATGGCATACTTGTTCAATTGCCTTTGCCGAAACAAATCAAAGAACAAAAAGTAATTGAAGCAATCGACCCCACAAAAGATGTAGATGGTTTCCATCCTTCCAGTGCGGGTAAATTAATGCAAGGACTTCCTAGTTTTATTCCGGCTACCCCCTACGGCATCATGATGATGCTTGAGTTTTTTAAACTTGAAACTAAAGGGAAACATGCGGTAGTAATAGGAAGAAGTAATATTGTGGGCAGACCCATGAGTATTTTATTGAGCAGTAATATTCCAAATGGAAACTGTACCGTTACAATTTGCCATTCACATACTCCCAATTTAAAAGAGATTTGTCTTCAGGCAGACATACTAGTGGCTGCACTAGGCAGACCCGAATTTGTAAAAGCCGACATGATCAAACCCGGAGCTGTAGTAATTGATGTAGGTATTACTCGTGTAACAGACCCTACCGCAAAAAAAGGATTTAGAATAAAGGGAGATGTGGCTTATGAAGAAGTGGCCCCTCTTACGAGCGCCATCACACCTGTACCGGGCGGAGTGGGCTTAATGACGATTGCTGGACTGCTTAAAAATACCCTTCAGGCTTATAAAACCAATAATAGAATCTAGTGAGTGAATTGATCGCAATTGTGGAGAATGAAGTATTACCTGTAATGGAAGCATTTTACAGTATACAGGGTGAAGGATTTCACCAGGGAAGGGCTGCCTATTTTATACGTCTTGGAGGTTGCGATGTAGGTTGCGTATGGTGTGATGTGAAAGACAGTTGGGATGCATCCAAACATCCTTTGCAAACCATCGAAACAATCGTAGAAAATGCAAAGGCCTTTCCGGGTAGACTAGCAGTAATTACTGGCGGGGAACCACTCTTACATCCTTTACAAAAATTAACCGCCGCTTTACACGCTGCGGGATTTGAAACCAATATTGAAACTTCCGGGTCCTCTCCTTTAAGTGGATTTTGGAATTGGATTTGTTTATCTCCAAAAAAATTCAAAGCACCCATTTCTTCTATCGTACCTATAGCAAATGAACTAAAAGTGGTGATCTTTAATAAGCACGATTTTGCCTGGGCTGAATCCTATGCTGCTGAAGCTAATCCACATTGCAAACTATACCTGCAACCAGAATGGGATAGAGCAGATGTAATTACTCCGCTCATCATCAATTACATCAAAGAAAATCCAAAATGGGAATTGAGTTTACAGATCCATAAGTATGTAAACGTTCCATAAACAAACTGCCTAATTTTAACAAAGACATTGCTTGTTTTACACGATCTTTCCTTCATCAATTTTTGTATGAAGTCAATTTTTATTTTACCCGCTTTCTTCATTTGCAGTTTCTGCTATTCACAAAACTATAATCCAGATAAAGTAAATGCGAAAGCCCTGGATACATACGACCAGGCTATTGTGCTTTTAAAAGATGGAATGATTAAAGAGGCCATTCCCGTATTACAGGAATGTATTTTACTGGACAGTAATTTTGTGGATGCTATTTTATCTCTTGGAGCCTCATATGGACAATTGAAAAGATATCAGGAATCGGTTCTTTTATACGAAAGAGCAAAATTAAAAGACAGTCTTTATTTTCAGGTATATCAACTCCCTTACGCTATTAATCTGGCAGGCTTAGGAAACTTTCAAAAAGCACTGGAACAGATAAATTCATTTTTAAGTATTCCCAAAATTAGCGACCGTAGTATCAATGCTGCCAAGTATCGAAAAAAGTGTTTTGAATTTGCCATCGACTATCAAAAAAAACATCCCAATCAAGATCTATATCATTTTAATCCAGTTAATCTGGGAGATAGTGTGAATAGTATTTATGCCGAATATTATCCTTCTGTTACAGTCTCAGATAATATCCTTGTTTTCACGCGCGCAGGTATTCATATGCGCGAAGATTTTATGGAAAGCAATATGTCGAAAAAAGGATTTTCGTTTGCAAAACCAATTGCTGGAGATATTAACATAGAACCCAAGAAAGGCGCTATTACTTCATCACAGGATGGTGAATGGATTTTATTTGCTGGTCAATTTTCTGGTCAAGGTTTTGGCAATTATGATATTTATAAATCTGTTTACACCCCTAAAGGATGGAGTGAACCAGAAAATCTGGGTGCCAATATTAATACTGAATTCTGGGAAAGTTCTCCTAGTTTGAGTCCAGACAACCGAGTGCTTTTTTTCAGCAGCAACAGACCCGGTGGTTATGGTGGTAAAGATCTTTATGTGAGCTATAGAACTGCAGAAGGAAAATGGTCGCCTGCCAAAAATATGGGACCAGAAATAAATACAAAAGGAGATGAATTAGCTCCCTTTATTCATCCAGACAATCAAACACTTTATTATACTTCGGATGGATTACCCGGATACGGCGGATCTGATATTTATGTGTTACGCAAAAAAAGCGATGGCGACTGGGGAATTCCAGAGAATATTGGTTACCCTATTAACACGATTGAAAATGAAGGAAGTTTAGCTGTTTCAGCTGATGGCTTAACTGCCTACTATGCCAGTGATAGAGCAGATAGCAGAGGAGATCTGGATTTATATCAATTTGAAATGCGCCCTGATATTCGTCCCTTCCGTACTTTGTTCGTAAAGGGATTTGTAACAGATAAACAAACTGGAAAAGGCTTACCATCTTCAGTAGAGCTTTATGATAATGAAAATAATAAAGCACTAATGAAAGTGCAAACTGATGAGAAGGGGGAATATTTTATAACGCTACCAACAGGAAGAGATTATACGTTTACGGTAAATAGAAAGGGGTATTTATTTTATAGTGAACAATATGTATTAAGTAAAAAAGAAGCTGATAGCACTTATCAAAAAAATATAACGCTTCAAGCTGTAACACTTAATGCCAATTTTGTGTTTAATAATATTCTATTTAAAAATAATTCTTATGAGTTGCCTTCTGCAGCACTTATTGAATTAAATAAATTATTGCAAGTATTGAATGAAAACCCTTCCATCAAATTAGAGATCAGTGGTCATACCGATAATGTGGGAAAACAGGAAGACAATTTATTACTCTCTACGAATCGGGCAAAAGCAATTGTTACTTATTTAAATTCGAATGGCATTGATAATAAAAGACTTTCATACAAAGGTTATGGCGCTTCAAAGCCAATTGCTGATAATAATAAAGAAGAAGGAAGATCTAAAAATAGAAGAACTGAATTTACCATCACTGCATTATAAATAGATACGCTTAAAATATTTTTATATTAAAATATTTTAATTTCCCTCTTTAAAATAGTTATTCATTTTTGTAGACATTGTGGGATGCAAGAAGAGTCACTATTTCAGATTGCAATCACCATGATCCCTGAAATTGGGGCAATACATACGAACGCATTATTGTCAACATTCGGATCGGCATCAGCAATATTTCAAGCAAAGAAAAAAGAGCTTTCACTGGTTGAAGGCATTGGTGAACGAAAGGCTAAATTGATAAAAGATTTTACATCATTTAGCGCCGCAGAAAAAGAACTTAATTTTATTACTAAAAATAATTATCAGATTATTTTTCAAACGGATGACTCATTTCCAAAAAGACTTTTGAATTGTTATGATGCACCAGTTCTCTTATATTTCAATGGAAATTGCAATCTTAATGCCAGTAAAATAATTAGCATTGTTGGCACCAGAAATAATAGCGATTATGGCAAACAGATTGTTGAACAATTTATTGCGGAATTAGCCCATGAAAATTTTATTATCGTAAGTGGGCTTGCTTTTGGTATAGATGCAATAGCACATAAAGCAGCGTTGAAAAATATGATTCCTACTATTGGAGTTTTAGCACATGGTCTGGATCGAATTTATCCCATGTTGCATCGCAATTTGTCGAGAGAAATGCTGGCAACTGGCGGATTATTGACGGAATTTAGAAAAGGGGTATTACCAGACAAACACAATTTCCCAAAAAGAAATAGAATAGTCGCAGGTATGGCCGATGCCACTATTGTTATTGAAACTGCAAAAAAAGGAGGCAGCATGATTACTGCAGAACTTGCATCCACTTATAATCGGGAATTATTTGCTTTGCCAGGAAAAATTACAGATGCAAAAAGCAGTGGTTGCAATCAATTAATACAGGAAAATAAAGCCAATCTTTTTAATGGGGCAGCCGATTTTATCGAATGGATGGGATGGCAGGAAAAGCATATCAATCCTAAGAAACAAAGGATCTTATTTTATGAATTTACAAAGGAAGAGTTAGTAATTGCAGATTTGCTTCGAGACAATAAAGCAAAATCGATAGATGAGCTTTATTTAAAAAGCGGTTTGAGTAGCAGTGCTTTTGCATCTGCCATCTTAAGCTTGGAGTTACAAAATGCGGTAGTATCGCTTCCGGGGAAAATGTTTCGATTGATAGTATAACCTCCCACCCCGTCTGTTCGCTCAGCCGCTCCAGCCACCCCTCCCACGCATGCGTGGGAGGGGAAACCTAATTAAACCCATTTTCTAAATCCCCAACTCTTCACTCTTATCTCTTATCTCTTATCTTTTATCTCTTCACTTTTTTCTTTTCTTTTTACTTTTTCTTTTATCTTTGCACATGGCAATAAGAAACAGTTCCCCACGCACAGGCTCTGCAAATTCAAGATTATTCGGCGAAGGCCTTACTTTCGACGACGTATTGTTAATGCCTGCTTATAGCGAAATTTTACCAAGAGAAGTTGACATTCGTTCTCATCTTACCAAAAACATTATTCTAAATGTACCCATGCTCTCAGCAGCTATGGATACGGTAACAGAAGCTAATCTTGCCATTGCTTTGGCGAGGGAAGGCGGTCTGGGAATTTTGCATAAGAATATGAGTATTGAACGACAAGCCGAACAGGTTCGCAAGGTAAAGAGAAGCGAAAGCGGAATGATCATCGACCCCATTACTTTGCTGGTTGATGCTACAATTGGAGATGCTTTAAGATTGATGAAAGAAAATAGAATTGGCGGTATTCCCATCGTCGACAGCAATCAGAAATTAGTAGGGATCTTAACGAATCGTGACTTAAGATTTGAAACCAATAAGAAAAGAAAGGTTTCTGAAGTAATGACAAAAGAAAAACTCATTACTGCTCCAGAAGGAACAGATCTAAAAAAAGCAGAAACTATTTTACGCAATTATAAGATCGAAAAATTACCAGTTGTTAATAAACAAGGTAAATTAATCGGACTCATCACTTATCGCGACATACTACAGATTCGAAATTTTCCTAATGCAGGAAAAGACGGATTGGGGAGATTACTGGTAGGCGCTGCTTTGGGCATTACCAAAGACCTTTTTGATCGTGCAGCTGCTCTTCAACATGTGGGTGTGGATGTAGTTACTTTAGATAGTGCTCATGGACATAGCAAAGGAGTAATTGATGCATTGAAAGGATTAAGAAAAAATTTCAAACACTTACAAATTATAGCTGGAAATGTGGGTACAGCTGAAGGTGCTTTAGCATTGGCAGTAGCTGGAGCCGACTGTGTTAAGGTAGGGATCGGACCAGGATCGATATGCACCACTAGAATTGTAGCAGGTGCTGGGGTTCCTCAATTAACAGCCATTATGGAAGCTAGTAAAGCATTAAAAGCAAAAGGAATTCCAATTATTGCAGATGGTGGTATTCGTTATACCGGAGATATGGTTAAGGCATTAGCAGCAGGAGCAAATTTGGTGATGATGGGAAGTGTATTTGCCGGTGTTGAAGAGAGCCCCGGAGAAACCATTATTTACGAAGGAAGAAAGTTCAAAGAATATCGAGGCATGGGAAGTTTAGGTGCGATGAGTCAGGGAAGTGGCGATCGATATTTTCAAGATGTGGAAGATGATATCAAAAAATATGTTCCTGAAGGAATTGAAGGCCGTGTTGCATTTAAGGGCAACCTGAGTGAAATCGTTTATCAATATGTGGGTGGTCTTAGAGCTGGTATGGGTTATTGTGGTGCTGCAAATATCAAAGAATTACAAAAAGCAAAGTTTGTAAAAATCAGTAATGCAGGTATGAAAGAAAGTCACGCACATGATGTAGACGTTACAAAAGAAGCTCCAAATTATAGCAAGAAATAGTTTAGCTACATTAATAAAAAGGGATGTTCCGCAAAGGACATCCCTTTTTCGTTTTTTATTCCGAACTTCCAACCCTTAAAAAAAAGTTTTGAAAAAAACATTATCCATCAGTGCAAGCTTATTTTCAGGTTTATTACTCTTTGCAGCCTGGCCTGTATCTCCTTTAACATTCCTTATTTTTTTTGGATTTACACCTTTGCTATTTGTTGCAGATGGTCTGCATAAAAAATCAACATTTTTCTGGCATAGCTTTTTAACCTTGTTAATATGGAATGCCAGTACTACCTGGTGGATTTGGAATTCTACTGATATTGGAAGCATCGCAGCCATTATTGCCAACAGCTTATTCATGTGCTTACCCTGGTGGGGATTTTTTGCCGTTAAAAAAAGATCTGGAAATCTTTTGGGTTATTCGGCATTGATTAGTTTTTGGATGTTGTTCGAGTACATCCATTTAAACTGGCAATTGAGTTGGCCTTGGCTTACCATAGGAAATGTTTTTGCTAGCCATCCCGAATGGATCCAGTGGTATGAATTTACAGGAGTAAGTGGAGGAACTTTATGGGTTTTATTAAGTAATATTCTGGTTTTTGAAATCATTCAATCTATTCGATTAAAAGATCCCTTGAGCAGAATCATTATCAAATTTTCTTACCTACTTATTTTGCCTTTGCTTTTTTCATTCTTCAATCTATTCTATTACCTTAAACATTCTGATCGTAAAACAGCTCAACATAATGTAGTAATCGTACAACCCAATATTGATCCTTTTCAAAAGTTTGATGCAGCTAATACTTCACAACAAATTGCTACTCTGATTCAATTATCTGAAAAGCAAATTGACAGTGCTACAAGGCTTATAATTTGGCCTGAAACAGCAATGAGTGCAGTAGAATGGCAACCGAATGTTAGAAATAACAATTTTTATCAACCCATTTTTGAGTTTGTAAATCGACATCCTGAAATTAGTTTGGTATCAGGAATTGAAACATTGAAATCTTATTCAAGTGCAGATGCATCAGCAACTGCCAGCAAAAGAGAAGATGGCACTTATGTGGATGCTTTTAATGCTGCCATATTAATTAAGGCCAATCAACCACTTGATTTTTATAATAAAAGTAAACTAGTGCCTGGCGTAGAATCATTACCTACTTTTTTAAAATTCATGGGACCTATTTTTGAAAAATTTGGTGGTAGTTCTGGGGGATATGGCAAATCAAATACTTCGTCAGTATTTCACTCAGACAATAACCCTTATTTTGTAGCACCTATTATCTGCTATGAAAGTATTTATGGTGAATATGTTTCTACTTATGTGGCAAAGGGTGCCAATATTTTAACCATATTAACGAACGATGGATGGTGGGGTAATACTCCAGGGCATAAGCAGCATTTAGAATATGCTCGTTTAAGGGCTATTGAAAACAGAAAATGGGTTGCACGTTCTGCTAATACTGGCATTTCTGCTGTAATTGATGACAAAGGAAATATTCTTGAAACAAGGGGTTGGAATAAAGCAGCTAGTATTAAATTTTCTATACCAACAACCGATACATTAACGTTCTACACTCGATTTGGAGATTGGCTTTATAAAGGATTTTCTTTTTTAGCATTACTAATTTTGGGATGGAATATATTTCTTGTACTTAAAAAAAAGCAGCTTGTTTAAAATGCAAAAATCATTTCTATACTTTCAGAGAAAAGTTGCGTATCGAGTAATTGGAAATGGGGTTCCGGTGATGTTGGTTCATGGATTTGGAGAGGATAGTCATATTTGGGATAAACAGATTGCAGCTTTGCAAGATCATTGTCATTTAATAGTTCCCGATCTACCGGGTACTGGAATGTCTGAACTAATTCGACCTAATGATTTAAATAAATCAAATGAAGTGCCTATCTCATTAAATAATTATGCAGAACTTTTAGCGGCCATTCTGAAAGAAGAAAATATTTCAAGTTGTATCATGATTGGGCACAGTATGGGAGGCTATATCACTCTTGCTTTCGAAGAAATATATCCCGAAATACTGTTACGATTTGGATTGATTCATTCTTCGGCCTTGGCAGATTCTATTGAGAAAAAAGCGAATCGATTAAAAGGTATAGAATTGATGGAATTATATGGAGCCAGCTCATTTCTAAAAAATACCATCCCTAATTTATTTTCAGTTGCTTTTAAAAAGGAACATCCTGAAATGGTTTCCTTACTTGTTGACGCCACTCCAGTTTTTAATACCCAGGCTTGTCAGCAATATTATAGGGCGATGATGTTAAGACCTGACCGAACTTCGATATTAAAAGGCAACCCAAAACCTATACTATTCGTTATTGGTACTGAAGATGTTGCCGCACCATTAGTTGACTTAATACCACAGATCAAGCTACCCTCCCATCCCCAAGTTCATATTTTAGAGGGGGTTGGACATATGGGTATGTGGGAAGCTACTGAACAGCTAAACAAGTCTCTATTAGATTTTATTGAACAATAATTTGTTGCTAATAGGGATTTGTTTTAGTTATCAAGCTGCAAATCCGCTTGTTTTCTACTCCTTAGATAGGCTGTTGAAAACATGTTAAACATGCTTCGAAAATACAAAGCTTTAAGAACTCTTTGTATTTTCGGTTTTAAAAACTTCTAATCAGAAAAGCAAATTAGGATTCGGAAGCTGTAAATATTTATTAATGAAAAACCTGTTGTCATTTATTCTGCTATTATGCTGCACACAGGTTTGGGGGCAATTACAAACATGTCCCAACAATATTAATTTTTCTGATGGCAGTTTAACTCACTGGTTTGGATATACTGGAGTTTTTGAGAAACTAACAGTTAGACAACATTTAGATCAAATAAACTATGATTCTTCTTCTTCTTCTCCAAATGGAACTATAAATGCTACTAGTATTCCAGAGTTTCAAATTCCAACAGCTGGAATTGAAGTCATTACTACAAATTCGAATGACGCTTTTGGAAGATTTGAGACAATACCAACTATCAATGGATATTCCTATAATTATTCAATGAAAATTGGATCAACTTCTATTAATCCTTCGAACAGTCAAAGTATCGGGGGACTTTTCAGAGGATTAGGCTACACAATTAATGTGCCAGCAGGGCCTGTAACATTACCCTATGTTATTACCTACGCATATGCCATGATTTTAGAAAATGGATTACACACAAATGATGAGATGCCGAAGTTTACAGCGAAATTAACAACTCAGAGTAGCACCATAGATTGTGCAAATGCTGAATATTATTTACCAACAAACCAAACAGGAATTGATAACAGAGGAAGGCCCATATTTGAATTAGACCAAAATGCCGCCTTTCAAAAAGGATTTAGTCTTAGCTCAACTCCTTCGCCCAATGATCTAAGCGCTACAAATCCAGGAGCAACTAGATTAAGAGTTTGGACTAAAGGATGGACAGAAGTAATTGTAGATCTGGCGCCATGGCGAGGTCAACAAGTAACACTAACTTTCGAAGCAGATAACTGCGTTCCTACTGGGCACTTTGCCTATGCCTATGTAGCTTTAAAGAATGTCTGTCAGGGCTTACAAATTGAAGGAAGTCCAATTGCCTGTACAAACGGAAATTTAACTTATAGTATTCCTGAATTAACTGGCGCAAAGTACCATTGGACGATTCCAGTTGGTTGGAACTACTTAACTGATTCTACAACCAATAAAATTACCGTTTCTACTGATATAAATAATGGAACCATAGTTGCTCATGCTATTAATGGATGTGCCAATCTAACTGCAAATATTGATGTGGCGGTATCTCCACCAACTATAGCTGGCACTATTTCTGGAGATACCACTATTTGTGTTGGGTTGATTCCTAATCAGGGTATTCCTTTGTCATTATCTGGGAATACTGGTTCTGTTTTAAAATGGGTTTCAAGTTTAGATGGAGGAGTAAATTGGACCGACATAAAAGACACTCTTAGTGTACTTAATGCAAAAAATCTTTCTAGGAGCACATTGTATAAAGCAATCGTTCAAAATGGGCCTTCATGTAGAATCGATAGCACAAATACTGCAAAAATTACCCTCAACATTAAACCTATTGCTGGCAAAATTAGTCCAGATAGTATACAGGTCTGTCTTGACCAATCCATATCGAATGGATTAACACTTTACGGTTCATCAGGCCAAATATTTAATTGGCAATCTTCGATTGATCAGATTAATTGGACAAACATTTCCGCTTCAACTACTGATACCGTGCAGGGCATTAATAATGTTCAAGGAAAAACATATTTCAGAGCCATTGTAACCAATCTGGGGTGTCCATCTGACACAAGCAACCGTGTGAATATTGGGATCTATAATGTGCATTTTCCGAAAGCAACTATTTTTCCTAAAGACACTACTATTTGTTTTGGAACAATAGCACAATTAAAAGCGCTGATTCAAACCGGCACTGACTATCAATGGTTAAATCCAGGTTCCATTTATAATGGAGGTTCGGGCATTGTGTCGAGCACGCCATTTTTGATTCAAGCAACAACTGCACCCTCAAAAAAAACTGATTATATCATTCGCATAACTAATGCGGGTTGTCCGAATAACTTGTACGATACTATTCATGTAAACGTTACAGCAGCTCTGTCCATTAATGCAGGCAGAGATACTACTATTTTGATGAATCAGCCATTACAATTGAATGCAAAAATATCTGATGGGAGGTCTGTAAATTATATTTGGGCTCCAACAACCGGATTAAACAATACTAATATTGCAAATCCTATAGCAATACTTGATGGTAATCTATTAATACGATATACTGTAACTGCAATAGATTCCATTGGATGTTCTGCTACAGATAATTTAGTAGTAACTGTACTTAAAATTGGTCCAGAGATTTATGTACCAACAGGATTCACACCTAATGCAGATGGAAGAAACGATGTACTAAAACCAACTGTTTATGGCATTACCCAACAATATTATTTTAGCGTATTTAATAGATGGGGACAGCGAATTTTCTTCACCACTGTAATCGGTAAAGGATGGGATGGTTATTGGAATGGCGTAGCACAACCATCGGGGGCTTATATATTTGTTGCTGAAGGCGTCGATTTTCTTGGAAAAAGAATTACAAGAACTGGAACCTCAGTATTGATTCGCTAAATCATCCGCTCTTAAAAATGCTTTGTTTGTATCTTTGAAATTCAATCATTAAAGATACAAATGCAAAAAACCATTTTAGTTACCGGTGCAACATCAGGATTTGGAAAAGCAATTG
>JBAXHC010000065.1:0-18484 GCA_037139075.1 Bacteroidota bacterium
ACAATGACCAAAGAAATTGTGGGTTCATTGAATTCGATAAAGCAATGATTTTGTGCTGCTTCAATCTCTAATTCCCGATGCAACGACTTTCTTGAAGTGCTCACTTCTGCAATTTCTTCTTCGATCAATTCCCTTACAAATGAAGGGAGTGTTGATACGCTAAAAGTACCTAGTTGTTTAAGTTGATCTTTTGAAAAGATGGTAAAGATTAATGAAGCCTCTCTGGTAGAAATGGCAGATTTAAGCGCATCAATCGGATTATTTTCAGCACTCCCCAGAATAGGTTCAAATAAAATAGAAACAATGCCATTACAACCTAATTGAATACCCAGTTTGGCATCGTCTTCGTCCGTGGTATCGTAAATAACCAATTTATTTTTCGCTTGTGCAATTGCTAATGCAGCTTTACGCAATGCATCTCCTTCTAAACAACCGCCACTAATGGCACCCGTCATCATTCCATCTTCAGTGACCAACATTCTGGCACCTGGTCTGCGATATGATGAGCCCGACACATGAACCACAGTAGCAAGAGCAGTTTTCTTTCCTTGCCGAATAGCAATTTCGTAAGCATTTACTATTTGAGCTAGTTCTTGCATGCAATGAAATTAGTTTCTCAGTTTTTTTACTTGTGCTGGAAGTATTGCCACTGAATTTTTATTACCCCAAGAATTTCTGGTAAAATTTAAAGCATCTGCAATTTGTTCGTCGGTCATGTAATCCAATGGAAGCATTGGTGTATCATAGGTTACACCATTTACTTTTACCTTTCCCTCCTGCCCTTTTAAAATCACCAAAATCAATTCATTTACTGGTCGCTTCAGGAAATCTGACTTTGCTACTGGCGGATTGGTTCCTTCTAATCCTAAGCCATTTTCCATATGGCAGTTTTGGCAATAAGTTATATATACTTCTTTACCTCTAACAATACTTTCAGGCAAACTATACGCTTGTACAAATGCAGAACCTACAAAAAAAATAATCGACAAACAAAGAGATGTAAAAACTATTCTATTCATAAAAATCAAGTAACAACTATTATACAATTTTATTGATATCAAAAGGCAGTCTTCTGATCCGCTTACCCGTTGCAGCGAATATCGCATTACATAATGCAGGTGCGAAAGGCGGTAAGCCCGGCTCTCCTACTCCTTTAATTTTAGATCCGCCATTAGCCAGAATATGCACTTCAACTTTAGGCATTTCATTGATTCGAATCAAAGGATTATTATGATAATTCGATTGAACTGTTTTGCCTTTATCAAATGTGATTCCATTTTTAGTGGCAGCAGTCAAAGCCATAGTAGCAGCACCTTCTACCTGTGCTCTCACCATATCTGGATTTACCACTGTACCCAAATCAATCACTGCATATACTTTTTCGATTTTGATACCTGTTCCTTTTTTACTCACTTCAATCACATAACCACCTTGTCCTGCAAAGAACTCATACTGAGCCACACCTCTGCCCCAACCTGCTGGCAAAGGCTTATCCCAGTTAGAAACTTCTTTCAATTTTTTTAATACATTCTTTGTATCAGAATCTTTGGTAAGCATTTCTAAACGAAAAGCCATGCCATCTTTTTTTGCAGCATGTGCCATTTCATCTATAAAACATTCATGAGAAAAAGCCAATGTGGTGCTCGTTACAGCTCTCCATGCTGCTAAGGGAACGGGCATATAATGATGCACGTATAAATTCTTCATGTGCTCAATCTCATACTTCTGTTCACTGATGCCCTCCGTCATTGTTTCATCGCTCTTCTTTTTATCATAGTCCTTCTTCATGTCAAGCGTAGGAGCTATTACTTTATGTTGAAAGGCGATTGCTTTACCCTCTGCAGAAAGTGCCCCTTTCATGGCAGAGTAAGTCATGGGTCTGAACGGACCTTGTTGTGTATCATCTTCACGCGTCCAGATTGTTTTAACGGGCTTGCCAATTTTCTTGGTTAACTGCACCGCTTCATGCACATAATCAGGGTATAATCTTCTTCCAAAACCACCTCCATTAAAGAGCGTGTGTACTTTCATATTCTCCACTGGAATATGATATTCTTTTGCGAAGTCTGTAACCAAACTTCCTGGAACTTGTGTTGAAGTCCAGATTTCTAATTTATTCCCTTCCGTGAAGCTCGCTAAACAGTTCATCGGTTCTATTGGAGAATGCGATACCACTGGTGTTTCATAAAAGGCTTCTAATTTAATAGGTGCTTTAGCAAAAGCATTATCAAAATCACCTTGTTGATGTGCCACAGCTCCAGTTTCACTCTTTGCTGCATCTCTCAATGATTGTTCAAAATCTTTTGAATTGAAAGTTTCATGGCCATCATTATCCCATTTAACGATTAATGCTTTTCTTCCTTGTACTGCAGCCCAATAATTTTCTGCAATTACAGCAACACCCGTTGTTTTATATACTTCATGAATGCGCTCACAAGTTTCAACAGCAATCACTCCCTTTATTTTTTTTGCAGCAGTAGCATCAAAGCTTACCAGCTTGCTATGAAAAACGGGGCATCTTTCAATAGAAGCATACACCATTCCAGGCACTGATGCATCTATTCCAAATTGTGCCGTTCCGTTTACTTTTAATGGGATATCCGGACGAGCAGATGGTTTGCCTAATATTTTAAAATCTTTGGGATCTTTTAAGGTGGGCGATTTTGGTACTTCTAATTTAGAAGCAGCTTCCGCTAATTCACCATAACCTAATTTCTTACCTGAAGGACGGTGTATAATAGTTGCTTCTGAGGCATAACACTCCGCTACTGGAACATTCCATTCTGTACTTGCAGCTTTCAAAAGCATTTCTCTTGCAGCTGCACCCACTTTGCGAAGGTTATGATACTCTGATCTGATAGACATACTGCCACCTGCAAATTGCATGAATCCATATTTCTTTTCACCACCAGTTTGCTTAATGGTTACTTTATCTAAAGACACTTCCAGTTCCTCCGCCATTAAAGCTGGGATGGATTGAAAAGTACCCTGACCTATTTCTGGTTTTGAATTAAAAAGGGTGATCTCCCCATTTTTATTGATCATAATATAAGCACCCAATTCGAAAGGTTCTGCAGCGTTAGAAAGATTTTCTACAGTAGCTGCAGCATTTGCTTTTCCAGATAATCCTAAAATCAAACCCGTACTAGTGATACCAGTTAAGCGGATAAAATTTCTGCGATTAATATTTGAATGATGTTGATTCATTTTTTTTTGTTGAGGTTGATGATTAAATCATTTCAGCAGCGCGGTGAATAGCTGATCTGATACGCTGATAAGTTCCGCATCTGCAAAGATTCCCTTGCATCGCAGCATCGATATCGGCATCTGTTGGATGTGGCTTAGACTTCAAGAGTGCTGTGGCACTCATAATCTGGCCGGATTGACAATAGCCACATTGTGGCACTTGCAATTCTATCCACGCTTTTTTAACAGCTTCGCCGATTTTTTCATTCATCCCCTCGATAGTAGTAATCTTTCTCCCTACTGCAGCAGACACTGGGAAACTGCAAGACCTCACTGGTGTTCCACTCACGTGTACCGTGCATGCACCACATTGCGCCATCCCACATCCAAACTTGGTACCTGTTAAGCCAACCAGATCTCTGATGGCCCAAAGCAAGGGCATATCTGCACTTGCATCTACCTCATATACTTTGTCATTGATGTTTAACTGTATCATAGTATTAATTCTATTAGATAAAGATAATTTTATTGTAACAAGAAAGCTTTAAATAAGTTTAGCCCTTATTTAAGTCATTTATGAATGGCTGATGATAATGCCTTTTGCCTGTTGCTTTATACAATGCATTTGCAAAAGCTGCGAAAATAGGTGGAAAAGGCGGTTCTCCTAAACCAGTTGGGTCGATATTGTTTTGTACAAAATGTATATCGATTTTTTTAGGTGCTTCCTTCATTCTAATCATTCTATACTGATTAAAATTTTTCTGCATCGGCACCCCTTTTTCAAAACGCAATCCACCATATAACACATTACCAATTCCATCTACAATAGCACCCTCAATCATATTCTTCGCACCTTCAGGATTTACTACTACCCCACAATCTAATGCTGAAACAATATTTCCAACAACAGGTTGACCATCTTTCATGCTAAGTTCCAACACGTGTGCCGCATAGGAATTATGACAGAAATAGGCTGCAACACCTCTTTTGGCATTCTTATTTTTTGGATTACCCCAATTCGATTTTTCCTTCACTAATTCTAACACACCAATATATCTGTCGGCATCATATTCATTGTTCTTTCCAACCGGATTAGCTTTTGCTTTTTTTAATAATTCTATTCGATAATCGATAGGATCTTTACCAATGGCTTCTGCTAATTCATCCAGGAAAGACTGTTCTGCTGATGCAATAAAATTAGATCGAGGCGCTCTAAATGCCCCAATAGTAATATTAGATGGAATATCCCAACCTTCTGCCAGATAATTTTCAAAAGCACCAGCCGGGAACCGATTTTCGTGAATAGCATTTTCAGGAATACCACCACCCTTTATATGTATGGCTGTTACATTATTTTTTTCATCGAGTGCCGCTTTATAAGTAACCATATAAGATGGACGATACACCCCATTGGTCATATCGTCTTCCCTTGTATAAATCAATTTAATAGGAGCTTTCATTTTTTGAGAGATCAAACCAGCTTCTACTATATAATGTCCATAGGCCCTCCTACCAAAACCACCACCCATCCGTGCTAATTTCATATCAATTTTATCTGCAGTAATTCCCAAATTAGCTGTGATGCTTTGTTTCATCATTTCAGGGATTTGAATTGGCGCTACAAAAAGTGCCTTTTCATCAGTGATGTGCGCGAAACAACTAATAGGTTCCATGGTATTATGCGCTAAGAATGGAGCCGAATAAGTTTTCTCTATGATCTTTTTCGCTTTAGCAAATGCAGCTTCAGGTTCTCCATCTTTTCTTAAAATTTTTCCGGGTACTTTTTGCTTCTCATACATTTGTTTCAAATGTTCATCAGAGCTTTCTAATCCTGCAGGTATGGTATCTTCTCTTTTATTGTTACCCGCGCCAGCAAATTCTTTATAGGGCTGGAAGACTTCCCATTGGATATTCACTTTCTTTCTGGCATTCATGACTTCCCAGGTGGTATTTCCTACTACCACTACTAGATTGTTGAAAGTTCTGGTATCAAATCCAGCTTTCACATAACCATCTTTATATACCTGAATTTCGAAAACATCTTTGATGCCAGGCATTTTTAAAGCTTCAGTAGCATCAAATGATTTTAATTTCATGCCAAAAGCAGTTGGATGAATGGCCATTGCAATCAACATTCCCTCATGCTTGTAATCCATGGTAAACAAGGACTTTCCAGTTACTACTTTTGAACCTTCCACATTTTTTTGTGGAGTTCCTATCAATGAAAATTCTCCGTTCTTTTTTAAATTAATTTTTTCTGGTGTAGTCAGTTTTGATGCAGCTGTTGCCAATGCACCATAGGATGCACTTTTATTGCTTGCTTTATGAATCACAAATCCATTAGAAGCCGTTAATTCTGCGACTGGAATATTCCACTCGTTTGCTGCAGCTTGTATTAACATGGTTCTAGCAGTAGCACCTGCAGTTCTTAAAGGTTTCCATGCCATTCGCATTGCCTGACTTCCACCCGTAAATTGTCTCTTAAATCTTGGCGTATCATAATCGCCTTGTTCTACTGTTATTTTTGTCCAATCTACCTCCAATTCTTCTGCAATCATCATGGGTAAGGACGTCATTACATTCTGTCCAAACTCAGGATTTGGTGATAGTATCACAATTCGATTATCAGGAAATATTTTAATAAACCCTGTAAGTTCGATCCAATCTTTTGTAGCAGCAGTTGCAGCAATTGCTGCATTGGGAATTAAATTGGCTAACCAACTAAAACCAATCATCATGCCACCTCCAGTGATGGAAGTAACTTTCAGGAATGAACGTCTGCTTTGTGTATTGTTTGACTTTTCCATTTTCTTGAATGATTTATTTAGTGGTTGATTTAGCAGCAGATTTAATAGCAGTTCTAATTCTGGTATAAGTTCCGCAGCGACAAATATTTCCACTCATATAAGAATCGATTTCTTCATCCGTAGGATTGGGCTTTGTTTTTAATAAGGCAGCCGCAGTCATGATCTGTCCAGTCTGACAATAACCACACTGAGCTACATCTTGTTCGATCCATGCTTTTTGAACTGGATGTTCACCGTTTTCAGATAACCCTTCAATAGTAGTGATCTCTTGAACACCCACAGCTGACACTGGTAATTGGCATGATCTTAATGATCTTCCATTTAAATGAATGGTACATGCTCCGCAAGAACCAACGCCACATCCATATTTGGTACCTACTAAATTAATATGATCACGTAACACCCAAAGTACTGGCGTACTTGGATCTACATCAACTTCAAAAATTTTACTGTTGATCTTAAGTTTAAACTTTGCCATATGATAGGTTCAAGATTGAGTTATTCAGTTTATTTAACTAACACAAATTAAGAAACTATTATTTGCTAGAGTTACAAAAATCAAACAATTAATACCAAAAAACAATGCTCCAATTCTTTAAGCTGGAGTTAAGCTTGAACATATTTATCCATCAATTATTAAGAACCGATAATTCAATGGCAATATTTGATTTATTGGATTGGTCCACTATTACTTATAAATGAAATGAATTTGCTATCCGGACTCCAGCTTGGTGTATTTATTGTTCCTTGTCCACCAAATAATGTAGCAATTACTTTTGGTCCTCCACCATTAATCGGCATCAAGCGCAACATCACTCTTTTATAAAAAGGATGGTCGCCTGGATCAACTGTATTAGGAAAAGAAATAAAGGCGATCCATTTATTATCTGGCGATACATGAGCAAACCAATTATTGTATTCGTCAAAAGTTAATTGCGTTTGTTCGCTTCCATCCATTTTCATGCGCCATAGTTGCATGTTTCCGCTTTGGGTGGAGTTAAAATAAATATATTTCCCATCAGGAGAACATTCAGGGCCATCGGCTAATCCCTTTTGTAAAAAAGTTAATTGCAATTCAGGCCCACCATTAATCGGTTTTTTATAAATATTATATGTTGCTCCTTTACTAATTCTTTGGGCTGTATATACCACTTCTTTATTATCGATAGTCCAACCATGTAAATAGCTGGGTGTGCTATCTGTGATTAATTTAGCAGTACCTCCGGTTAATGGAAGATAATATACAGTACTTCCTCCACCCGACATCCCATCGCGATGAGAAGAAATTCCTAAGAGTTTTTTGTCGTATGAAATAACATGGTCATTATTATTTCTATTCGCCCCAATTGTCTCTAATAGTTTGGGCTCACCACCAGTTAAAGGAACCGTATAAATATTTCCTCCTTTATTAAATAAAATTGAATTTCCATCGGGCATCCAATTGGGTGCTTCAATCCTGCCCTTATCTTCATAGATCACTTTTCTGTGGCCATCAAACACATTCAGTGTTTCTAATTTACTACTTAAAATTCCATCCTTATATCCATTGTGTGTATCAGGTACAGTTTGTTCAATACGCAGATTCCAGATCTTGGCTTCTTCTACTACAGATGGATTATGACTGCAAATAAATATTCCTGCTAACACGTCATTTGGCATATCAATGGCATCTGTTCTCCCAACTTCTTGCAACGGTTCTCCAACATGTGCCACGCGCATGATATACTCTTTTCCAATTCGTTCTAACTGTATAATTTCTGTTCCAGCTTTCTTAGTAAAAATTTCATCTTGCGGGTCTCTCATAAAAGCACCTCTCATTCTTCTCCATTGTAATGTGGTAAGTCCATCACCATGAACAGTAGCTGTCATATGAGCCGCTTCTTCGGTTTCGCCTGCTCTGATCATCCAACCAATTTTACGATGCGGATCTGAACCTTTACCTATGAACTTAAAATTAGCAGTTAATATAAAATCGCCTTTTAGTTTATTGTAAGCATAGTGAAATTCATCACGTCCAAACCATAAATTATAGCCTGCTCCTTTTATGGTATAACTCTGTTCTTCACTATTATATACTGCATCTCCAGCAAGAGCAGGTTTTCCAATATCCTGATGGTTACTAAAAACACCGGTCGAATTTTGTGAAAAGCAGACTAAGGAAACAAGTATCAGATAAATTGATAAGAATATTATTTTCATTATAATTTTTTACACTTTTAAAAAGACTTTTTGCTTGTACATAAAATATAAAAATTGCCATTGAACAAAAACATACAATGCAGAGAATGCAACAGCATTATAGGGCTCTCCTAAAAGTTGACCCACCCAATGGAATAAACTGTTTGTAGTAAAATCCCAATTAATAAAATGACCAGATATATAGATCAGAATAGAGTTCATTCCGATTACATTAAAAAAGAATGCCCAATACCGATAACCTTTTACATCAATTATATAATAAAAAACAGATAAGAATATCATGCTAATGCCGCCTACCAGCATGGTAAAAGAACTAGACCATAAATTCTTATTAATCGGAAAATCCAGATTCCAAATTTTTGCAATAACAATAAAAAGTAATCCAGCTGAAAACAGTATCAATGATTTTCTGGACCCAACATCTATACTATTTTTCAAATAGTTTCCAACTATAATTCCCAACAAACCAGTTCCAATGGCTGGAATTGTAGATATTAATCCTTCCGGATCGTGATTACCCAAATATAATTTTCCAGGCATGATTAATCGATCAAGATAAGAAGCAAAATTACCAGCCTGTGTAAGATCCCCTTTTGGAAACCCTGGTGCAGCATTGAATTTTAATAGTAAATAATAACCAACCACTAAACTAAAAAAACAGATAACTCTAGTGATTTGTTTTTTGGTAATTAAATAAATGAAGTTGGCAAACATATACGCAATACCAATTCTACCTAACACACTTCCAAAACGGATCTCAGAAATGGGACGAATCACTAAGCCATTATTTACAACCAATCCTAATAATACAAGGATCAAAGCACGTTTTGCAATTTTTAAAAAGATCGAACCTTTTGAATGTCCTTTTTCAATTTCTCTTCCAACAGAATATGGAGATGCCACCCCTGCAATGAATAAAAACAAAGGAAAAATACAATCGTACATATGAAAACCATCCCAGGCTGGATGCGTTAACTGTTCTGAAAATGCTTCAAAAAAAGGAAGCTTTGTTGCTTTAAATAAACCATGTACTATTTCTTCGGCACCCATGATCCAGAACATGTCAAAGCCTCTTAATGCATCTAATGAATAAAGTCTGCCAGGAATTCTGTTGGTTAAATTAGTGTTAGTCATTTTCTGGGGAGTATATTTTAAATTTAATAAACGATTATTTCACTCATAAAAAGCCATCCAGGTTGTCCTTTACCAGGATGCCAAATGGGAAGTTTTTTAATAGGTGCTCCGATTAACTTTATATATCTGGCATTAGTTGATTTGAAAGTTAACTGATACATAAAGTTTTCTGCAGGTACTATTTTAGTTGGAGCTATCGGATTTAATGTTTTAAGTAATTCCCAATGGATTTTATCATTACTTCCTAATATCTCTAAATGTGTTGGAGGAAAAATATAAGCAGCAATATTCTGCAAAGTATTCACATTCACTTTTTGAATTGATTTTGAACTCCCCAAATCAAAAATAAGCACCGCATCATTTTTTTGGTAACCCAGGCATTTTGAGCTGAAGTCAGCAATATCACCTAGATCCAAATCAGTTAATACTTTTTCGCTTTGTGCATTATATTTAGGATCGGCTGGTGTAATCAATGTTGTTTTTTCAATTGGTAGACCTGCTTTAATAAAAATTGCTTTCAACAATTTACTAGGGAGCCATCCTTTTTTAAATGCTCTGAATTGTAAATTGGTAGTACTATCAATAATAATTGAATTCTTATATAAATAACCATTCACACTATCCGGCTCGGTTCCATCTACCGTATACCTGATGGATACATCTTTTAAGACATGGGCCAGTTCAATAGATTTAGTTCCACTGAAGAAGCCTGTAGTTGATTTTACATAAGCAGTATTTAAAGCAAGCAGCGTTGTATCAGCACCTGTGAAGCCTAAGTCGATTTGCACCTCTTTGTTTGTTTTTTTTAACCTGGCAACATCGGCATCTACTATTTTTGTATCCCACACAAACACTTCCCTTAGATTCTTATTTTTCAATAGATTTTCAATTCCAACACTACTGATCTTTGTTCCAACCAATGAAATGGAATGCAGATGGTTCATATCAGAAAGTTTCGCTAGTCCTTTGTCAGTGATATCGGTATAATTCAAATTAAGTCTTTCCAGATTTGGAAAAGATTTGATCAGATCTAATTGATCATCAGTAACGGGCATTTTTGATAAATTCAAATGGATGGCCTGTTTTTTTATGGGTTCCAGCTCTTTTAATTTTTCGATGTTATATTTTGTTTTACCAAAAAAAGAAACAGACAAAGCTGGAGAATGAAATCCTAAAGGTTTAATGATCCGATAATTATTATTGAGTTCTGAGATCTTTTTCTCGTCAGCTGCTGCAAAAGAATACACTATTTCTTTTTTCGCAGTTAAGTAGGGTTGTAAATATTCAAATGCTAAAATTCGTAGACTGTCATTTTCTGGGCGATTGATTATTTTTTGATCAAATGGTGCTCCAGACTTAATCCATATTTCTAAAAGCTTTGTTTCATTATCAGATAATTGAGGCTTATCTGATAATGGCATGTGTTTCTTATCCGTTAAAGGCAAACGCATTCTTTCAATCATTAAACTCTTTTGCAAGTTTCCTATTTCAATCGCTTTACCATTTTTGCCACCCTTGAAAATTGCGGTGCTATCTGATAATGAAAGCCCTCCTTTCTGGTTATGACCTAAATGACAATTACCACATTTTGATTGGAAGATTGGGTTTATCACGTCGGCAAAAATTGTAGCGTTTTCCGCATTGATGGAAGCCGGCCGATCTAAATGAAGTGGCTCTAGCAAAAAGTTTTCTCCATGAGTTAGATCTGCGCCCCAATGACCTGTAAGTATGATTAAGAATAAGATTCCAATGGATATAATTCTTTGATACAGCTTATTTTTTTTGATTTGTTCGTAGTAAATAAAAAATAGCCAGGATATGATTGCAATAGAAATCCCTGTGTATTTATGCCATAACAGCAATTCACCTTTATCGGATTGTTCAATCGATAAAAGTAAACCCATGATGGCTGTGAGTGTAGCTGTAAATACAGCAGCAAATCTTAAATAAAACCAAAGTGAATTACTATTATTTTCATTAGGCAGCCAGGAAGGAATAATAGAAAGTATTAATAATACAATTGGGAAATGCAAAAATAAAGGATGCATTCTTCCTGCTACTTGCAGCCAAATAGGAATCTGAAGTTTGTCTTCAAAAACGAAAAGAAAAATCAATAAAACAATACCACCAAATAAAATGGCACTGACAATTTTATTTACGCGCGCCATTTATACTTGGGTGAATTTATAAGGATAAACTTTACCAGATGCCCACTGTGCTACATAGATACTTCCTTCATCATCCACACATACATCATGGGGATGTGTGAAAATTTTATCAGTTTGAGACAATGGTTTCAATTTTCCATTTTCATATACTGGATTTGATCCTCCTAAATTAGAAACCACTTTATTGTCTTTGTTTAGAATGGTTACAAATCCAGAAGCTTCTGTATTTAGATCAGGTGATCTTAATACCGCTGCATATAAATAATCTCCTTTGATTACAGGCCTGCACACACAAGCACCAGGCAGATGAATCACTTCTAATAATTTTCCATCCATTGAAAATCTTTTAAAAGCATTTCTACTTCTATCAGTTACGATTAAGGTAGGCGTAGACTGTCTGGTATCCAAACAAATACCATGCGCATTATCCAGATGTTCATCACCTTCTCCCCTTCCTGCGAAAGAGTTGATCAGCTTGCCTTCAGCAGAATAATGCAATACATATTGTGCGCCATAACCATCTGCAATATAAAATTCACCATTGTCTAAAACGGTTGTTTCTGTTGGAACAAAAGCTTCTTTTTTCTGATACGCCGCGATATCTTGAGGTGGATCAATCGTAAATAATATTTTACCGTCTATGGTGGTTTTATACACCTGGTGTCGATTGGTATCGGTGATAAATAAAAAATCTTCCTTTCCAGTTTTTTGAATCGTTAATCCATGAGCGCCTGGAAATTCGGTACCCCATGTATCAATTAATTTACCCGATTTATTATAGATGATAATATTGTTCTTTGTTTCATTGGTCAATAATAAAATCCTTCCCTTACTATCCTGTACCATTTCATGACAGTCGTTTACAGGAGTCTTATCGGGATTCAGATTGCCCCATTTATTATTGAGTCGATATTGCTTTTCATTGTGACCATAAATAGGATCTTGTTTCGATTTCGAAAACAGATCTTTTGCAATAAAGAAACCAGCTGTTCCAGCAATTGTTTTTGTTACAAATTCTTTTCTATTCATAAGGGTGATTTAAGCAATGATTTTATTAACTACGTTTCCATACAAATCTGTTAAACGATACCTTCTTCCCTGATATTTATACACCAGCTTTTCGTGATCTAATCCCATCAAATTCAATACGGTTGCCTGGAAGTCGTGTACATGCACAGGATCTTTTATAATATTATATCCAAATTCATCTGTTTCTCCGTGAACAATTCCAGGCTTGATGCCACCACCAGCCATCCAGATGGAGAAGCAACGGGGATGATGGTCTCTACCATAATTATCTACTTGCATTTTACCCTGACAATAATTTGTTCTACCAAATTCACCGCCCCAGATCACCAGCGTTTCATCCAACAATCCTCTTTGCTTTAAATCAGTTATCAAAGCTGCAGAAGGCTGATCTACATCTTGCGCCTGACCACGCATTTCATTGGGTAAATTACCATGTTGATCCCATCCCTGATGATAGAGTTGAACAAATCTCACACCATTTTCAGAAAGCTTTCTGGCCAATAAACAATTAGCCGCATATGTTCCAGGCACTAAACAATCAGGGCCATATAATTTGATGATATCTTCTGATTCTTTTGAGGTATCCATAATCTCTGGCACAGCAGTCTGCATCCGATAAGCCATCTCGTACTGTTGGATCTTGGCAGCGATTTCAGGGTCGCCAAAATTGTTGAATTCTTCCTGATTCAATGCTGCAATTTGATCGAGCATTTTTCTACGCGTTTGCCGATCCATTCCATTTGGATCCTGCAAATACAAAATAGGATTTTCTCCACTGCTAAATTGTACACCCTGATGTACCGAATCTAAAAATCCATTGGTCCAAAGTTTAGAATATACACCCTGTCCATTCCCTTTTCCTCTTGAGAGTAGTACACAAAATGCTGGTAAATTATTATTTTCTGTACCCAGGCCATAACTCACCCATGAACCCATACTTGGTCGGTTTCCCTGTTGTGCGCCAGATTGAAAAAAAGTAAGTGCAGGATCATGATTGATGGCTTCTGTATTCATTGTTTTAATGATACAGATATCATCCACGATCTTAGACATATGCGGAAATAATTCACTCACCCATGCACCCGATTGTCCGTGTTGATTAAACTTATAATAAGAACCAATTAATGGAAAACTGGTTTGTGTAGAACTCATCCCAGTTAAACGTTGACCACCTCTGATCGATTCGGGTAAATTTTCACCCATCATCTTGCAGAGTAAAGGTTTATAATCGAAAGATTCTAATTGTGAAGGGGCCCCGTTTTGAAAAAGATAAATTACTCGTTTTGCTTTAGGTGCAAAATGAGGCAATCCGCGCATGATGGCATCTTCAGGACTGCTATTCCCTCCAAATAAATCAGGGATCAAGAGCGAACCCAATGCAGCAGATCCCAATCCGATACTGAGTCGACTCATGAATTTGCGGCGATTCATATTGAGGCCGTGTTCAAATAGTTCTTTTTCCATATCAGGTTTTTGTGATTGCTTCCTGCATATTATAAATGATCTGAATCGTATGCATCGTTGTAGCCAAATCGGTTTTATTTTTTGATTTTGGTTGATATACACCAATGGCCATCATTTTGTCGGACCGAGATGTATTTTTTTCTAAATCAATCTTTGCATCTTTCCAATAACTTAATAGGGCTTCGATTTCTGTACTCGATGGATTTCTACAAATAATCGTTTTAAAAGCTTCTGTGATAATTTTAGTTGGATCAGATTCCTTTTGCAATATTTTATCAGCCAATGCCTTTGAAGCCTCAATCATCGTTGGATCATTCAACATAATGAGTGCTTGAAGCGGTGTGTTAGTTCTATAACGAACCACCTGACATTCGTCTCTATTACTTGCATCAAACATCATCATAGATGGAGGAGGCACTGTTCTTTTTATAAAAGTATAGATTCCTCTACGATATAATAATTGCCCTGAATCCTGTATATATTTTCTTAAGATTCCTCGTCCAGAAGTTGCCATTTCCCAGAGACCCTCTGGCTGATATGGTTTTACACTTGGGCCACCAATTGTTTTATTTAAAAGTCCACTGCTGCATAAAAGCATATCTCTAATTAATTCAGCAGGAAAGCGAACTCTTGGAGCATATGAAAGGTATAGGTTTGCGGGGTCTTTATTTAATTTTTCCTTTGATATTTTGCTTGATTGCTGATAAGTAGCTGAAAGCACAATTTGTTTCACCAATCTTTTAATATCCCAACCATTTTCTTGAAAGTCAACTGCCAGCCAATCTAATAATTCAGGATGCGTGGGTAGATCGCCCTGCATTCCAAAATCTGCTGCTGACTTTACAAACCCTCTTCCAAAAAATTCTTGCCAGATTCTATTTACAAAAACCCTTGCTGGCAAAGGATTGTGTTTATCGAATGTCCATTGAGCCAGGCCCAATCTATTTTGAGGGAATGATTTTCCGAATGGAAGAATAGCAGATGGTGTTGATGGAAAAACTTCGGTTGCAGGCTGATCATAATTTCCTCTGGTAAGTAAGAAAGTTTTTCTGGCAGTGTCTTTGTCTTTCATTACGGATACTTCCAATTTATTAGTATCCATTTTATTAATGAATGATAGTGTGGTCTGTAAATCCTGATTGGTGATTTGCATACGTGGATTTTTAGCCCATGTTTCTGGTCCACCCACAGTTGCTTCTAATCCTACTTCATTAACACTATTGAAAAAAGCGTACAATTGATAATAGTCTTTTTGTGAAATTGGATCATATTTATGATCATGACATTTTGCGCACTCTACAGTTACTGCAAGGATGGATCTACTAAAAGTATTGGTTCTATCTACTACGTATTGCACACGATATTCTTCATCGATAACACCACCCTCTTCTGTGATTTTATGATTTCTATTAAAGCCGGTTGCTAAAATTTGTTCTTTACTAGCGTTTGGAATTAAATCGCCCGCCAATTGCCAGGTGATAAAACTATCATACCGCATATTCTTATTAAATGCATGAATCACCCAATCGCGCCATGGCCATTGCGAACGATAGTTATCGTCTTGATAGCCGTGAGAATCAGAATAACGAGCAATGTCAAGCCAATTGATCGCCATTCGTTCGCCATATTGTGGCATATTGAGTAAACGATCTATTAATAATTCATATGATTTAGGATTCTTATCATTAACGTAAGCGGCAGTTTCATTTGGACTAGGTAAAATGCCTACAAGATCCATATAGGCACGTTTAACCAGCCTTTCTTTTTCTGCTATTTCATTTGGCTCAAGACCTTTGTCTTCCATTTTTTTCAAAATGAAATAATCAATTTCATTGATGGGCCAATGCTGATTCGTTACGCTTGGTAATTGTTTTTTCTTCGGAGCCACAAAAGCCCAGTGAGGTTCATAAACTGCTCCTTGAGTAATCCATTTTTTTAGAATGGCTACTTCCCTGTCAGTAAGCCTAGGCAATCTGCTTGAGGGCTTTGGCATGAGTATGCTGGTATCTTTGCTAGATACTCGAATAAATAATTCTGATTGCTCAGGTTTCCCTGCCACCAATGAATGTTTTGTGGGATGGTCTTGTAAAGCTTTAAAAGCCTCAGAAGCCAAATCTAATCTTAAACCAGCCTCACGTTTTCTGGCATCGGGGCCATGACAATTAAAACACTTGTCAGATAATATTGGCCTCACATCATAGTTATAACTAACCTGATCTGGTATGGATTCTACTTGCTGACTTTTGTTTTTGCAAGAAGAACCACATACAAATCCAATAAAAAGCAACAGGATATTGCCCTGTATAAACTTTAAGGAAAGCATAGTTAGTATATTTCGTATGGCATAAAAGGATAGTCGTTTAATACAAACGACTATCCTCTTTTAAAAATAATTGATTTTTTGTTGAAAAGTCAGTTTTTAATTGACAAAGGTTTAATAGACCGAATTGTATAATTTTTTAGTTGAGAATTTGAACACATCATCCCTAAAATTCAAATTTATTATAATACTCCCTCCAATTTAAATACCCATGCATAATTGCTAGGATTATTGGCAGGATTAATCGTGGGTACTTTGATAATTAATTTGCCGTTTTTATAAGTTGAAACAACTGATGCATCCAAACCAACCATAGTTACTTTGGTCGGCTTATTGATATCCGATACGATTAAATCATTAGTCGGAAATTTGGTACTGATAAGATATAAATCCTTTCCCTTCTTCGTATAATATTGTGTGGTACCAGCAGTTATATTTGGAGACTTCTCCCATTTTCGTGAGGCATAAATTGCTTCTCCATTTACTTTAAGCCATTGTCCCATATCACTCAGTCTTTGCTGCATGATTACTGGAATTCTGCCATCAGCTGTTGGTCCTACATTTAATAAAAGATTACCACCACGAGCTACTTTATTAATCAGTATATGTACCAGTTCTTCAGAAGTGGAATAATCATCCAATTGCTCCATACGGTTATAACCAAAAGAGCCTGCAATACCGCGGCACTCTTCCCAGGGATGATCAAATTTTGTAACATTGGCATCACCAGCATCTACAAGATCATATTCAGTAGTGTAGATTCCACCATGTTTACTTCTGGTTTCTTTTCCCCAACGGTCGTTTACAACTACAGTTGATTTAACTGGGGATTCATTATACAACCAAGATAGGAACTGAGTGCTTTTCCAGGATGCAGATGGATAATCCCATTCTCCATCTGTCCAGAAGATATCTGGTTTATAGGTATTCACTAATTCTTTCATTTGAGGCATCATGTGTTCATCCACATATTGATTAATCGTTTCAGGTTTGCATAAAGGATTGTACCATTCATAGAGTGAATAATAATATCCCATTTTTAAACTTGTTCCTTTAACAGCTTTAGTTAAATCACCTAAAAGATCACGGTGTGGTCCGATTTCCATAGCATTCCAATTCCATGCATATTTTGATGGCCAAAGAGTAAATCCTTCATGGTGCTTAGATGTGAGCACTACATATTTTGCGCCAGCTCTTTCAAATAATTTAGCCCATTCTTCTGGCTGATAAGCTTCGGCCTTGAATAGAGGTGCAAAGTCTTGGTATTTAAAATCCTTACCGTAGGTTTGATTATGGAATTTTGTAAAGTAAGCTTGCGTATTACCGGGTTCCATTAATTTTCTCCAATACCATTCAGCATACCGGTCGTAAACACCTACGCCATCTCTTACAGTAGGACTATAAGCGGGAACAGAGAACAAGCCCCAATGAATAAAAATGCCAAATTTGGCGTCTTCAAACCAGGTGGGAGTAGCTCTACTATCAATTGAATTCCAGTCTGAAGTATAAGTTTGTTGCGCTTTTAATACTGAGGATGTTAAAAAGGTAACTAGAAGAACAAGTATTAATCGTTTCATGGCAGATGTTGAAGTTGTTAAATTGAATAGTCAAATGATTTGACTATTCAATTTAGGAAATATTTTTCCACTTCATTTACCAAATTCCAATCCTTATTTAATAGGGAGAATTACATCTAATTTTTCCCAACTTAAAACCATTCCTTTTTCATTAATAGTATAAGCAAGGCTTTCTTTAAATTCATTTGATTTTTTAGTAGTTGCAAGTCCTCTTAAAACAACTTTCGTTAAATCAAGTGTAGAACTACCATCATGATTCATTCCTGGCTGACCAGTTTGTGAACTGAAAATAACAATCCATTTTTCTACTGTAGGCACCATATAGATTGTATATTTTCCTGCAGCAAGAGCATTACCATCTATTTTCACTGCTTTGTCAAATTCAATTTGAGTAGCGGCATTGGCGCCAGCTCTCCAAACACTATCCATTGGAACCAAAGCGCCCCAAATTTTTCGATCTCTAACGGAAGGACTTGAATAGGAAATTGTAACATTAGTTCCACTTTTTAATGTACCAGTGGCAGTTGCGGCAGGGCTTTTGGGGGCTGCTGTTTGTGCAGAAATAAAATTCATTAAAAGCATGAAAGATGCTGTAATGAA
>JBAXHC010000066.1:0-18161 GCA_037139075.1 Bacteroidota bacterium
TCCATCACTTTGAATTTAAAGGCTGGAGAAATTAAATACAAATTTCATAGAGGCAGTTGGCTTACAGTTGAAAAACAGGATGCTGGGGATGAAGTTCCAGATCGGATTATTACTATAAAAAAAGATACCACTCTTACCGACAGCGTTGAAAGATGGCGGGATCAGATGTTCGTTGATAAATGGTATGCGCTTAAAATGGCACAAGAAGATAGTACCCGCTTAAAAGTATTAACATCGATTGCCTATTCTTATGCATTTTATACGGAATATTATAATGCAGATTCTGCCTTATATTATGCACAAACAGCACTGCAGTTACAACAAAGTATTAAAGCTTCTGGCAAACATAATTCAGGAAAAGAAACAAGTACTTTAATCCAATTGTTTAGTCTTCAAGAAGTAGTAGCAACGCTGATGCATTCTCTGGGAAATTACCCTAAGTCATTAGAACTTAGATTTGAAAATTTAAAATTAGCAGAGAAAGCAGCTGATAAATTTCTACTGTTACAAGCTATTAATAATATTACTTATGATTATAAAGCAATGAAAGATTATCAGCATGAACTAGGATATGGGAAACTTGCTGACTCTATTTTACATACATTGAATCCAAAAGATCCAAGTTATCCTTGGATTAAGTGGAGAGTAAAAAATATCATTCTAAATACTTTCTTAAACTTGCATTTACCTGATTCTGCATTGATTTATGCAAATCAATTAACGAACATAAAAGGATTGCCTTTAGAACAGGCATATATAGCATCCAGCAATCAATTACTTGCAGATTGCTATGCAGCAAAAGGGGATAATAAAACTGCTCTGAAATTTTATAGATTATCCCTCGCCCATCCAAATGACTATTGGTTAACAAAAACTTATTTTGGAATGGCAAAGACATTTCAAAACGATGGCCAACTAGACTCTGCTTTATTTTATGCAAAAAAGGCATTAACATTTTATCAAACAAATAAAAAAACTGTACAATCCTGGGGTGAAAATTCTAACTATTTTATAGCAGAAATCAGCCCTATCATTGCAGATCTATATAAATCAAATCATCAGTTAGATAGTGCCTATAAATACTTACAACTTTCTGTTACATTAAAAGACAGTTTATATAATACCGATAAGATTCGTCAGTTTCAAACGCTTACTTTTAATGAATCTTCACGACGCCAGCAATTAGAGCAACAAAGCAAAGATGCTAAACAAGATTATGATAACCGGGTGAGGATGTATGGTTTGATCTCCATCATTACAGGAATCCTGGTTGTAGTATTTCTCTTATATCGTAATAATCAACACAAACAAAAAGCCTATAGTTTATTACAAAAACAAAAAAAAGAACTGGAAACTACTTTGGGTGAATTAAAAACCACGCAAAAACAATTGGTTCAATCCGAAAAGATGGCTTCACTTGGGGAGCTCACCGCAGGTATTGCCCATGAGATACAGAACCCTTTGAACTTTGTCAATAATTTCAGTGAAGTGAGTTTGGAATTGATAGAAGAAGTCAAAAGTGAAAAGTTAAAAGTGAAAAGTGAAAGGGATGAAAAAATAGAAGATGAATTACTAAATGATATAGCTGCTAATCTTGAAAAGATCAATCATCACGGTAAACGTGCCGATGCCATTGTAAAAGGTATGTTGCAACATAGTCGAAGCAGTACTGGCATTAAAGAGCCTACTAATATCAATGCACTCGCAGATGAATACCTGCGTCTGGCTTATCATGGTTTACGCGCAAAAGACAAATCATTCAATGCAACTATGGTCACTGATTTTGACCCTTCCATCGGAAAAGTAAATGTGATTCCTCAGGATACCGGAAGGGTGATCCTTAATCTCATTACCAATGCTTTTTATGCTGTCAACGAGAAGAAGATGAAAGGTATTGAGGGATATGAGCCAACAGTAACAGTCATCACAAAAAAAGATGGAAATAAATTATTCATTTCTGTAAAGGACAATGGTTCGGGTATACCAGAGAAAGTAAAAGAAAAAATATTCCAACCTTTCTTCACTACCAAGCCAACTGGAGAAGGAACTGGTCTTGGATTATCCATGAGCTACGATATCATCACAAAGGGACATGGTGGTGAATTATTGGTTTATTCTGAAGAAGGAAAAGAGACTGAGTTTAAAATAATTTTACCCATTTAAAAAATTATTAAACCCCTAATATGAAAATACTCGTAGTAGACGACGAACAGGATATGCAAACCCTGTTTCAGCAAAGATTTCGCAAAGAGATCAGAGATGGGATTGTTGATTTTGCATTTGCTATTTCAGGCGAAATGGCTTTAGAATATTTAAAACACAATCATCATGAAGCAGTACTCATTTTATCTGACATCAATATGCCGGGCATGAGTGGATTAGAACTTCTCGATAAAATCAAAACTAAATATCATACTCCCCCTCCCATCGTAATGATGATCACCGCATATGGTGATCAGGAAAATTATAATCAAGCCATGAAATTAGGTGCAGATGATTTCTTAACAAAGCCGGTTGACTTTACTCTCTTAAAAGAAAAACTCAAAATCTAACGAATGTCAAAAATACTTGTAGCCGACGATGAGATCGATTTGGAAACGCTGATTAAACAGAAATTTCGTAAACAGATCCGTGATGAAAAATATGAATTTGTATTTGCGATCAATGGTAAAGATGCCATTACTAAAATGGAAGAGCATCCAGATATTTCTATTGTGTTAAGCGATATCAATATGCCCGAGATGGATGGACTTACTTTATTAACTAAGATCAATGATTCAAATCCTTTGATGAAAACAGTGATGGTTTCTGCTTATGGGGATATGGAAAATATTCGAAGTGCCATGAATAAAGGTGCATTTGATTTTGTTTGTAAACCAGTGAATTTTGAGGACCTGGAATTAACCATCGAAAAAACCATCAAGCATGTAGCTCAAGTAAATGAAACTCTGAAAGCCATCAAGGAAAATAATATCCTTCGCATGTATGTTGACGAAAACGTGCTCAATTTCATGGCTAGTCAACAGTTCGAAGATTCTTTATTGGTGAATGAAACAATTGAAGCCACTGTAGCTTTTATTGATATTTGTGGATTTACAGCAATAACCGAAAATGCACCTGCTAATACAGTTGTAAAAATGCTGAATACTTATTTTGATGTGATGGTGAAAGAGATCATTGCTCAAGATGGACATATTGATAAATTTATCGGAGACGCGATCATGGCAGTCTTTAGAGGTAAACATCAATTAGACAGGGCCATCGATGCTTGTCTTGCCATTCGTAATTTATTAGATAGGCTTCCTCTATTGGATAATGGTCTTAACTTCTTACCAAAAGTTTCCATAGGAATTAATAGTGGAGAATTGATCTCAGGAAATATCGGATCTGGAACATTAAGAAGACTTGATTATACTGTAGTGGGCGATGTTGTAAATACTGCTTCACGTTTTCAATCTATTGCGAAAGCCGGTCAAATCGTAATCTCAGAAACCGCCTACCAAAAAGTAAAAGAATCTTTTAATTGCATTAGTGTTGGAGAAGTAAGTCTAAAAAACAAACAATTCCCCATCAATATCTATGAAGTAATTGATTAAAGAAATCTAGTAAGAATTTTAAAACGGAATACCAATATTCACATAGGTCTGCAAACTATTTGTTTGTTTGCTGTACATCGTACTAAATTCTATAGGGCCAATGATTGAGTTATAGGCAAATGTAAGTGCGGACCCGGTAACCCATCTGGGGTTTGCTGTAAGATTTCTATTGGTCATAAAATCGTTGACCAAAATATTGCTCTTCGCAATAATGTAAACTCCATTCCAAATTCTGGCTCTTAACCCAATCATACCTGCAACTACATTCTGCGCTCTTAAAGTTGCATCTTGTAAACCTGCAAACACAATTTGATTGCGGTATGTTTTGTTTAGCCCCCCTATAAAAAACCCATTAAATTCATTTTCGCCCTTATTAAAGTTAATACCCGCTTGTAATTGTGTAAGAATCGTAAATCGGTCATTTAAAGAATGATAAGATTCCATATTAAATACAACTCTATTATAATTTGAAGCATTGATGGTTGTAGTATCCGGACTAGTAATAGCCCTTCCATAAGATGAATAGATCAGATGAGGATCCTGTGAAAATACATATCCAAATTCTCCGTATAATCGAATTCCTTTTTTAGGATAAATAGGCCGATCGAGAGTATTGATATTTAAATAAGCATAGGTTGTTGAATAATTATCAGTTCCCTTTAACTCCAAAGCAGATTGTAATTCAGGATCATACCTTTCGGATTCGTATTTAAATCCTAGCCCAGAATTAATCACGCGTTGATTGGCCAATTGAAATTTTATATCACTCAAAAAATAGTTCATGCGATATAGACCATCTTGTTTAAAATTGCTATAGGTGTTTACTTTAAAAGATTCAAATTGAAAAGTGGGTATAACAACTAAACTTTTTTCTCCGCCAAAAAATTGATAATGCTCTGCCTTGACTCTAATATTATCTCCAAGGTTGAAAGTAATAAGTGATTTGGAAGTAGGTGTTAAGTAATTCCGGGAGGTTAGGTTGGCTACCATACTAATACCCGTAAAAGTATTATAATGAATTCCCATTTTCGCAGTAGTAGCTTCTGCTTCGTCAACATCAAAAATAATTCCAAAATTACCTTCTGGTAAGGGCTCTAATGAATAATGAATAAATTGATACTCTCTGGTGGCATAGGCCCTTCTTACCATTTCGGATAACTCATTTTTCGAATACTTTGTATTCTCTTTATAATTGGCGCTATGTAAAAATGACTCTTCTGAAATGGTAGTAAGCCCCCTAACTTCATGTCCACTGATAAAAACAGAATCAATTGACTTTTTATTTAAATTCAGTTCCTTTTGCTGACCATAAATTTGATTCAATGAATCCGCCAACTTTTTAAACCTTGGATAAAGTTGTATTCCTTTCTTAATTCCAGTATCAATAATTTCATTTGCTTTTTCAAAGCCTGCTATACTAAACTTACTGAGATCATGATGGATGTATAAATCAGTCATCTCTATTTGTTTCCTATTATCCTGATCTTCTTTCAAAAAAGCAATTTGCAATAAGATCTGAATGGGATTACTTAATTTTTCTTTTTTCAATAAACCCTGCGTTACATTACTGCCAATGGTATAATTTGCGCCCATAGCAATCGCATCTGAAACAGGAAAATTTCTAATAACTCCTCCATCTACTAATCTTAGTCCCTTATATTCTACCGTAGTAAAAACGCCAGGGATTGCCATACTGGCTCTTACGGCTGTTACAATCTCTCCACTATCCTGTACCACGGCCTCTGCGTTTGTAATATCAGTTGCGATACATACAAATGGAATTTTAAATCGATTGAACTTTTTAATATCGCTCACATTGAAATATAATTCTGATAATTTGATCCATAATTCTTCCGACTCAATGGCTCCGGAGGGTAATGTGAATTTCCCCTGTGAAAAAGGAAGTTCAAGCGCATATTTCCCATACTCTCCTTTCTCTTCTAACGAGAATGATCGAAGGGGAACCAGATTGGAGAACATGAGATTCCAATCTGTGGCACGAGCAATTTCTTCAATTTTATTTCCTGTATTTCCAATGGCATATAAAGATCCAATAATGCTTCCCATACTGGTACCCGTAACATAATCTATTTTTAATCCTGCAGAATCGAGGGCTTTTAAAATTCCAATATGAGCTAACCCCTTAGCGCCGCCCCCACTTAAGGTTAAACCAATTTTAGGGCGCTCCTTTTGTTGTGCAAATGAAATTGTAAAAGACAAGAGAAGGCCAGCACTTAAAAAAAATACAAGTATTGCCCAACCCTTCCTCATAAAAATTGATTTGTTAAAAGTTAATAAAAATCATTCACTATTCTTCAAAGTTGGAGTATTTAATGGGGATTCAACTATAAAAAAGGCGATTTGACCGAAATCTAATCTTAGGGGTTACTGCTTAATGTGTTGTTTGATTATATTGAGTCAAATTATTTATATATGATATCAACGCACAGAAAAAAAATCAAACTGCTACTTGCCTTAACAATTGTAGGTGCACTTGTTAGTCAATCTTTCAATATTCTACAACCCAAGCCGAAAAAATTAACAAATATTAAAGTGTTTCCTGCAACCGCCACTTTTGATGAAGTAGACCATGCAATGGATCAATTTAAAGTTGATTTAGGGGTTAAATGTAATTATTGCCATGCGCCTGAGAAAGATAATCCCAGAAAAATGGATATGCCAAGTGATGCAAATCCTGTGAAATCTATTGCAAGAGATATGATCCGTATGACCAATGAAATGAATCAGAAATACATAGCTACTATAAAGCATACTGAAACAGACAGTACTAAAATTCAATTAATTACGTGTAATACATGCCATCGAGGTGCACCAAAACCATTTGGCAAACCATTACCTGCTCCACCACCACCACCACAAGGTCAATGGCCTAACCAAGCCCCAAAACCAAATGGCGTTGTTGGAAAATAGTATAATTTTGAAGCTCCTAGAAATGGGAGTTTTTTTTTACCCAAGCTTGAAATTGATCCTATGTTTTTAAAATTAATGAAAGAATTGCCCCAGATGTTTATCATAGGTGCAATTATCTGGTTCTTTGTGATCGTTGTATTCATTAAAAATAATCGAAAGCAAAATCTGGGATTTTTTTATAAGCATCATTCAACAATCACTTCTATTGTAACTGCAATAGTGCTTACCCTTGCCAATATCTGGTTATTTGTTTCTTACATTCCCAGCCATTTTAAAAAGGTTACAACAGAGGGAAGTGCATTACCAAATTTTGAATTATTAGATTCCACTTATGCAGATCATAAAAATTTAAAATTGATTGATACGCTCAAAAAAGATAGTTCCAAACAATCTAAAACTGCGATAGTAGTACCTGCTGAAAAGATTCTGATCACACGTAAAGCAAGCATCCGATTTTATTCTAAGGGTTCTGCGGAAGATATAGAAGCAACCAATTCAGATGTTGCCTGTTCTTTTAACACAACAACTGGTCAATTAAAATTCACTGGACTAATCAGGGGTTTTGTTTTTGAAAATGGATTGATGCAGGAACATTTTAATGATCCCGATTATATGAATAGTGCGGCGTTTCCAAAAACGAGTTTTACAGGAATCATCCAAAACATAAAATCAATTGACTTTACAAAGGATGGAAATACAAAAGTGACTGCTGAAGGCTCCTTATCCATTCATGGAGTTTCCAAAAATATTATCGCAACTGGTTCTATTTTAATATCTGGTGGTAAGACTACATTAAAAAGTATTTTCAAGATCAAAAGAATTGATTTTGGGATCAATACTGACGAGATCGCGGATGAGCTAGAGATCACAGTTATTAGTGAGTTTAAATAATTCTGAGCAATCTTGATTTTATGATTAGGGTCATAATTGAATAAATTAGCATGTTCTAATTTTAGTTATCGGGTAACATAAAAACCACCCTAACTATATGAAAAGAGCATTCACCGTTTTGAGCTTATTATCGCTTGGGCTTGGATTTTCAGCTTGTAGCAATGATACCAGCAAAACAGCCACAAGCACAGAAACAGCTAGTCCAGCTGCAGAATCAAAAGGTCAATCCGGAGTACAAGACGATGTATCAGCAAAAAATGTAGTTCAAGTTGCAGTAGGTAGTAAGGACCATACAACCCTTGTTGCAGCTGTGCAAGCTGCAGATCTTGTTAATGCCTTAAGCAATGCTGGACCATTTACCGTTTTCGCCCCAACCAATGAAGCATTTGCATTATTACCAGCTGGAACTGTAGAGGGATTATTAAAACCCGAAAAAAAGGAAACCTTAATTGATATTTTGCAATACCATGTTTCTGTTGGCGTATTCAAAACTGAAAATATGAACGATGGTCAAACCATTGGACAAGTAAATGGTGGAAATATTACTATCAGCAAAAAAGATGGCAAAATCATGATTAACGGCATCGCAGAAATTAAAGCAACGATTCCTGCATCAAACGGAATCATATATGTTATCGATAAAGTGTTACTCCCACCTCCAGAGAAAAAATAAAAAATTCCCCCTCCCAATAAAAAAAAGCATGAAATTGATTCCTGCTTTTTTTTATTTTTTGTCTAGATTATTTATGGTCTAAAATTTTTGATTGTAATACTTCAGATATTTTAATGGCTCTTTGTTTTGCGAGTAAGGCTTTTTCGCCTGTAAATAAATGGTCAACAGTATTGATAAATAATTGATTCCATTTTTGGAAATGTAATTGTTGTAAGGGCATTGCCTTATGCAGATGCGTGTGAAGATCCATTGGGTTTCCTTGATACGATCCAGTAAACAGAATGGCATTCTCCCAAAAATCACACATAAGCGGCATGTGTTTCTCCCAGTTGATTCGTACAACCTCTGTAAATACCGGACCCAATAGTTCATCTGCTTTAACCTTAGTATAAAATTCAGCTACAAGCCTTTCTATATCTATTCGGTTGCAGATATCTTTTTTCACATTTTTCATTCTTAGAGCAGTTGACATTGAAAAAGATTTTATTATAAGTCTTTTGTTTTAAACTTTCTGATTGAAAACCAAATTGGAATAATCGTCCAGCAAACCAATACAGAGAATGAAAGCGTCAAGCCCATCCCTGTTCCGAAAAAATCTTTGAATACAGCACCCGTATAACCCATTAAAGCTGATATATCCATTTTTAAAAGGATCATAATTCGAGCCAGGTCGAGTGGATTTAACATGCTTACTGCTACCATTAATTTTTCAACAGGGTAATCTGAAAATTGAAAAACTAAGAAAAGAACAAAGCCATCGAACAATAAAGAAAAATATAGCCATAGCAATACAGCTATACCAATACCTTTTGCCTTGTCTCTTGTTTTTACAGCAGCCAGCATCGCAATAGCAACAAAAATGACTGACAATAAAATGCCTATAACCATCATCATCATCCCAGTGATATCAGATTGATAAATCAGAATAGGGATTCCCACACCTACAATAAATGCAAGTACCATAGAACTTGTAAGTCCGGTAAAGAGGCTCATCCAAATAGTTTTTCTTTTAAGTGGCTGGCTTACCAGCAACTCAATAAATTCTGAGCTATTGTAAACATAGATAGTAGAAAAAACGATACTTACAAGTGGAACTATAATTAAAATTATATTTAATAGGCCCAGTAAGCCTTTCGCTGAATTATCTTCTAAACTAAAAATGCTAAACGATAACACTAAAAGAAATGCTGTATAAGCCAGCATGATCTTATTGCGAAGGATATCGATGATTACGTATTTAATAACTTTTTTCATTCTTATTTATTAAGCATTACTTGAGCAATGGCTTTCGCAAGTTTTGTTTGTCCAGTATCTTCTTTCAACTGTTCAATAGTCTTATGGAAACATAGGCAACCATCCTGCATATATATTACCTGTGTAACCAGATCATCTAGTTCGCTAAGTATATGCGATGTAATTAGAATGAGTTTACCCTTCTTTTTTTCTTCTATGATTTTTTCTTTCAGAATTTCAGAAGAAAGAGGATCTAAACCAGCAGTGGGCTCATCAAGAATCAATAAATCAGGGTTGAATAAAAAAGCTAATGCAGCGCTGATTTTCTGACGGGTTCCACCAGAAAGTGTACGCATTCTTTTATGTAAAATCGATTTGATTTCAAACTGATTAATGAGGTCTTCATCTAACTCGTTACTATTTTTTTTACCTCTGATATCTTGCATCATTTCCAAAACCTGGCCAATCGTCATATTTTCTGGGTAACGACCTGTTTGCGGCATATACCCAATATTAGAACGGTATTGCCAATCGTTTTTAATATTAAATCCATTTACAGTAATAAAACCGCTATCACACACAACCATCCCTAAAATAGTTTTGATAAAAGTAGTTTTCCCACTGCCATTAGGACCAATCAGTGCAATACACTCGCCCTTATTGCAGTTAACAGAAAAATTATTTAATGCAGTAAGGCTGCCAAAGTTTTTTGAGACATTATTTGCAATGATCATAATCTTAAGGGTTTCATTAGTGGGAATGCATCTTTAAAATTCTCGGGTGTAAGTGATGGCAATACTTTTTCCGTTTCATCAAGAAGTGTTGTAATAAAACTTCTGAATAACATCATTGCAGGTGGATTTTTTTCAATAATTACAGAGTACATACTAACTGGTCTGTATGGCACATCTCCCACATGGTCTTTATTAATATCATACCCTTCGTATTTATCCCAATAATTTCCATTAAAAGTATTCAACACCAGGCTTCCATTGGTAGCCATATCGAAAGTATTATTAATGAAGTTGTTTCCTGTAACAGTAATATCCATACAACTTGCCTGAATTTTCATGGCCCATCCATTTTTTTCAAAAACATTTCCATTCATCTTAATCCTACTGGTTCCTTCCATATAGATCCCAACTGTATTCTTCACAAATCGATTATTTTCTATATAACCATCAGAGATTTCTTTTAGCAAAATGCCATAAGAGCCATCTCCCCAGTTTTCTTCAAAATAATTATGAATCATTTTAACATCGTGCGAGAACATCACAGAAACACCCGCTCCATTGTTTTTAAAAATATTTGCGATATATGCATCATTACTAGAGAACATAAAATGTAATCCGTAACGAAGATTTTTTTCAGAATCATTTCTCCAGATAATAGAGTTGGTTACAAATTCAAAGTATATCCCGTCTCTATGACCAGTTATATTGTTTCCAATAATTCGCATACTATCACTCTTCCAACAATGTATTCCGTTTCCACTTTGTTGTTCTTCTGTGTTCGATGCAGACAATTTGTTTCCTTCAATAGTACAATTGATTCCATACTGAGAATAAATACCAAAGAATGTGTTTTCCAAAATATTGTTTCTAATAATCACATCTCTGCATTCATATATTTTAATACCGGCAAAGTCTTCCATACTGGAGATGCCAGACCTGATAATTTTAAAACCCTGTACAATTGTACCTGAGGCTTTAATAGAAATGATCTCATATTTAAACTCACCATCTAATACGGGATAGTCTATCCCTATTAAAGTAATCTGTTTATTTACTATTATATTTTTTTCATGATAGTTTCCTCTTGAAACAACAATACTATCCCCTTTTGAAGCAAGTAACATTGCTTGTTGAATGGTGCTACATTTCTTAGATACACCAACAGCAATTGTTTTTGCCTCACCCAAAAGCATCAGGCAAAAACTAAAAAACGTTATAATAATTTTACGTTTCACTGTTTAATAATTTCTGACCAAAGCATGTGATTGCCGGGAAATTTATCTTTCATTTTGTTAATGCTATCAATCTGGTCAGCTGCTGCTATATTTCCTCCCATGGGTCCTCTTAACTGATCGCTTTGCAGCATCACGGCTTCATCTACATCAATTAACTGATGGGTACCCGTAAAATTGGTCATATAAATATGCTTAATTTCTGAACTGGCAAGCTCCTTAGTTTTTAAATATGCAATCATGCAGAAACTATCATCAAACTTATATACTCTACCTTTTTTTGTTACAATCTCTGCACCAAATCTGATATCACTAATTGTCATTTTACAGGAAAAACAATTATCTGATCCATATTTTAAAGCTTCAGGCTCCGTATTACATGAACTAAATAAAGTGGAAGTGAAAATTGTGATCATTGTTACAATTGCTGTAGATGAAAACTTTTTTCTTTTTGTAACAATTACTGCGTATAAACCAATTAATCCAACGCTAACAAAAATCCATCCTCCAATGTCTGGAATAGAGTATGCTCCAAAGTTCAATAATTGTTTAAACCCAATTAATGGGGGCTGATAAGACATGCCAGGAACAATAATTGCAGCATCAGGGTTAAGTTCATGACCATAGTTATACTCCCATCTCCAAAAATCAACCATCGATATAATGGCAAAAAGCATAAAAAGAATAAAGAAAGTATACAATAGTTTTGGCCTCGCAAAAATGGCAACAAGTAATGCCAACAAGGCAAAAAATGAAATAAAATAAGGCAGTAATGTAAACTCCAAAAAATCTGAAGCATGTAAAGTCTTCATTCCGATATAGTGATTCAACCCATTCACAATATCAACGTTTCCACCTAATTTATTGGCATAAATAAGTAAAGTAAGTCCTTCGGGATATTGTGGTGCATCTAATTCAATTCGCCACATTGGAACAAATAAAACCAAAGCCAGTGCGGCAGAACTAAATAATAGGAGTAATCTAACAAGACCAGAAAGCTGATTGTTTTTCATTTGCGTAATTTCAATTTCGATAAACTTAAAACGTGGCAGTTGTTTAAACCTGCCACGTTTTATAGGAAATTATTTTTTCCCATTAGCTGTAGCAGCTTCTATGGGAGGCATATTTTTACCTGTACTAAACATCAGTGGTGTATTACTTCCAGCTGGTGATACTCTCAAATACCCCTGCATTTCTTGGTGCAATGCACTGCAGAAATCTGTACAATAGAAAGGGAACATTCCAGACTTTTCAGCAACCCATTTTAATGTTTGGGTTTCACCAGGCATTATTAAAAGTTCAGCATTGTTGGCACCTTTAATTGCAAAACCATGTGGCACATCCCAATCTTGTTCCAGATTAGTTACATGGAAATAGACTTCGTCGCCAGCCTTAATACCTTCAATATTATCAGGAGAAAAGTGTGATCGAATACAAGTCATATTTATATCTACTCTATTTCCATTTCTTACAACTTTGGTTTCGCCTTCCCCTTTTGCTACATATGGATTAGCATTATCTTCTATTTTGAAGAACTTCACAGAATTATTTTTGATTACATCTGCACTTACTGCCTGAGCATAGTGTGGTTCACCAATTGTTGGGAAGTCAAGTATCAACTGCATTTTATCTCCTGAAATATCATACAACTGTGCACTCTGAGCTAACTCAGGGCCGGTTGGTAAATATCTATCCTTAGTAATTTTGTTATAGGCTATCAAGTATTTAGCATTTGGTTTTTTTGTGTCTCCACCAGGAATACACAAGTGACCAACACTATAATAAGTTGGAGCACGATCTAATACTTTTAAATCTTTAATATTCCATTTAACAACTTCAGATGATACAAACATGGTGGTGTAGGCATTTCCTTTTCCATCAAATTCTGTGTGCAATGGTCCGAGTCCTGGTTTTTTTACTTCACCAAATAAAGCAGACTCATATTTAATAACTGGTATCCCATCATACACTCCAGCATAATCTTTTGCAGCAATTGCTTTTTGCAATTTTGTAAAACTAAACACGGGAATTAAAGCTGCTAATTTTCCACTACCCACTATATATTCACCAGAAGGATCTACATCACAACCGTGTGGAGATTTAGGGCAAGGAATGAAATAACATAAGTCTTGAAAGTCTTTCGCATCCAAAACAGTTACTTCGGTTTTAATTTCTGAAGTAGCGCTATGCGTTTTCTCGTTCCATTTATTGTGTGCATATTTTACAGTCTGTTTTCTTCCTTTCCCAGCTTTAATATATTCCTCTGCTTTTTTCCAGTTAACTGCCATGATAAAGTCTTTATCACGTTGAGATGCATTTACTTCTAACAATGTATTTGCCTGCTCTGTATTATAACAAGAGAAAAAGAACCATCCACTTGATACATTTTTACCAGAGTGACTCAAATCAAAATTCACTCCAGGGCATTGAATTTGAAATGCGATATCCATTTTGCCATCTTCTTTTCCAACACTAATAAAGCTAATTGTTCCTTTAAAATTCTTTTTGTACGAATTGATAGGAACATCCCCATTTACATTATCAGGAGGCACACTAAATCGAGTACCAGCAACCACATACTCCGTATTCTCAGTAATGAAAGGAGAAGAGTGATTACCAGAACTATTAGGTAATTCAATAATTTCAGCAGTTCTAAATGTTTTCAAATCGATTCTGGCAACACGAGGAGTGTTATTGGCATTTCCGAATACCCACTTACCATCGATCTCACCATTGGTCTGTGAAAGCTCAGTGTGGTGAAGATCATCCCATGGAACAATACCATGAGAAGTGTTCAACATTGGTTTAGTTTCTTCACTATAACCCCAACCCTTCTCTGGATCAACTGAGAATACTGGTATTACACGGAGTAAACGTCCAGAGGGTAATCCGTATACACTCATTTGACCGCTGAATCCACCGGAAACAAAATTGTAAAACTGATCGTACTTACCTGGTGCAACATAGGCTTTGGCAGCAGCATCTGAACTAACTGCATCCCCAACGTTTTTCGGCTTGCAAGCATTAAAGCTAATCGCAATACCGAGGCAAGCTGTTGCGAGTAACTTGATGTGACTATTTTTCATGTTTTTTTGTTTTATCTAAATAGAATGAGAAGCATTATTATTTTACACCATCATTTTTACGCATAAACTCTAAAAGCGCTCTTGCATCTGAATCTGCCAGATTTTGGTTTGGCATTCTTACCAAACAAATTTCTAACTGCGCCTGCGCCTTAGGATCTTTATTGATCATTTCATCTGTGTTAGTAATGAAATTTAAAATCCATGGTGCCTGATGTCTGGATGTAACACCTTTCCATCCGGGGCCAACTAATTTTTCTTCGGTAACTTTATGGCAAGCTCCACATTTTACTAAGTAAATTTTACTGCCATTCTCTGCCATTGCTGCATCCAGTGAACCGCTTATATCAACAGTTTTAAATTTTCCCTCCCCTCTATTGGGGTCATAAGATGGGTTTGAAGTTTCAGAAGAAGCAACATCTGATTTTGTGGAAGCATTTTTTGAATTATCGCCTCCACAGGCAGAGATAAATATTACCAGGAATACTACTACCAACATTTTTTTCATAGTGATTTGTTTACTTTTTAATTGATAGTGCAAGTGTACAAAGCCCACGAACCTTATTTTATGCGTTGAATCATAAGTGTAAAGATTTCTCATCTCTAAGCGGAAATACAGTAAAAACATGATTTATATCATGGTTTAGGTTTCAACATACTGATAGTTTCACGTTGGAAATACGATTAAACCAGATTCATGATAATAGATATCAATACCTTATTAGCTTGGGGAGCCACCTATAAAAAAGTAGCTAAAGGCGATATCATCTTTCAGGAAGAAGGAATCTGTTCATTTTATTACCAATTGATATCCGGAAGTGTACGTTGGTTAAATATCAATGAAGATGGGAAGGAAATATTGCAGGTAATGATTGAACCAGGTGAATGTTTTGGTGAATTACCTCTTTTTGATAATGGGGTATACGCAGCTACAACAATTGCTGATGAAGATTCTATTTTAATAAGATTGAGTAAGAATACTTTCCATCAAATGATTCAGGAAAACCCTGAGATCCATTTTACATTTAGTAAGCTTTTAGCTGAAAGATTACGATTTAAATTTATGATCGTTAAAGAAATAGCTAATCATAATCCAGAACACAGTATCAGTAGTCTTTTTAAATATTTCAAGGAGTCAAAGAAAAATATCTGCACAAAATGCAACAGGGTTAAACTTACACGTCAACAAATTGCAGATATGACTGGCTTAAGAGTTGAAACAGTTATAAGAACAATCAGAAACATGCATAAAAATGGTTCTGTGATTGTTGACAAAGGAAAAGTATATTGCTAGTTGTGATTCAAATCATAAGTTGAATGCCGCTCATGCTTTTATTTTGCCCTAAACGGCAATTATGATTTCTCGTTTATTTTATTGGCTCAGAATATCTCTTTTCAACCTTTTATTGGTTGCGATCATAGGTTTAGTACTCCGCTATAAAATTGCTTTCAGTCTACCATTTATTGATCAAAAGCATTTATTACATGGCCATTCCCATTTCGCATTTGCCGGCTGGATCAGTATGGCTTTAATGGCATTCATGGTTGATTATGGAAGTAGAAAAAGGGGCATTGACTTATTTCCTAAATACAACTGGCTTTTATGGGGGAACTTAATCACTGCTTATGGCATGCTATTTAGTTTCCCAATTCAGGGTTATGGCCTTGTTTCCATCAGTTTCTCTACTCTTTCTATCCTTAATAGCTGGGTCTTTACGATACAATTTTGGAAGGAATTAAATCGAATTTCAGAAAATAAAATTATCGGTCATTGGTTTAAAGCAGCTCTATTTTTTAATGCCATTTCCGCATTGGGTGCTTTTAGTTTAGCCGCTATGATGGCAAATAAAATTGTGCACCAGAATTGGTATTTACTGGCAGTATATTTTTTCTTACACTTCCAATATAATGGATGGTTCTTTTTTGCATGTATGGGACTTTTTCTCGACAAAGTAATGGAGCTTATTCCTTTTATTAAAAAGCAAACTAAAGTATTCTGGTTATTTGCAGGATCCTGTATACCAGCTTATTTTTTATCAGCATTATGGTTACCCATGCCTGATTGGGCCTACAGTATTATTGTTATTTCAGCAATATTGCAACTGTTTGCATGGATCTTGTTTTTAAAACAAATAGTTCCTAAATATAAAGAGCTGTCCGTTAAATATTCAAAACCCGCGAATTGGCTTATTTTATTTTCGGGTATTGCACTTACAATTAAATTTACTTTACAGGCAACATCCACTCTTCCCTCCATAAGTACACTGGCATTTGGTTTCAGACCAATTGTGATTGCATATCTTCACTTAATTTTACTTGGAGTAATCACTTTATTCCTGATCGCAAATTTTCTCTCTTCCCAATTGATTCAACAAAATAAAACAGTATTAACGGGGATCTTAGTATTCGTATTCGCAATCATATTTAATGAATGTTTACTAATGACACAGGGCGTTGCCGCCATTTTCGAATACTCGTTGAACTATATCAATGAATTATTATTAATGGCAGCATTTCTATTAGTTACAGGGATGCTATTGTTGAATTTGGGAATTAAATTTAGAAAGTGATTTGAATCATAATTCGAAATTTTATATCGACACAACTTTGTGATATAAAATAAATCAAATGGAAAATATCAGTACACAAACGCTTGCATCAATTGTTACTAAGAGCAGTTCCTCTGTTCCGGTTTTTGAAAAATACAGTCTCGACTTTTGTTGCAACGGTAAAAGAACATTAGAAGAAGCTTGTAAAGCTAAAGGACTATCTGTTAGTGAGGTTGCCACAGAATTAGAAATACAAATGCAACCCAGAACTCTAAATCAACTTCCTTTCGAAGAAATGAGTGCAGAGCAAATGATCAGTTACATTTTAATTCATCATCATTTTTATGTAAAACAATCGATGCCTCAAATTATATTTCACGTAGAAAAAGTTGCAAATAAACATGGGGAAAGGTTTCCGTATATGGTAGAAGTGTTAGAGTTGTTTAAAGAAATTCAGGAAGAAATGACAAGCCATATGCAAAAAGAGGAAGTCATATTGTTTCCAAGAATTAAGCTATTAGAATCTTTATTTAATGAGGGTAATTTAAACGAAGCAGCCAGAACTGCGATTGAAGGACCTATTGGAGTAATGATGGCAGAACACGACCATGCAGGTAATATATTATACAAAATTCGCGAGCTCACTAATAATTATGAAGCACCAGATGGGGCTTGCACAACTTTCAAAGTGAGCCTGATGGAGTTGAAAGAGTTTGAAGAAGATTTACATAGACATGTACACTTAGAGAATAACCATTTGTTTATTAAAGCCTTGGAAATGATGGAGCATTCAACAGTTTCATAATGATCTATCTGAATTATTAAACAAGCAAAAAAATCCTTTCTATTATTTGGAAGAATTTTTTTAGCTTTTTGCATGGTATAAAAATTAATTTAAAGCCTTCCTTATTTGAGGTACCACTTTCGTTCCAAACAATTCGATCGATTTTAAAACTTTATCATGGGGTACAAATCCTACACTTGCCTGGGCGAGAAAACGGGTGTTGCCAAATATCTCATGCTCATATAAAATCTTATCAACTACTTGTTGAACACTACCTACCATTAATGCACCTCTTGGTTGTCTGAGATAATCAAACTGTGGTTTAGTAAGTGGTTGCCATCCTCTTTCTCTTCCTACCCGATCCATCATGGTAGCATAATATGGATAAAATTCATTGGCAGCGATCTCTGAATCTTCTCCCACATAAAAATGGTTATTAACTCCCAGCTGGATAT
>JBAXHC010000067.1:0-17701 GCA_037139075.1 Bacteroidota bacterium
CAAGTAAAAGCAGCGTTATAACCATTCTCAGATACAATATTATTGACTTCAGAATTAGTTCGACCATAAGGATAGGCAAAAACAGAAAGCTCTTTTTTTAAAAAACGTTCCAAATCAATTTTATTATTTTCTATTTCATCTTCTTGTATAACACTATTCATTTGTGAAAGTGAAACATGACTTTTAGTATGTCCTCCAATTTCTATGAATTTGTTATTTTTTAATTGCATCAACAAATTTTTGTTCATAACATTATAAGAATGATATTGAGCTAGATCAACCTTGCTCCAAACAATTAGTTGATTAATAATTTCATCCTGCTCTGAAGGTTGTAAACCAATTAAAAGGTTCCACATTTTTATATATGCTTCCGTTCTTTTGTTTAAAGTCTCCTTACCCTTCCAAATCAGTGTTTCAATTTCAATATTTTCAAGATTGGTTTCCCCTTCAAAATTTAAAATAAGACTACTAGAGTTGGTGCTAATGCTTAAACTATTAGGTAGGACAAGCTGGGTTAAGAAAATAATTTCTAAAATATCCGACCAAAAGAATGAGGGGTTATCTGATAATGATTTATTGGTAATGAAAAAAGTAGCTGGAACTTTATAGTTTTCTAAAAGGGGGGCCGCAATTATTGCATTATCTTCATAACCATCATCGAATGTGATATAAACCTGATTCTTGGTAAGCTCCTTTTTGCCATTTAAATAATTCAATAAATCCTCTGTATTTATTACAGATTCTGATTCACTTAAATATTTCAAATGTGATTCGAAGTTTTCTTTAGAAACAGATAAATCCCATGGATCAAATATTGGATTTGCAATTTTATGATACATCAAAACAAATATTTTAAATGCATTTCTATTAACTCCCTTTTTAGAATTTTTAAATAGAAAGTTTGTAAGGATTATATTTTTTACCTTCTTTAAAGGAAATTTAATGAATGAATAGAAACGAAACCTTAAAACTAAAGCCAATGTTTGAAACCAAATTTTAGTGTACTTTTTAATACCATTTTGCTTATCAACAAGTTGCTTCTTGGCTTTATTAGCATAAATTTCAATAGCCCTTTTTCTACTTAAATTATATAGATAATTAATTCTTTTATCAGATAATTGATCTTCAACATTATTTTTTATAACCTTTAAAAGGGTATATAACATTAATGGAATATTTGAACTCAAGCTACTATTTCCTACACGCCTATAAGCAGCAATAAATTCAGTATGGTGAATTGCCTTGTAATTTTTTGTGATTCTTAAAAACAGATCATAATCTTCACAACATTTTAAATTGACATCGTAAAGATATTTTTCAATTATTTTTTTCCTGTAAAGTACTGTGCCATGCATTTCTATACAATTCGTAAGTATCAGCATGTGGAAGTGATTCCCGGTAAATGGGTGTGAAATTTCGTTAATTTCCTTTTTATTAATATCTACATATTTGTATGACCCAGAAACAAATGCTATATCAGGATTATTGTTTAATTCATTAACATTAATGGCAATTCCATCAGGATAAAGAAAATCATCTGCATCTAAAAATAAAACATATTCGCCAGATACTTTTTTTAGGCCATTGTTTCTAGCAGCAGATATCCCTTGATTATGCTGATAAAGATAAATTGCAGTAGGATATTCCAACACTATTTGTTTCGTATGGTCGGTACTTCCATCATCTACAATTAATATTTCTATGTTTTTATATGTTTGGCTTAAAGCACTTTCAATAGCATCTCGAATAAATTTACCGTGGTTGTAAGTAGTAATAATTATACTAACTAGAGGGTTTGGGTCTTCTGGTAGAATAGGATTCATTGCAAAAAAAGTATTTCAAATTAAATTATATTAAAATTATTACATTAAATGATTATATATATCTTTATTTTAAATAATAAAAGTTAATTCATGTTATTTTGTTTTAAAAGTATAAATAATGAATTCTGTTCTAATAGTAAGTTTTTTTGATTGGGATACAAGTGTTGAAATACCTTTTCTATTTTCAAAAGCTGGTTCTAAAGTTGATGTATTCTGCAAGAAAGGGGCATGGCTGCAATCTAACTCCTACTACAATAACTTTATTGAAGGATCAGAAAATCTTGATGAATTCGTAAAAAAGTTACTAAAGCAAATTGAATCAAGTAATTATGATTTTGTGGTCATAACCGAAGATCCACTATTGAAGTTTGTTAATGAACAAATAATTGACCCCACTTTATTCATTAAAACACTTCCATTAATCAAGATTGAGAATAGAGATATGATTAGTTCGAAAAATGGATTTTCTAAATTCTGTTTCGATAATAATGTATTAACGCCTAAATCTGATTCTTATAATTCTAAGGCTGATTACCGAAGAATTATTGAGACCCTTAATTTCCCACTTATACAAAAAAGCGAATCCGGGTGGGGAGGTATGGGTATAAGTATTATTCAAAATGAATTAGCGCTCCAAAAAGCATTAGAAAATCAAATAGACCATCAGAACCTAATGTTACAAGAATTTATTGAGGGAGAAGAAGTGGGAGTGGAAGCATTATATTATAAAGGTAAACTCATCGTATATTTTTGTGCCAAGGTTTTAAGTTATACTACCGATAAATTTTCATTCAGTACAAGAAGAGTTTATTACAACAATCCTGATATAGAAATATACTTAACCCAACTTGGAGAAAAAACAGGAGCCAATGGATTTGCAAGCGTAACATATATTAAAGAGAATAGTACCAGCAAGTATTTTGTAATTGAAATGGATCTTAGACCAAATTCTTGGATGGCTTATAGTCAATATTTTTCGGATAATAATTTTATAACTGCAATAAAATCAATCAACTCAAAAAAAGAATTTCAAAACCCGTGTGCAGTTCTATTCAAAAACGAAATTGAAATTGGCCTTTTTTACAAAGATCTATATCGTGCTATATTTAAGAAAGATATAAAAGGTATTTTAAGATGGATTTTCAATTATAAAAATTATTGGAGATTCCTTCCTTTTCATGATCTTAAACTTACAAAGAGAATTATATCACAACTTTGGGCTGAAACAGTTTTATTTAAATGGAGAAAGTGGACAGGGTATTATAAATAAATATTTTTAGATCCTCTTTCAATGGTATTTATTTTACATGAGCGCTTCTTCTAAGTGTACCGGAAAATTTGGTCTTACTGCTCCAATCCATTTACCAAAGGAAGACTTGTCTTCTCTATAGTCTGCTACATCAAATACTAAAGCCTCAGTATATTCATAAAGGACCTTTGAGCTATTTCTTATAAAAGAAATAGAAATATAATAATGTCCATCATTTAAAAAGTTACCAGGAATCAAGCAAGTTCCATTTATTTTTCCATTAGCGTAAACTGTAGGTATTGATCTAGTTTCAAAAACACAGTCTCCACCATAATAGTATAAGAGCACATGCACACTTAAATTATCTGAACCTAGCATTTTATTTAAGAAAGAAAAGTTTATTAAAAGAGGGATGCTTGTGTCAATGATATTAAAATCATTGTATTGAGGTTTGAGACTAATAGAATGCATTGCAATAAATTCATTCCCAACATAAGTATCTGTTAATTGAAAATTTTGTTCAAGTATTTCAACTTTTTCTTTATTTAAATAGTTTGAAATAACAGACTTAGCGTCTCCAGCATCAACCAAATTTCCTTTACTTAAACAAATTGCTTTATTGCACAGATTTTCTAATGCCAAAAGGTTATGACTAACAAATAAAATTGTTTTGCCACTTTTCTGGGTAACATCTTGCATTTTACCGATACATTTTTTTTGAAATTCAGAATCTCCAACCGCTAGCACCTCATCTACTATTAAAATATCGGTATTTAAATGGGCCGCAACTGAAAAAGCAAGTCTCACATACATTCCACTTGAGTATCTTTTAACAGGAGTATCAAGGAATCTTTCTACGCCAGAGAAGTCTATTATTTCATCTAACTTAGAAGTAATTTCTTTTTTACTCATCCCTAAAATTTGTCCATTTAAATACAAATTTTCTCTACCACTTAATTCAGGATGAAAGCCAGTACCCACTTCTAATAAACTGGTGATTTTGCCTCTGCCTTTTATAGATCCAGTTGTTGGGGGGACAATTCTAGAAACTGTTTTTAGAAGTGTTGATTTTCCTGATCCATTTTTGCCAACAATACCCAAACAATCCCCTTCATTAATTTCAAAATTAATGTCTTTTAAAGCCCATATATGATCTTTACTTTCTTTTTTTTCAATTGGGATTGCGATTTGATTTTTTGAAATATTCGTACGCCACCAACTTTGCAAATCTTTTTTGAGAGAAGATGAACCTAATACTCCTAATTTATAGTATTTAGACACATTTTCTACTCTTAATATAATTTCAGACATAATAATTTTAATTTAAATTGTATCCATTACACTCAACTCTTTTTTCTTAAAATAGATTAAGCCACAAAGAAAAATAAGTGACGTGATAAAAAAACTTATGAATAAATAACTCATATTAACCGGTTTTGTAAAAAAGAATCCGGCTTTAAAATATTCCATTAGCGGAATTAAAGGGTTTGCCCAAAAAAGAAATTTATAGGATTGTGGTATTAAACTTGCTGGATATACAACTGGCGTTACAAACATTAATAACCGTAAGAAAAAATTCATAAATGGTTCTAAATCATTATAACGCGCTAAATAGATACTTACAATCATGCCCAATCCCATAGCTAAGGTGACAGTTCCCAATATTACTATTGGTAACCAAAGTATGTATATGCTTGGATGTACAGCACCAGAAATCCAATAGTAGGTATAGATTAAAAGAAATAATATAAACTGGATTGAAAATCGAAAAGCATGTGTTCCAATCATACTTATTGGAACCACTAATCTCGGAAAATAAACTTTACTGAAAATATGAGCATTATGTTTAAATGTAAACATTGTGCTAGTTAGGCACTCAGAAAAAAAACCCCAAAGTAGACTTCCAGACATATAAAACAACAAAGGCGGTACGCCATCAGTTGACACTTTTACAATTCTACTAAATACCAATAAATAAAAAAGTGTTGTTAAAATGGGCTGAATAACTAACCAAGACAAACCCATAATAGTCTGTTGATAGCCAGCTATTAATTCTTTACGAGCAAAAGATTGGATTAAACCACGATATTGCCATAATTCTTTAAGCCCAAATTGGATTTTTTTTTTATTAGCAGAAAGCTCCCACTCCCATTTAAACTCTTGGTCCATAGATAATTTAAAATTAGATACTGATCTAAAAAATATATACAAACATATAAATAAATTAACTTAATTTACTATATAAAATAGAATTAATGCAAAATTCATTAAAACAATAAATTTAAAATATGTTTTTAATGAAAATAATCTGTACTTAATTTATAAATAATTATTGGGTGATTTAAATAAAGAATTTAGATAGACCAGAATTAAATTCTTGCATACCCAAGCGATTCTATGTCTGATATATCTTTCGTTAAATCTGTTTTTCCATTGTTTAACACATACAAATTGTTCGAGATAGCTGTAATATGCCGAAACATATGGTCGGTAATAAGTAAACCTTTATTTTCTTTTTCATTTAAAAGTAGTGTTTGCACTTTTGCAATTTGAAGCGGATTTAAATGTGTAAAAGGTTCGTCAAGCATTGCAAATTGAGATTGAGATTTTACTATAACGTATAATTCAATTAATCTACGTTCTCCACCCGATAAATTGGCAATAGATAAATGATATTGATTTGTAAACTCCGGAAACGTTATTAAAAAATTTGAATAGTCTAATTGAAAATCATTGAATATTCTTTTAAGCGTTAAGTTTTTTGGAATAAAATTAAATTGAGGAAGATATAATAATAAGTCTGGTCGTTTAAATGCAGTGTGTTGACTAATGGCATCAAACCTAATAGATTTTTCACAGTTTAATGTGCCATAAATAATTTTCATTAAGCAAGATTTTCCTTGACCATTTCTTCCTAAAAGACCAGTAATTTTACCTGTTTCGCATTTTAAATAAATGTCTGATAAAATTCTTCTATTGTTGAATGCTAATTGAATACTATCTACTTCAAGCGTATGATTCATTTGAACGTATATTCTTGAATAATTAAAAAAATAAATAAAGCAAAATCGAAGCTAAGTGTAACAGACCAAAGCAAAACTTTTGAAACACCTAAATTTTGGTAATAATAGTATTCCTTGTTTTTATAATTGTCAATGAAATAAAAGGTTAACCCTAGAGTGCCAATTTTAAACCAAAATAATGTAGAAAAAATACCAAGTCCATACTCCCAAAATAACACCAAACAAGCAATCGTTATTACAGCAGAAAGCAACATAAAACTCTTGTAAAAAGTACTAATCAGTTTTATGGTTTTTAATAGCTTCATGAGTAATGATTTCTAATAACTAAACTTACGCATTTTAAAATAAAACAGAGACCCCTATTGCTAGAGGTCTCTGTTTTATTTTTTAAATCTTATACTATTTTACGCGAGAATTAGTTTTAAAATGAGATTTTTCTTTGTTACTAATTAGAAAAATTATTTCGCAGGATCTGCATTCCAAATGTCTACGATACATTTCCAACTGCCATCTGACTGTTTTTTCCAAGTTTCATTAAACTTGCCAGTTTCATGTACCTCTTTACCTGCAGCATCTTTATAGCCAAACTGATAAGCTCCTGTACTATAACCTAGGTCTCCAGATTTTGAAGCCTCAACTTTAGTAGCCTGAAATCGCATACTTGCACTAGGCATGGCGAAATATGCTTTTATTGAAGCTTCTCTGCTAGCTTTATCATTACAAACTTTTTCACCCGGAGGTAACATGATTGCATCATCGGTATAAAAGCCTAACCAGCCTTGTACTGAATTGTGTGCAGACTGATCATCCCAAAGGCTATCTGCTTTGTTAATTGCATTTACTGCTTCTATAGAATCTTTAGAAGGAGCTGAATTTGATGTTTCAACTGTACTTGATTGATTGTTACATGCAGATAAATAAATTATAGCTGCAAATAATAGAAAGAATGTTTTTTTCATAATTATATTTTTACAGGTGAAATAACGAATTTTTACAGTCATCTATATTTAATTAACTATTTTATTTGTTCCAAATGGGGAAATTGGAACATAATAAATCTGTTTTTATCAATTAGAAATTATTACACCAAGATATTATTTTGAAAAACCGCTTTCATTAACTAACTAATAGCATTCATTCACAACTTTTTTAGATTGATAATGTTATGTAATTAGCTTAAAATAGATTTTTATAATGTCATCTGATGCAACCATTATTTTGCCCAATCAATTATTTAAAAAACATGCCGCTATTAGTTTGGGCAGGCCAATTTTTTTAGTGGAGGAATGGCATTTTTTCAATCAATATCAATTTCACAAAGAAAAACTTGTTTTACATAGGGCTAGTATGAAATTTTATGAACATTTTTTAAAAGAACAAGGCTATGATGTAAACTATATTGAAGCAAATCAAGCGCAGAACAAATGTGAAGTATTGGTAGAACAACTTCATGCAAATCATTTGCAACAAATACATATGATTGACCCAGTTGATTGCTGGGTATTGCAAAAAATAAACGCTAGTTGTCAACAATACAGCATGCAACTTAAGATATATGAAAACACCAACTTTTTAAATTCGATAAAAGAAGTTGAACCTTATTTCAATAATAAGCACACCTATTTTCAAACCGATTTTTACACATGGCAAAGAAAATCAAGAAATATATTACTTGAAAAAGATGGAAAACCTAAGGGTGGCAAATGGACCTACGATGCCGAAAATAGAGTCAAATTTCCCAAAAAAGAAATAGTACCTAAAATGCCATCCTCTCTCAATAATGCATACATAGTGGAGGCTAAAAAATATGTAGAGAAACATTTTTCAAATAACTATGGCACTATTAATAACCATCATTTATTTGTTATTGATTTTAATGAGGCAGAAAAATGGCTGGAAGAATTTTTACAAAATAGATTTGAAAAATTTGGCATTTATGAAGATGCGATAGTGGCTAAAGAACCAGTATTGTATCATTCTGTTCTTTCCCCAATGCTTAATATTGGGTTGTTGACACCCAAACAAATCATAGAAAAAGCCATAAATATTTCAACAAAAATAATATCCCATTAAATTCTTTAGAAGGATTTATCAGACAGATAATGGGTTGGCGCGAATTCATTAGAATAGTATATGAGCGAGAGGGATCAAAACAAAGAACCATTAATTACTGGAATTTTAAGAGAAAAATACCTGCAAGTTTTTGGACTGGAACTACAGGTATAACACCTATTGATCTTACAATAAAAAAAGTTTTAGCAACAGGATATTGTCATCATATTGAACGACTGATGGTATTGGGCAATTTCATGCTTTTATGTGAGTTTGACCCCAATGAAGTATATAGGTGGTTTATGGAAATGTTTATAGATGCATATGACTGGGTAATGGTTCCTAATGTTTATGGCATGACACAGTTTGCTGATGGCGGATTAATGACCACCAAACCATATATCAGTGGCAGTAATTATTTAATGAAGATGAGTGATTATGAAAAAGGTGATTGGCAACAAATTTGGGATGGTTTATTTTGGCGTTTTATGCATGTACACAGTGATTTTTTCTTAAGCAATCCAAGAATAGGAATGCTTGTGCACACTTTCAATAAAATGAGTCCCGAAAAACAACAAATCCATTTAAACAATGCCAATTTATTTTTAGCTCAATTAGACAAACAAAATAATATATGAAAATACAAATTACGGAAACTGATTTAATGGAAATGGAACAACGTAAAAGGGCCCATTTGATAAATAGTGTAGGAGGTTTTAAAAGTGTTTGTTTAATTGGCACTGTTGATTTAACAGGCCAGACCAATTTGGCCATCTTCAGTTCTGTAGTGCATATTGGTGCAAACCCACCATTAATTAGTTTTATTATGCGTCCAGATTCAGTTGAACGCCACACCTTAACTAATATTTTAAACACTGGTTCTTATACCATAAATCATTTGAATGAAACTATTTATAAACAAGCACATCAAACATCGGCCAGATACCCTAGGGATATTTCAGAATTTGATGCCACAGGTTTAAGTGCTGAATTTAAATCGAATTGCAAAGCTCCTTTTGTAAAAGAAAGCAATATTCAACTTGACATTGAATTTAAAGAACAAATTAACCTAACCATTAACAATACTATTATGGTAATTGGAGAAATTAAAAATCTATATTTCCCTGAGAATTGTTTACAAGATGATGGATACTTAGATATTGAAATGGCTGGAACTATCACTTGTTCAGGACTTGATAGCTATCATTCCTCTACTCGAATAGACCGTCTAGCTTATGCAAAAGTATAAGTAAGTTCAAATGAATTACTTTAAATACAAATGACATGATAGTTAACCCTGTAGAACAAATAAATACCAACCATAATTATTTTACAACCGATTTCAAATTAATATTAGAAAAAATACAGGCAATTAACCCTGTAAAATATGCACAAACAAGAAATTTCTTATCCGGAGATATCACCTATTTATCGCCATATATTTCTAGAGGGGTTATTACAGTAAAGCAAGTAATGGATGTGATTTTAAAAAAGGGGTTTAGCTTCTTAGAAGCTGAAAAATTAATACAAGAGCTGGCTTGGCGTGAATATTATCAACGGGTTTGGCAGGAAAAAAAGCTTACTATTTGGGACGATCTAAAACAAACGCAATTAGATGTTGTACATAATAAAATGTTGACAGCATTATTAAATGCACAAATAAATATTGAAATAATTGACCAACAAATAAAAAATTTATATAAGATAGGATACCTGCACAATCATATAAGAATGTATGTAGCTGCAATTGCTTGTAATATTGGAAAAGCTCATTGGAAAACGCCTTCTAAATGGATGTATTATCATTTATTTGATGGCGATATAGCTAGCAATAATTGTAGTTGGCAATGGGTTGCTGGTGCTTTTTCTTCTAAAAAATATTATTGTAATCAAGAAAATATAAACAAGTATACCCATACAAACCAGGTAGGAACCTATTTAGACAATAGCTATGAAGCAATTGTTAAAATGCAGGTGCCCGATCAATTATTAGGTACCACTTTATTACAATTAAGTACAGATTTACCTATTACAAGTCTTCCCATTATAGATACTTCAAGGCCTACACTTATTTACAATTCATATAATTTAGACCCAACTTGGCGCGCTAAGGAAAATGTAAACAGGGTATTGATATTAGAGCCTTCTCATTTTAGTGCTTATCCTATAAGTGAAAACGTATTGAATTTTATTTTGGAACTTTCTAAAAATATACATGAGATACAGATTTATTCTGGTGAAATATCGGCAATAAAACAACTATACAACCAAAGTGAACTTTTAGCAGATGATTTAATTATTTCTAAGGAACATCCTGCATTTGAACATTACCCTGGAATAAAAGATCCGCGTGATTGGATCTTCCCATCAGTTAAAGGTTATTATCCCTCATTTTTTAGTTTTTGGAAAAAATGTGTCGACTCAACTAAATAGAATAATATTCATAGGTTAGCTTATAAATAATTAATGCCGAAAAAAATCGAACCCCGACTGAATAACAGGCAGATAATTTAATTTTTCTTTTTTTGAATTTTACTTAGTACATTTTTTTTAATCATAGCCACAACTTCAACTTTTGGATCCACAATTTCTGAAATTTTATACTCAATTGAAGAACCCATTACTTGTGTTGCCTCTTCAATAGTTAAGTTATACGATTCTTGCAACCAATCAAGCATACCTTTTGTTGCAATTTTTAATGAATTATCAAGTGTAGCATCCATTCCAACTGTCATAATATAAGTTGCATCTTCCACTCTAGGGTAAGCTAGTTTTTTGGTAGGATTTTTAAAAAGTTTCACTGTAAATGCATAGTTTAAAGAGGTTTCTAAAGCCATCCAATTTAGTTCGCCGTCTCCTTGTGCTGCATGGCCATCACCCAAATACAAAAGGCCACCTTTATTGTATACAGGTAAATAAACCGATGCATGCTTGGTAACCCTAGTAAAATCCATATTACCTCCAAAAGGCCCTGAATCGCCTGTGCCTACCTCTTGACCCTTTGGTGCTGCTAACCCAACACAACCAAGAAATGGATTGATAGATACTTCAAAGTTTTTTAAGTGTTCTGAAGCTACTTGTAACTTTGCTTTATTTTGTTTTAAGTTTAAATTCCAAACTATTGGTGTTAGATTTTTTTTAACGATATCGGTTATTGAAGAAGGCATACTGCGTTCATGAAAATAGGGCAAACACAATGCTGTATTTCTGCTAAATTTCATATCGATAAAAGTAATTTTTATAACATCTCCATCTTCGGCACCTTCGATATAAAATGGACCTGTTAATGGATTTTCTGCAGCTCCAATTGAACGTTTAATATTGTTTTTATCAAACCCATCGCAATCAACTGAGCTAGTATAAATAGTATCTCCTGGCAATATGGTTAGCACAGGTTTGGTATCAGCCGAAAAAAAAGAGTAATAAGTATTTGGAATAAAATTTACTCTTTTAGGTGGTTGTGCATCACATACAAAGGATATGACTGATAATAATAAAAAGAAAAGAAATTTCATTTGATGAGAATTGTAGGTGTTAATAATAATTGAATAATATTTTAGCATGAATTAGGCAGTATTAATGTTCTATTATTAAAGACACATCATCTATAAAACATGCAGCGTTTTCATTGCCCTCAGCAAAAAAACCAATTTCCACTTTACCATTCTGTACTTTTATGTTTTTGATGGAGATGGTTGTAAAATTTGTATGTTCATTATTTAAATCAGATTTGTATTTTTTTCCATTGCTTAATGCATACATTTCTAATATGTTAAATTTTGTTTCATTTTTTATAATAGCACTTAGCGTATACAAACCATTTTTTAAAGGAACGTTAGTTGTTGATTCAATCAGCTGGCTAATATTGCGCTTAAATTTTACTTTATCTGTAATCAACAAACTTTTCTCGCCAATAACTATCCTTCTTTCGGCTAAGTTATTGTTATGATTAAGTATAATAGATCCGCTATCATTTGAAATTGGTGTTCCCTCTAAAACAATAGTGTTCCAGCCTAATAATTGCTGTTGAACTGGCTTGAAATTACTTGGAATTAATTTACGATCGGCTTCGAAGCTTCCGTTTTTTACATAATTATTTTCAACCGCCACACTCCAGTTACCAGTTTGATAATCAAATTTCCAAGCACTGAGCGAGTTAAATATTGGTGTTTTATTGTTAAAAGACAATGGCACCCATTGATTATATCCTAATCCGTTACCTGCAAAATCGGCCCATCTATCCCCACAATAAATTACTGTTTCTTGATGATTTATTTTGTATGTATAAAAAAAACCGGTTTGTGTAACATGCGCGTAATCTAATGCACTACCAGGCATCACAAGCATTTCATTAGGAGGCAAGTATGGACCTTTGATACTATCGGCAACTAAGTAATAAACCAGAGAAGCGTCCCATCCATATAAATTGGAAGAACATAAATAATATTTCCCTTTGTACTTAAACATGCAATTTCCCTCTCGCCCTTCTCCCTTATACACTTGTGTGCAATCTAACAAACCGATTAACCCATCTTTAATTCCTAATTCAGAAATATATATTTTGTTTCTTCCTTTACCATAAGAGTATACTAAATAAGACTTCCCAGAATCTTCATCTGTGAAAACAGATTGGTCTCCAGTATTGGGCGTTCCTATATAAGGCTCCATATTAATTTTATTATGCCAAGTGAAATTACCAGTAGGAGTGGATGCAACTGCTACCAATAGTCCTTTATCGTGTTGAATGAAAAGTGCGTAAATATTTGCGTCCTTGATATAGGCAACTCCCATTCTGCCGACCCACTTTCTTTTACTGCCATCTTGTTTTTCTAAAGTTTCTTTTGTTAGAACATCTGCTTCAAATGTCCAATGAACTAAGTCTGTTGAACTATAACATGTAACAGATTCAAAGCTACAGTTTGCAAAAGATATGGAAGGATCTGCTTTATATAATTCCGCTTCTTTATAATGAACTCCGTACCAATAGAATTTTTCTTTACCAGTAGAAGGGTCTTTAAATTTAAAAATTCCACCACCTTGGCTATAGATACTACTGCCATTGGTTGTATTCCAAAATACATCATTATTTATATTAGATTCCTGAGCTAATAGTATAATTGGCATTAGCATGGTTACTATAATGTACTTTAATAAAAGTTTATTCATTTTAAGATTTTATTTAATCTACTAATGCGTTATTTTCTTTTAAATAATCTCTTACTAGTCCTATTAATTTATAACATTGCAATTGTGTTGGTATAGTGTAACTTTTATCCGTAGATTTTCTAATTGTTTTTAACATGCCTAATATGGATAAATAATTTTCCCAATCAAACGTATTTGCTTTTAATATTTTTAATCCTACAGGGATTTCTATTTTTATATAAATCTTATTAGCATGAATTCTAAAATTATCTGCCAAACTAATTTGTTGATAAAATTTATATTCAAATCTAGCAATTGTTATAGGGTCTAACATTCTATCCATAAAACCAAATTCTCTTTGCTCTCTTAATTTTAATCCGTTTGCATCACTAGCATAAATTTGAATTGTTTCTTTCAACTTATCGTCTTCAATAAAATTTAACTGGCCAGAATTTTTTATTTGGTCTATTGCCATTGTATTCATTATTGGCATAATTCTTTTTGCAATAAATGCATGAGCTGCATATACAGATGGCACTTCTTTATCTATAGATTTCTCGTCATATAAATGACTTATAATTTCAAAACACGAATCTTGCTTATTTCTACTTTGAATTGAAGTAACATAGTTAATCGAATCTTCTTTTAGATCTTTGTAAAGATTTTGAACACTCACTATTGCTTTGTGTTTCTCTACAAAATGCTCTCTTATGTTTTCTGCAAAAAAGCCTAATGTAACAGCAAAAAAGAGCATAAAAAATTCTAACAAATATTCCGACCATTTCTTTTTATGGGTTGGATGGTGTGGGTGATGTACTTCCATATTAAAATTTATAAGTAGTTCTAGTATAGTATAGCAACATACTTTTTTAATTCAGTTTGTTTTTCTACTTGTTTTATTAAAAAGTCTGCTACGTCTGCTCTATTGATTCCGCCTATATTAATTCCTTTGAATAATTTGTTTTCAACACGGTAATTTTCTGTCAATTCTTTGTCTAATAGCCTTCCTGGCCTAACAACTGTCCAATTCAAATCTGAATTAGTAATAATTTCTTCCATTTTAGTTTTGTCTGCATAAACGTCTTTTAAAAAGTATTTTAAAAAAATCTTTACAGCCCAAGAAACATAATTTTTACTTTCTCCTGCTCCAAAGCCGGTAACAAAAATAAATGGAATAGCTATTTTGTTCTCCTTATGTATTTCCACAATTAATTTTGCAAAATCCGAAAAAAGGGTAGTAGGTTTCATATTCTTACCGGTTCCCAATGTTACAATGATAGCTTCGGCATTTTGGATTGAATTTAATAGGTCTGCTTTATTAGTTGCATCACCAAGTATCACATTTAAAGATTTTTTTTCTTCTATTGCAATTTCAGATCGAGATAGGGTTGTTATTGAATGCTTTCTGTTTAATCCCCTTTTTACTGTTTCTAGTCCTATTCCGCCAGAAGCTCCTATTATTGTTATATTCATTTTGTTTTTTTATTGATTTCGGTTTTTAAATATATCAAATATCCCCATATAAAGTAAATTGAACATTTTAATTTGAAGTAGCAGTTGTAGACAATAAAAATAAGCTCCAATTGAGCTATTGGTAAAAACATCTTATCACTATCTAGTAGTTCAATAAAACCAAAATGATTGTAAAATGCTATTGCATCTTAAAAATTAAACTAATCCATTTTTTAGTATATTTATTATACTAAAATTATTAAAATACAATAAGGGTATTATAAATCTTGCATCCATAAAATATAAATAAAGTACAATGCGTTTAAGTTCTAAAAGTTTAAAAAAACTAATATATTTTTCTTTCGCTCTTTTTTTAAATATCCTCCTATTCTCGCAAGGGCATGCACAAAAGCTTTCAGATTTTATTTTTGAGAAGTACTCAATTAAAAATGGTTTATCTCAAAATTCTGTGAATTGTCTATACCAAGATAAGTTGGGGTATGTATGGGTTGGAAACCAAGGCGGCTTAGACCGTTTTGACGGCTATCACTTTAAGCAATATAGCCATGATTTAAAAAATAAACTTTCTATAGGTGCTGGCTTTATAATTGATATTAAAGATGATGATAAAGGAAATATTTGGATATGTACTTCTCATGGTCAAATTGCTTATTTAAATAGAATTAACGACCATTGGGAAAATATTTCAATTTATGTAAGAGATACTTTGTTAAAATCTAATAAAACCCTATCGGGGCAACTCGGAACAGGTGCCAGTATTTCTGTTGATGATATATCAAAAAGTTTATGGATTGGAACTAAGGGTACTGGATTACTAAATTATGATATTGCATCAAAAAAGTTTAAGCAGTATTTGGCGCATCCTGAAAGCCCTATCAAATATGGAAAACAGGAAAATATTAATCGTGTACTAAACTTAAACAATTCTAAATTATTACTATCAACCGATATAGGATTACAATATTTTGATAAGCAGAGTCACATATTTACTAAATTATTTAATTCTACTGATTCGATTTTTATTAGCCAAGTTAATGATGTAAAAATTAATGGAGACAATATTTATGCTGCTACGAAATATGGTGCATTTATCTATAATACCTTAACAAAACAGTCAACAGTATTTAAAAATGACCCGACAAATTCAAATACCATTTCTTCTGATTTAGTTAGAAATATTCAATTTAGCAAAAGCAGTAATTTTTTATGGCTTACTATTAACAATAAAGGCATAGATGTAATTAATTTAAGTAATAATAAAATCATTCATATTAACAATAGGAATGCCATTGCTTATGGTATAGAAACTGATAATTATTCGAATATTTTAGAAGACAAGGAAAATAATATTTGGTTAGGCACAAATGGAGTTATTAAATACGACCCTAATAAACTAAAATTTGGTTTAATTTCTAAGGATTTTCCTACTGATTTTAATTTAGGCTTTTCATATATTGTTGGTGCTTTTGTTGACAGCAAAGGACATATTTGGCTTGGAGAATGGGCTGCTGGTAAGGGTATTATGGAAATTGATAGGACAAAAAAAAATAAAACACGTTACTTAGAAGATGCCAACCTGCCTTATATTAGATTATGGAAATTTAATGAAGATGCAAAAGGTAATTTGTTTGCTTTTAGCTCTTCCTTAAATGGCACCATTTTTTATAAAAAAGCAAATGGAACAAGTACTTTTATAAAATTGGGATTTGTAAAAGATAAAACCAATATCATTGATAATAGTACTTTAGGATATACTTTTTTAAACAATAAAAATGAGCTTATTTATACTGGGCCAAAACCAGTGATATTAAGTACTAGTAATGGAGATAGTTCTTATAAGCCACTTCTACTTCCTGCAAATTTAAAAAATGGTATTATTCTAACAAGACGCAAATCGGCAACTGAAATTTATGTGCTAAATGATGATGGTATTTTTATTTGGAATGAAATAAATAACATTGCAAAGCCACTAACAAAAAATATTTCTTTTTCCCTTAATAAAGATTTGTTTTTGAATATGGATATTGTAAATGATCAATTTGCTTTTATTTCAACTTATGGAAATGGATTAATAAAAGTTGATTTTGAAAAGAATACCAAACAATTTTTAACGTTAGCAGAAGGTATTCCAAATTTATTTTTATATGATATTTATCACGACAAAACTAATAACCTTTGGATTAATTCTAATTTTGGCATCATTCGATACAATCCATTTAAAAACCAATTTAGAAGTTTTGGACCGTCAGAAGGCGTACAAGATTTTGAGTTTAATAGGTTTTCTTCATTTCAAACAAACAAGGGAGAAATCCTTTTTGGAGGAATGTTGGGCTTAAATTATTTCTTTCCAGATTCTATAAAAGACAATACTAAACCTCCGGTAGTTATCATTCAAAAGTTTTCGAAAAAAGATACCACCTTATTAGTAGAATCAATAAATCCTGTTGGCGATTTTACCGTCAACTACAATGAGAATAGTTTATCCTTTGATTTTTTAGCTTTTAATTTTAGAGATGCAGAACACAACCAATATGCATATAAAATGGAAGGCTATGATGAAGATTGGATTCATTCAGGATCTAGGCGTTTTGCGAGTTATACCAATTTACGCGAAGGCACTTACACTTTTAGGGTAAAGGCGGCAAATAATGATGGTATCTGGAATGAGGAGGGCGCAAGAATGGTGATTCACATTTTACCACCCCCTTGGAGAACTTGGTGGGCTTATTTATTGTATGCCTTATTCTTTGGAAATTTTATTTATCTTTTTTCAAAATATAGAGCAAAACTACAAATTAAGAAACTAGAAAATGAACGTAAGAGTTCTGAATTAGCAGCAGCAAAGGATTTACAAGAAAGGTTATTGCCTAAAACATTACCGGCAATCAAAAATTTAGACATTGCAGGCTATCTAAGAACTTCTACCGAAGTGGGCG
>JBAXHC010000068.1:0-17379 GCA_037139075.1 Bacteroidota bacterium
GAACGAATCATACCCATTACCGTACCTAACAATCCCATAAGAGTTGCTACAGAAGCGATAGTTGATAAGAATACTAAGTTTTTCTCCAACATTGGTAATTCCAATGCAGTTGCTTCTTCTACTTCTTTTTGAATATTCAAAACTTTCTGATCAGTAGACAATTCTGTGTTTGTGATCATTTCTTTGTACTTCTTAAGACCTGATTTCATTACATTTCCTACAGATCCTTTTTGTTTATCACAAGCAGCTAACGCTTTGTCAACCTCGTGATTAGCCAAATGGAATTGTACTGAACGTACAAACTCAGCAATATTGCCAGTACCATTTGCTTTAGAGATAGTCAAAAATCTTTCAATACAGAATGAAAGAACAATTAAGAACGCACCAATCAAAATTGGAACGATAATTCCGCCTTCATACATTTTAGCTAAAGCACCTTTTGGTCCTTTGTGACTAGGCCAAAAACCACCACTAGCATCAGGTGATGTGAAATTACTGTCGGCACCGATTACGAAGCGCCATAAAACATAACCCAGGATAATACAGGCAATAGGTGCGATAGTTGCAACCAAGTTGCTGCTCTTTTTAGGTTGAGCAGAAGTTGCGGTTTTAGCAGCCGCTGGTGCAGTTGGTTTGATGTCAGCCATGATTCAATTGATTTTTGGTTTTTAAAAATTACAGTTGATAAAAATTTACGTTCGCAATGCTACATAAAAATGTCTTGAAAAAATCAAAACATTTCCCTCTTTTTCTAAAGGGCTTACAAATTAGGTATTTTATTGAAACAGTAAACAAGATCGGCCGAATCTTTTTTTACTTTTTTTTTTTCGAATAATTAAATCGTCTGAAAACCACACTATACAGGATTGTTAGGCCTTTTCACCGATTTATTTTGTTTTTCTCTTCCGTCTATATAAGAACTGTCATTAAAACAGTTATTGGAAACGTTTGCGGAGTATCTTTATTCATAATTAAATAATAATTACTTATGAGAATTTATTTTATTACGTTAGCTATTTTGGCAGCTTCCGTCAGTTTTGCACAACAAAAACCTCCAAAATCTGACCCTACCTCCGGTAATCCAGCATCTGGAACCGCTGCGATAGATGGTACTAATGCTCCTAAAACACCTAAAACAGGGCCAAAACCTTATAAAGAGGTAATTACCGACAAGGCTATTACAAACACTGGCCTTTTTACGGTTCATAAAGTGGAAGAAAAGTACTACTTCGAAATCGCTGATAGTATTATGGGTAGAGAGATCTATGCCATTACACGCTTTTCTAAAGCCCCTGGTGGCGGTGGAATTTATGGAGGCAACGAAGTGAACAAACAAACACTCAAATTTGAAAAAGGCCCTAATAACAACGTATTTGTACGAGTTGTTACCCTGATCAGTATGGCCGATTCTACTAATAATATCTCTAAAGCCGTTTCTAATTCTTATTTAGACCCAATTGGGGCCGCTTTCGACATAAAAGCTTTTGGGAAAGATTCTACTAGCACAATAATAGAAGTAACAGACTTTTTTAAAGGTGATAACCAGATCGTGAGCCTTGACCCTAACTTGAAAAAAATATTTAACCTAACGGCCATCGCTTCCGATCGATCTTATGTTCAATCGATCAAAACCTTCCCCATTAATACAGAGATCAAAACAGTAAAAACTTTTTCTACCACCTCAGGAGGCCCTATGTCTGGTATGTCTATGCCAGGTTCAAGTGCAAACTTTCCTGCAGCAAATAGAGCCGGTGTAGTTACCATGGAATTAAATACCTCTATGTTATTACTTCCAAAAACACCAATGGTGCCAAGACTATTCGATCGTAGGGTAGGATTTTTTACTGATCGCTATGTATTATATAGTGATGATCAACAAAAAGTTGACAAGAAAGAATTTGCCGTACGCTGGAAGTTAGAGCCGAAGCCAGAAGATTTGGAAAATTATAAAAATGGCGTTTTAGTAGAACCCATTAAACAAATAGTTTACTACATCGATCCTGCAACACCAAAACAATGGCATCAACCATTGATCGATGGTATCAATGATTGGCAGAAAGCTTTTGAAAAAGCAGGATTTAAAAATGCAATCGTAGGTAAAGAATGGCCTGAAAATGATAGTACCATGAGCTTGGAAGATGCCAGATACTCTGTAATTCGTTACTTAGCTTCTGATATTGAAAATGCTTCTGGTCCGCAAGTACACGATCCACGCAGTGGTGAAATATTAGAGAGTCATATTAATTGGTACCATAACGTAATGAAGCTGGTACACGATTGGTATTTGATTCAAACTGCCGCTGTTGATAGCAGAGCAAGAAAAATGAAATTTGATGATGAATTGATGGGTCAATTAATTCGTTTTGTGTCATCTCACGAAGTAGGTCATACACTGGGCCTTCGTCATAATATGGGTAGTAGTAGTAAAACGCCTGTAGAAAAGTTAAGGGATAAAGCCTGGGTAGAAGCAAACGGACATACTGCATCTATTATGGATTATGCACGATTCAACTATGTGGCACAACCCGAAGATAATATCAGTGAAATTGGTCTATTCCCAAGAATTGGTGAATACGACAAATGGGCTTTGCAATGGGGCTACACTTACACCGGAATAATGGATCCTGAAAAGGATCAGAAGCTCACCAACAAATGGGCCATAGACAGTCTTACTAAGAACCCCAGACTTTGGTTTGGTGGCGAAGGACGCACAGCAGATCCACGTGCTCAAACAGAAGACCTTGGAGACAATAGCATGAAGGCCAGTGAATATGGCATTAAAAATTTAAAGAGAATTATTGTTGCTATTCCAGAGTGGACAAAAGAAGAAGCGGATCCATATGAAAATCTTGCTGATATCTACAGTCAATTGATCGGACAATACTCAAGATATATTGGCCATGTTTTAAGAAACGTTGCTGGTGTTAACGAGACTTTTAAAACCATCGAAGAGTCTGGTGATATTTACGAACCTGCTCCAAAAGAAAATCAAAAGGAAGCAGTTGCATTTTTAAACAAACAATTATTCGAAACACCAAATTGGTTACTCGATAAAAACATTCTTAATAAAATTGCAAGTCCTATCTCATTAGAAACTATTCAATCAATACAAACAAGTGCTCTTAATAGTTTGTTAGACGGACAACGCATGTTTAGATTAATTGCTGCTACAAATCGATATGGCAATAACTCTTATAATTTGAATGAGATGATTACTGATTTGCGTAAAGGTATTTTCAGTGAATTAAATGGCAATAAAGCAATTGATGGATACAGAAGAAATATCCAGAAAGTGTATGTTGAAAAACTTCTGGATCTGGTAGACCCTACTCCAATGTTTACCATCAGCATTGGTTCTTCTTTTGGTATGCCTGCTTCAGTGAATATTAAAAACACTGATGTATATTCTATCGTAAGAGCAGAATTAAAATCATTACAAGCTGAGATAACTGCTGCTGGTAATATTAATACAGATAAAGTTAGCAAGTACCATCTTCAAGATCTTGCAGACCGAATTAAAAAAGGCCTGGATCCAAAATAATTGATAAAAAAACAGAGCAGTCGCCCCATCCGAGTAATCGGAATCGGGGCGACTTTTTTATTTCCACCCCCATCTTATTTAATACCTTTGTTCAAATTCAATTCATGAAGTGGCTACTTGTTTCTATTGGTTTTTTGTTTTGTGTACATCTTTCAGCACAAAAGAATAAAGTGGTTATTGGCTATTTGCGCGATAGTGTAACCCATGCGCCGATCATACTAGGCAGTGTTACAAATAATAATACCCATGAAACTGTGATGAGTGGAAATACAGGACGTTTTAAAATCCATATCAAAGAAAACGAAGTGCTTTCTTATGCTGCAGTTGGTTACCATTTCGACACGATTCAATTTGTACACAAATACACACAACAAGATTCTATTGAAATATATGCATCCCCCCTTTCGCACGATCTTGGAAATGTTACAGTAACTGCAAAAGGCATGAGCGCCTATCAAATGGATAGCATCGAAAGAAGAAATGATCTTTTACATGATATGGTTTCTTATAAAAAACCAACCTTCGCACTTTCAAATACTGGTGCTGGTCTTGGCATAAGTATTGATCGTTTTTCGAAACACGAAAAAAGCAAAAGAAAAGCATTAGACTTTTTCGAAACACAGGAAAGGCAAGAATATATTAACTACAGATATTCCGCAAAACTGGTGGAAGAGAGTACCGGATTCAAAGATGAATTGCTTCAAAATTTTATGCAACAAAGTAGACCCTCTTACGATTGGCTTCGGGCCAATACTACTACAGAAGATATTCGATACTATATCAACGATCAGTTAAAGAAATTCTCTGTTAAATAATTATTCGTATCGTAATGCTTCAATCGGATTAAGTCTTGCTGCTTTCATTGCTGGATAAATCCCTGCAGCTAACCCTACCACAGAACAAATCACAATTCCTAAGATAACCCAGAACCAAGGAATTACAAATCCTGTATTTAAGATCATCGAAAACAAATTACCTACCAAAACGCCCAGGATAATTCCAAACAAAGCACCTAACATGCTAATGATCACACTTTCAAAAAGGAACTGCTGACGAACATTTCTACTTTTACCGCCTATCGCTTTGATCAATCCCACTTCTTTTGTTCTTTCGTTTACAGCAACCAACATAATATTCATTAAGCCAATAGCGGCACCAATCAATGTTATTAATCCAATGGCGCCGGCAGATCCAGTGATACTACTTAAGAAGCCAATGAACATTTCTGCAAACTTGTCGCTTTTTTCTATAGCAAAATTATCTTCATCAACTGGCTGTAATTTTCTAACACTTCTGAAAACAGATGTGGCTTCTCCATCTGCTATACTTAACTCATTCACATTCTGCACCATCACTCCAATCATATATGATGGACTTCCATTTGCAAATCTTCTAAGGTTTGAAAAAGAGGTTACCACTACATCATCTTGACGAAGCATGGCACTTGAACCCTTTTCTTTCAATAACCCAATTACACGGTAAGGAACACTTCCAACCCTTATAATTTTTTCAATACATTTTTCAGGTTTATCACCAAACAATTTATTGGCCACATTGGATCCAAGGATGCACACATTTCTACCACTTTGCACATCGAGATTATTAATATTTCTTCCGAGTATTAAAGTATAGCCATTTACATTCAGATAATTTTCATCGCCCCCCATGATTACAATATTGGGGTTGGTTTTCTTCTCTAAAAAATGTATTTCTTGTCCGCCTGGACCGCGTCGATAAACAGTACTAACAGCCCCTGGGAAGCTGAAAGCAGCTTTAAAACCAGTGGCTTCTTCCATTCGAATGGGTTTACCCAGATTCGATTTTTTCTCTTTTTTAGCTCCTTTCTTGGCTTTCGTGAATTCATCATTGTTTCCACCGCCACCCATGCGGAAATTTGATTCTTTGAATCGAATACTAAATGAATTGGCCCCCATAAAAGAAAAACTTTCTTTCAGGCTCTGATTCATAGCCTGAATGGCGGTAATGATTCCTATCAATGCCATAATTCCAAAGGCAATGATGGCTACGGTAATGCTTGTTCTAAGCATATTGCTTCGAACATTACGCCAGGCTAAACTTAAAGAATCGAGTGTGGTCATGCAGTATTAGATTATTCCTTCAATAAATTAAAGGTAATCGAGATTCTGCGATTGGAAGAAACTCCCCTGATAAATATGAAGAGCGGTTAAAAATAGAAATAATTGAGCAATAGAGAGGGTAGCACTCCGATTAAAATGATTAAACCGGCTACAAAAACCATCCCGGCTTTAAATCCGGCAGTGATTTCTGTGGTTTCAGCAACCCCTTCTCTGAAGTACATTGCCTGAATCACTCTGAAATAATAATACACGCTTACAGCTGCAAAAAGAACCGCCACAATTACTAGCCAAAGACCTGTTCCTGTTTTAACAACACTTGCAAGCATATAGTATTTTGCAAAAAAACCTGCAGTTAATGGTATCCCTGAAAGTGATAATAAACAAATAGTAGTGGTTAATGCCAGAACTGGCTCAGTCTTTGCCAAACCATTAAAGCCATCGAGGGTATAATCCTTCATTTTTATTAGAACTGCAAAAATACCGATGGTAGCTAAACTATATGCAGCTGCATACAATAAGATACCCTCTTTGGAAATGTCATTAGCCGAATAAAGCGCAAATAACATAAAGCCAGCTTGTGCAATACTCGAATATGCCAGCATACGTTTTACACTCTGTTGAAATACAGCTGTTATATTTCCAATTAATAATGTAGCTATAATTACAAATGACAATAGGATTTTCCAGGTTGGTCCTAAGATAGCAGACTGTCCCTCCAATAATCTAATGAATGCAAAGAATCCGGCAGCTTTTACAATCGTTGCCATAAAAGATGTAAATACACTTGGCGCACCATCGTAAACATCAGGAGTCCAGAAATGAAATGGAGCAGCTGATACTTTAAAGCACATGGCAACAAATAAAAGCAACACGCCCGCAATTTCAAGATAAGAAGCTTTTGGCACTGCAGTACCCCCTGTTGGTGTTGTGATGATGGATGGAGATACAATTCCAAAAGAACCTGTGGCGCCATAAATCAATGCAATGCCCATCAGCATGATACCTGCGGTGAAGGCTCCCATTAAAAAATATTTAAGTGAAGCTTCGTTGCTTTTTAAATTGCGTTTATCAGAACCTGTTAGAATGTATAAAGGGATTGATAAAATTTCAATTCCTAAGAACAACATCAATAAACTATTGAATCCACACAAAATACTTACCCCACACAAAACAAAAAATATCAAGGCAAAATATTCAGCAGGATAATTACCAGCATGCTCAATATCCCTTCCACTTAATATCACATAAATTAATGTAGCGGAAATTGCAATTGAATTAAAGAATAATCCAAATTTTTGAAAACGCAAAAGCTCATGACTATTTACAACCACGGTATATACACCATAGGTTTGAAACAGGTTAGCAATCAGCAACAATAACAAACCGCCAATTGCGATATACTTCAAGGATGATTTATTCTTGAGTAGGATGCCGCTAAACATCATTACTACACCTAATAAAGCCGAAACAATAATTGCATTCATGTGTTTAATTTTATTCCTCTTAATCCCTATCGGGACCTATGTTCAATTAACGGTTTGCGAATATAGCGCTCACAGTATCTTTTGTTAGTTCAATCATTGGTTGAGGATACACACCCATCACCAATACAATCAAAACCAATATGCTTAATACCCATTGTACATTTCCACTTACTTCAACGGCTTGTAAAGTTTTTTCAACCGTGTTGCCATAGAATATTTTTTGAATCATATTCAAAGTATACACTGCTGCCAAAATAATGCTGATTCCTGCAACCGCTGCTATCCAACCATTAAACTGAAATAGTCCATTAAACATTAAGAATTCTCCAACAAATGCGTTGGTCAGTGGCAATGCCACATTTGCTAATGCCATTATTACAAATAAGATTGCCAACACCGGAGCTTTTTGTGCAAGCCCACCTAAATCGCTAAATTTACGTGTTCCTAATTGTTGTTCAATAACATCTGCTACGATCCACAATCCGATTACGTTGATCCCGTGATTAAACATTTGAATCATCACACCTTCCAAACCAATTTGATTTTGTACAAATATCGCAGCACACATTAAACCAATATGCGCAATGGATGAATAGGCAATTAATCGTTTAATATCATCCTGACGGATAGCAATTAACGAAGCATAAATCATACCTGTTACAGATAACAGCACTACTAACATACTATGTGCATGGAATCCTTGAGGCACCATTGGAAGCAACCAACGAATCACTGCAAAAATTCCCATCTTCACCATCACACCACTTAATATCATTGTTACAGCAGTTGGCGATTGTTCATACGCATCTGGCTGCCATGTATGGAAAGGGAAAATAGGCATCTTGATAGCGAATGCAATAAAAAATAATGCAAACACTGCATTCTGAGCATGCGCTGATAAATTGGCATGATAAAAACTCTGCATGGCAAAAGAATGATCTGCCGTTTGAGAGTACACATACAATAAACCAACTAACATTAATAAAGATCCAATGAAAGTATACACGAAGAATTTAAACGTTACTGCAATTCTTTTTTCGCCACCCCAAATTGAACAAAGAAAATATACAGGGATCAATGCTAGTTCCCAGAAGAAATAAAACAACAAAGCATCCGATGCCAGAAAAACTCCTAACAATCCAGCCTGAGTTAATAACATCAAACCATAAAATGCAGAAGAACGTTGATACACATTTTTATAGGTAGCTGCAAAAACAACAGGGAAAGAAATAGCCGTTAAGAGGCTGAGCATTTTACTCATCCCATCTTGTAATAAACTAAATCTACTTCCCAAACCGGGTAACCATGCAGCATCATAGGTTAATGCACCTTTGGTAAAAACTGCCATCAGCGACAATACCAATGTGGCCAATGAAGATACAAGGGCAAGTGCCTTGGATGCTGGCGAATCTTTAAGCAGAAATACTGCAAGTCCGCTCAACAATGGAATCAATATCAGTAAAAGAGGAATCATATATTTTCTTTAACGCCTAGGCCTAGTTAAATAATCGGTTCAAATAATACATAATGGTGATATCATTAAACCAAACCAATACAAATACAACGATTGCTAAAACCATAAACAATAAATAGTTTCCTACTTGTCCGCTTTGCAACAAACGCAATTGTCTAGAACCATATCCCACTAATTTTCCTACCCCATTCACAGCTCCATCAATCACATACTTCTCAACAATATTCTTAAAGAATCCAGCTAGTGCATTCAACGGATTTACAACAACTGCATCATACAATTCATCCACATACCATTTGTTTTCTAACACAATTCCTAAACCGGTACTTTCTTCAGAAGTTGTCTGATATTTTTTATAACTATTAATGGCGTAAAAAATTACCACCACAATTAATCCTGTAGAACCCAACAAATACATCCACTCCTGAGAAGCTTCTAAATGATGCTGTTCTGCAATAGCGGTTGAACCTGCAAAAATTGGAGCAAGAAAATGTTCCAAACTATGTGCATCTTTTGCAAATAATTCTGGGATTCCAACCCATCCACCTACTACTGATAAAATAGCTAACACGATTAATGGAATGGTCATTGCAGAAGGACTTTCATGCAAATGATGTTCTTGTTCCTGTGTGCCTCTGAATCCGCCTAAGAAGGTTAAAGTATATAATCGGAACATATAAAAAGCAGTCATTAACGCACCACCCAATCCCAAATAATAATAAATAGGGTTTTTAGCGAGTGCTGCCATCAGGATCTCATCTTTTGAAAAGAAACCTGAGAATGGAGGAATACCTGCTATTGCCAGACATGCCAACAAGAAAGTTATATGCGTAATTGGCATATATTTTTTTAGTCCGCCCATTTTACGAATATCCTGTTCATGATGCATCGCATGAATTACAGAACCCGCTCCTAAGAATAATAAGGCTTTGAAAAATGCATGGGTCATCACATGAAATACAGCACCAGTATATGCACCAACACCTAATCCAAGAAACATATAACCTAGCTGACTCACTGTAGAATAAGCCAATACTTTTTTAATATCGTTTTGTTTGATTGCAATTGTTGCAGCAAAAATGGCTGTAGCCAATCCTACCATTGCTACCAGAGTTTGTGTTCCCGGTGCCATGGTATATAAAATATTACTACGGGCAATCATATAGATACCAGCAGTTACCATGGTTGCAGCGTGTATTAATGCAGAAACAGGTGTTGGACCCGCCATTGCATCCGGTAGCCAGGTGTATAAAGGAATCTGTGCACTCTTGCCCATGGCTCCTACAAATAATAATGCAGTAATTGCTGTAATATCAAAAGAAGATAATTGACCAACCTGAGCAAATACATCTGTATATGTTGCAGTGCCAAGTTTAAAGATTAACCAGAATACAGCTAATAAAAAGCCAAGGTCACCAATACGATTCATTACAAATGCTTTCTTGGCAGCATAGTTATAATTGTTGTTTTTGAACCAGAATCCGATCAATAAATAAGAACATAAACCAACGCCCTCCCAACCAATAAACATGATCACATAATTCGCCCCCAACACTAATAATAACATGGAGAATATGAAAAGATTCAAATAAGCGAAATAACGACCAAAGTGCTGAGGCTCTTCCTCATGCATATAAGCAGTTGAATAAAGATGTATCAGGAAACCAATACCTGTAATGATCAACAGGAACAATGCAGAAAGTTGATCCACTTGAAATGCAAAAGGAATCACCAAGCTCTTTAATTGAATAAAATTAAAGAGGGTAATTACCGAAGCACCATTTGCCTTTACATCAAAGAATACTAATACGCTAATTACAAAGGATGCTAAAATAGTGCCACTGCCAATTATGCCGATCAATGATTTCGACAAAGATTTTCTTCCCAATCCATTGATCAGAAAACCCAGCAGGGGAAATAGCGGAATTAAATAAACAAGTTTACTCATAATCTACTGAAAGCCTGAAATCCACAACTATACATAGAAGCGGATAACAGTATTTTAATTTTTCAATCTGTTCAAAAAGTTAATATCAACCGAATGCGTATTTCTAAACAACATTACAATAATGGCCAGTCCCACACTTACTTCAGCCGCTGCTACCACCATAATGAAGAATACAAACAACTGTCCATCAGTTCCAACTGTTGAGGCCTTATCTGAAATACTGGCTGCGGCAAGATGCATCTTTGAAAATGCAACTAACAACAAGTTCACAGCATTAAACATCAACTCGATGCACATGAATACGATAATCACATTTCGGCGTGTTAGTGCACCAATGATACCGATGCTAAATAAAGCTAAACAGAGATAGATATAATATTGTATTGGCATAACCTAAATTGATCTTTATTAATCTTTTTTACCCATTACGATAGCACCAACCATGGCACTCAAAAACAAAACACTTGTGATTTCAAATGGCACAACATAATCACTGAATAAAACTCTTCCTAAGTTTTTAATCAACCCAATATCACCACCAGTTGTCATCGCAACTTTTGTTTTCATATCTAATGCCTGACGAACCAACGAAACCATCACCATTAAAAAACATCCGCCGGAAATAACTCCCGCGAGTTTCATCCATAAATTCTTTTGTGGTTCATTTTGTTGATTTAAGTTCATCAACATAATCACAAATAAGAATAGTACCATGATGGCTCCAGCATAAACAATAATATTAACGATAGCCAGAAACTGTGCATTCAGTAAAATATAATGTCCAGAGATAGCAAAGAATGTTACAACAAGCCATAGTACGCTATGTACAGGGTTCTTGCTGATCAATACCATGCTGGCACTAAATAGGGCCAATGCGCTTAAAAAAAAGAATAATATTTCAGTCGTACTCATTGTTGCTATAATTAGTAGTTAATCTTTTGATCAACCAGTAATTGTTAATTATTAATTACTCCTAGAAGGGCCTTTTGCTTTTGCAAATCCTTCCGGGTCTGTTAATGGGTTTGGTATCAATAATTCTTCCTTTCCATAAATAAATCCTTTTCGAGAATAATCTGCCGGAGCAAATGTTTCACTCAAGAAAATAGCTTCTTTAGGGCAAGCCTCTTCACATAATCCACAAAATATACATCGCAGCATATTGATCTCATATTTTGCTGCATATTTCTCTTCGCGATATAAATTTTCTTCACCATTTAATCGTTCTGCAGCTTCCATAGTAATGGCTTCAGCCGGACATGCTACTGCGCACAAACCACATGCTGTGCAACGCTCTCTTCCCTGCTCATCTCTGTTCAAGACTTGTAAGCCACGAAACACCGGACTAAACTCGCGTTTCTTTTCAGGATAGCGAATAGTAGGCTGCTTCTTGAACATATGGCTGAAAGTAATAGCCATACCCTTTAAAATATTGGGTATGTACAAGCGCTCCATGAACGTCATGGGCTTGCGGTTTACTTCTTTTACTCTATTAGTTAATGCCTCCATGTATATGAACTCTTTTCTTGCAAAATATTTTTAATACTAACCGAAATATAAAATCCATGCTCCCGTCGCTAACATATTTGCCAGTGCCAATGGGATCAAACTTTTCCAACCTAAGTTCATTAACTGATCATAGCGGAAGCGAGGAATGGTCCAACGAATCCACATGAATATGAAAATGAAAATTACAATTTTAATAAGCAATGCACCTACACCTACCAGTGCTGCAATATTCTGCGGCAACACATTTTCATCAAAGAAAGGAATATCAAAACCACCAAAATAAAGCGAAGCCATAACAGCACTGCTCATAATCATATTAATGTATTCAGAGAAAAGATAGAATCCCAATTTCATGGAAGAATATTCCTGATGGTATCCGAAATTCAATTCATTCTCTGCTTCTGGTAAATCGAAAGGCGTTCTATTACACTCTGCCATCGCACAAATAAAGAATAAAAGAAAACCCAAAGGCTGATATGCAATATTCCATAAATGCCCTGGTGCCATTTGTTGGTTTACTATTTCTCTCAAGCTCAAAGTATTGGTGGTCATCAATAATGCAATCAATGCAATACCCATTGCCAACTCATAACTAATTGCCTGTGATGCCCCACGTAATGCGGCCATCAAAGAAAATTTATTATTAGAAGCCCAACCTCCAATCATGATACCATAGACGCCCAAACTCACTACCCCAAAAACATATAAAATTCCAATATTGATATCTGCAATTTGCAAATCAATTTCTCTGCCAAACAAATGCACTGTACTACCCCAAGGAATAACAGCACATGTCATAAGAGCGGCTGTCATTGCTAAACCCGGACCCAATATGAACAATGCCTTACTGGAAGATGTAGGAATAATTTCCTCTTTCATAATCAGCTTTAATCCATCTGCCAAAGGTTGAAAAAGTCCAAAAGGGCCTGCTCTTTCAGGACCTGGTCGATCTTGCAAAATAGCAGCCACTTTTCGTTCTGCAAATGTGGTATATAGTGCAATTCCAAGGCTCGCAAAAACGATGATGACGATCAACACCAGTTTTTCGAGTACTAACAGCATATCTAAAGAAAGTAATGTCATGATCTATAATCAATTAGTCTTTGTTAGAATTAAAATTGTTGGAATGTGCCGGACCATTAATTGAACTTAAATCAATATTGGTCTGATTCACTTCACTCACCGAATGAATATCCATCAATAATTTAGGCTGCCTGCCATGATGTACTGCAGAGAAAGTTTCTGTAGGTTTTGTTAAACCAATTTTTCCAGCATAGTGTCCCTGTGAAATAACAGAATGTCTGTCGATCAATCTTGGTCCTTCAATCACCCAGTCGGAAGTTTTCTTTTTCTCGAATCTACAATCGTTACAAATCCATTCTTCTACTTCACCCCACTCATCTTTACGTGCAGTAACACGGTATACTTCATCTCCTCTATTCCATAAAGTTACTTTACCGCTGCAAGTTGGGCAGTCGCGGTGTGCATCTACAGGTTTCAGAAACCAAACACGGTTTTTAAAACGGAATGTTTTATCTGTTAATGCACCTACAGGGCAAACATCAATTACATTTCCAATAAAGTCGTTATCTAAACTCTTCTCAATAAATGTTGCAATCTCTGAATGATCTCCGCGATCTAAAATACCATGAACACGTTTATTGGAGAGTTGATCTGCAGCAAATACACAACGGTAGCATAATATGCAACGTGTCATGTGTAACTGAATATATTTACCGATGTCGTGCTTCTTAAAAGTTCTACGTTGAAATTCATAACGAGTACCATCCTTACCATGTTCGTAGCTCAAATCCTGTAAATGACACTCACCGGCTTGATCACAAATAGGGCAATCCAAAGGATGATTCAATAATAAAAACTCAACAATACTAGCTCTAGCATCTACCACTTTAGGGCTGGTGATATTTTTCACTTCCATTCCATCCATCACAGTTGTTCTGCAACTAGCCACCAACTTTGGCATTGGTCTAGGATCTTTTTCAGAACCCTTGCTCACTTCCACTAAACAGGTACGACATTTACCACCGCTTCCTTCCAATTTGCTATAATAACACATAGCAGGAGGAGCCACATCGCCACCAATTTTACGTGCAGCATTCAGGATAGTAGTTCCTGCCGGCACTTCGATAGTGATGTTGTCGATGGTAACTTTAAATAATGGTGTATCTGACATAATTCAAAATTCAAAAGTCAAAATTCAAAAGTCAAAACTAAACTGTTGACTAATCATTTTTTATTTAAAATAATTGAAGCGATGATTTTCGATATTTCATCTGCTTCTTTTATTAATTCATTTGTTCTCTCTTTTGAAACATTCATGGTATCTCTAATTAGACATAACCAGTATTTTGTTTCATTTGCTGATTTTAAAGCAATCCCAAAATATTTTAACCAATCTTTTGAAGAAACTCCAGACTTACCTTCCACTAAATTTGCTCCAATGGAAGTTGAGCTTCTAACAAGTTGATCATATAAAGAACTATAAACCCTTTCAATCACACAATCCTTAACAAAAAATATAATATCCCTCGAAAAATAATAACTCCTATGCCTAATATTATAAGGCTTTCCATCTTCATTCAATTCCAAGTCTTCAAATTCCTCCTCCATTTTTTTGAATTTTGAATTTCGACTTTTTACTTTTTCTTACACAGGCACGTAAATCGGATCCGCATAATGCGCCAATCCAAAGTTCCTTGTTTGAGCTTCGGCAGCATGTGTTACATGCCATTCAAACTCATCTCTAAAATGACGAATTGCAGCAGCCACCGGCCATGATGCAGCGTCGCCCAAAGGACAAATAGTGTTACCCTCAATTTTGCTTTGGATATCCCATAGCAAATCTATATCGCTGATTTTCCCTTCGCCATTTTCTAAACGCAATAAAACTTTTTCCATCCAGCCCGTTCCTTCTCTGCAAGGAGAACATTGTCCGCAACTTTCGTGGCGATAGAATCTGGCTAAAGAATAAGTATTTCTAACTACGCACTGATCTTCATCTAATACAATAAATCCACCTGAACCCATCATTGAACCAGTAGCAAAACCACCATCACTTAAACTTTCATAGTTCATCAAACGGGTTTCCCCTTTTGCTGTTTTCAATAAAAGATTCGCAGGAAGAATGGGTACTGATGAGCCTCCAGGAATACAAGCTTTTAATCTTTTTCCATTAGGTATTCCTCCGCAGTATTCATCGCTATAAATAAATTCTTCGACTGAAATAGTCATATCAATTTCATATACACCAGGCTTATTGATATTGCCGCATGCAGAAATTAATTTTGTACCTGTTGATTTGCCAACTCCAATCTTTGCATACTCTTCGCCACCTTCATTAATGATAGGAACTACTGCAGCAAGCGTTTCCACGTTGTTTACAACTGTTGGTCTACCCCATACCCCTTTAATAGCAGGGAAGGGAGGTTTGATACGAGGATTACCGCGCTTACCTTCTAGTGATTCGATCAAAGCAGTTTCTTCACCACAGATATAAGCACCCGCACCGCGTTGCACATAAATCTCACAATCGAATCCAGTTCCTAAAATATTTTTTCCTAAAAATCCGTTTGCTTTCGCTTCGGCAATGGCTTGTTCTAAAATATCAGGGATCCAGGCATATTCACCACGGATATAGATATAAGTAGCATTGCTTCCTAATGCATAAGAAGCCACAATTAATCCTTCAATTAATAAGTGTGGAATAAATTCCATTAAGTAGCGATCCTTGAAAGTACCAGGCTCACTTTCATCCGCATTACAAACCAGGTGACGGGGAACGCCTTCTGGTTTTGCAATAAAGCCCCATTTCATACCTGCTGGGAATCCGGCACCGCCTCTACCACGAAGACCACTCTTCTTCACTTCTTCAACAATCTCTTCCTGAGTCATTGTTTTGAGTGCCTTCTCCACGCTACGATAACCACCTTCACGGCGATACACATCGAAATAACGAATGCCTTCTACGTGAGCTTTTTCTAATAATAATTTTCTTCCCATTGTATTCAATTGCATGGCTTTCGCCATTCGTTGATTTAAATATTTACAACCTAATTATTGGCAGCTGCAGCAGTTCTGCATTCTGAAATAATTGCATCCACTTTATCTTTTGTCAAATGTTCTCTATAATGCTTACCCAATTGCATCATGGGTGCATAACCACATGCGCCTAAGCACTCCGCAGTTTTTAAAGTAAACAAACCATCTGCAGTTGTTTCACCAACTTTGATTCCTAAAGTCTGACTGATATAAGCAATAATATTATCACTACCATTCAACATACAAGGACCAGTTTGGCAAACTTCAAAAACATATTTACCAACTGGTTTGGTATTGTACATGCTATAGAAAGTAGCTACTTCATACACTTCAATTGGTTCGATCTGTAAAAGAGAAGCCACATAATCCATGGTTTCTGCACTTAGCCAACCACCGAAATTATCTTGTGCCAAATGTAATAGGGGCAAGAGCGCACTCTTCTGCTTTCCATCAGGATAGCGAGCGATGATCTCTTTAACCTTTGCCAGTTTTTCTTCTGAAAATTGTACCATATCAATCAAACATTTTCAATAAATCAATTCAGTTCTATTACGCATCCAACTCACCTGCAATCAAATTCAAACTACTCATTACCACAATCGCATCGCTCAACATTCCACCAACTACTAATTCAGGATAAGCCTGATAATAAATAAACGATGGTCTACGGAAATGCAATCGGAATGGAGTTCTTCCTCCATCACTAATTAAATAAAAACCTAACTCACCATTTCCTGCTTCAATAGAATGATAGACTTCACCTTTAGGCATATCCACTTCACCCATCACTATTTTAAAGTGCCAGATTAAAGCTTCCATCTTAGTATATACATCTTCTTTCTTAGGCAAATAATATTCCGGAACATCAGCATGAAACACTTCTGCTTCTGCACCTTTGAATTCTTGTACTTTTTTGTAGGCCTGATTAAGAATGCTCAAACTCTGCCACATTTCTTCGTTACGAACTAAGAAACGATCGTAACTATCTCCATTTTTTCCAACTGGGATTGTAAAATCAAAATCTTCGTAACTACTATAAGGACTATGAACACGCACATCATAATCAACACCAGCAGCGCGTAAATTAGGTCCAGTAAAGCCATAATTCAAAGCACGCTCAGCACTAATTGGTCCTGTACCGATGGTACGTTCCATAAAAATTCTATTACGTGTAAATAGGTTTTCCAGTTCGCGTAAAGCTGCCGGATATTCTTTTAAGAATTTCTCGAGTTTCGTAAACGCTGTATTTGTGAAATTCCTTTCAAAGC
>JBAXHC010000069.1:0-16893 GCA_037139075.1 Bacteroidota bacterium
ATTAAAAGAAATTGCCTGGACACAATCGCATATGGTACGAGCCCCATTAACCAGAATCATGGGGTTAGCTAATGCTTTGCAAAGAGGGATTGTTCCTGATAGTGAAAGGCAACAATATTTAAATTATATAAAAAATTCTTCTGATGAATTAGATGATGTTATAAAAAATATTACTGCAAAAACAATTGTTAATTAGGGTTAAAGTCCCATTGCCTTTCTTTGCTTTACCATTTTGCTTACTCTGTAAACCATCAGGATACTGATAAGCGAAAGAATAGATATGATATACCCAAGTATATTATAATTTTCAAGGGCACTATACTTATCTTTTTGTACCACAATCATACCTCCCACAATTGCAGCAACACCACCAGCCATTTGTTGTAACGAAGCATTGATGCTCATAAAAGCTCCACGGTCTTGCATTTTTGGCAATCCAGAAGTTAATGCCATGGCTGGAACCATTCTACTCATCATACTGATCATGAACAGAATATTCAATAACAAAATCACAGCAAATGGAACGGGTGTAAGATTGGTATAAATCAAAACCATTACGATCATCATGATAGAAGCAAACAAGAAGATCTTGAATTTGTCGATGGTATCACTCAATCTTCCCATGATGGGCATGATCAGCAAAGAACTTACACCAGAAACCATGAATACTATTGGAAGTTGATGTTGCGTAATGTGCAAATTATTGATCGAAAAAGCACTGCTCCAGGGCATCATCATAAACCCGCCAATGGATAAAATAGCAGTTGATAAAAACCCAATTCTATAATGCCTTTGAGATATCGTGTTGAACAAATGCATCACTGCATTTTGCTCTGTTTTTTCACTCAGATGTTTTGTTACTGGTTTTAATTTCACAACCACTAATATCCAAACGATGGTTGCCAAGATCACAATCATCAAAAATGGACTTTGCCATCCCCAGGCATTTGCCAGGTATAAACTAATTGGGATACCTAATACCTGACTGGCACCAAATCCCATTTGCATAAATCCCATCACCCTGCCTCTTTTTTGTATCGGAAAAAGATCAGCCACAATGGCCATTGAAATCGATCCAATTACTCCACCAAATAATCCAGTAATAATTCTCGCTACAATGAGCATAAGATAATTATGTGCTAATCCACAACATAATGTGCCAATAATAAAACCAATATAGAAAAATAACAATAGTTTTTTCCGATCAAATTTGTCAGCAAATCCAGCTGTCAATAATCCAGAAATCCCAGCACTAAAAGCATAAGCAGAAACCGCCATTCCAAATTGCGATGTCTTTAAGTTCATCGATTTCATCAGCATATCACCCAGGGGCGACATGACCATAAAGTCCAGTACCACCGTAAATTGGGTAACGGCTAATAAAAATATAACCAGTACCTGATAGGGTGTAAACTTATCAGAATGATGATGTGTAGTTTCTTCTTGCAAGTGGGTGCATTAAATGAAAAATGGATTTCTTTGTGGGAGCAAAGAAATCCATTTACAACTAGAATACAAAACCTTCTGTATAACTATTTCCTATTATTGGCTTTCTAAATCTAAAGAGGTTAGGTATAATCCATCTAAAAGCGCCTCAAAGCGATGTTTCCCCTTTGTTTTGCCAGATTGAATAATTACCTGGCATTTTCCATTGAAACTAGACCTTTGCCATTTACCATCTTTACAAAAATCGGCTTGGTGACTGCTAGGGTCGCCATTGCCAACACCAATTATTTTGGCATCACCAAACAATTTAAAGTCAATCATCTTATTCGCATCAGGAACTTCGCGTCCATCTTTATCCAACACGGTAATATTAATGATAGATATATCTTTTCCATCTGCTAATAAATGTGTTTTGGTAGGTTCTAATAAAAGCTTTGCCGCTTCTTTAGTGGTTTCAACAAAGCTTATTAATTTTTTCCCTTTCTTATACGCGATAGCTTCTAATTTGCCCGGTTCATAATTTACAGACCATTGCAAATGACTATTTCTGGGCATCTCTTTTTTACCCAAACTTTTTCCATTCAAGAATAACTCCACATTATCTGCATTGGTATTTACCCAAACATCAATAGGTTTTCCTTCTTTTCCTTTCCAATTCCAATGTGGTGAAATGTGAAGCACATCTTTATCGGTCCACCAACTTTGATAGTAGTAATATATATTTTTAGGAAAACCACATACATCCATGATGCCAAAATGCGAACTGATATTGGGCCACTTGTAGGGAGTAGGTTCTCCTCTATAATCAAAGCCAGTCCACACAAATCCACCGATCCAATAATTATTAACTGCTGCCACTTTCCACCATGCTTCTGCTCTACTTGCCCACCATGGAGCAATAATATCTTGATCAGGCACATAGGCTTTAATGGAATCTTTTTCATAAATCCCCCTTGTGGTTACAGTACTTCCCATTTCAGTGCCAATAACAGGTTGTTTGGGATGATCCTGATGGTAAGCTGCAACTGCATCATGACGATAATTAAATCCTCTGATGGGAATTACTTCATTTACTCCTTTAAAATAATTGGGAAGATCAGCCGCATAGGTACTGGTTCTGGTGGGATCCAATTCTATTTGTTTTGCTAATAAAGTTTGTGCAATTCTTTTACCGATAGAAGTGGTTTGTATCCATCCTTCTTCATTGCCGATAGACCATAGAAATACAGAAGGATGATTTCGATCGCGTTTGATTAATCTTTCTAACTGCTCTATATATTCGTTGCTGCTATTTAATAATCGTTGCTCGTCTAAAACCAGCATGCCCAAACTATCACAAGCATCCAGCAGTTCTGGGGTAGGTGCATTATGGCTGGTGCGATAGGCATTGCTACCCATTTTCTTTAAAAGATCTATGCGATAATATTGCATCGCATCGGGCAATGCAGATCCAATTCCGGCATGGTCTTGATGGTTATTGGTGCCTTTTATTTTTACATGATTTCCATTTAGAAAAAATCCTTCGTTAGCATCAAATCGAAGACTTCGCACTCCAAATCGATGAATTTGTTGATCAATGATTTTATCTCCGATTTTAATTTCAGAAACAACTCTATATAAATAAGGGCTGTCTAGATTCCATAAATGAGGATTTTTTAAAGAAAGGGTTTGTTTAAGGTGTTGATCTGTTCTGGAAGAAAGAAAAAGGTTCAGGGGAGCAGCTGATGCTATTTTATTGCCATTCCGATCGGTGAGATAGGTTTGTAAAATTCCGTTAGCAGCATTGAAATTTTTATTTTCAATATTGGTTTCCACACTTACCACTGCCTCTTTTCCTTTTATACTGGCATAAACAAATACACCATCATTAACAATATGTAGATTATTCAACTTTTTAAACCATACATGTCTGTATATTCCGGCACCTTCATAAAACCATCCTTCATATTGAGTGGCATCTACACGAACTGTAATTACGTTTTCTCTTTCATAGTTAATAAAATCAGTAATATCATAATTCACTCCTAAATAGCCACTGAGGTTATTGCCAGTATAAATTCCATTTACCCAGATAGTGGCATTCCTAAAAATTCCATCAAACTGTAATTGAAAACGGTTGCCGGAATCAGACTTTGCAACTTTAAAATGTTTGCGATACCAACCAATGCTAGTTTCAGGAAATAAGCCACCCACTTTTCTGAAGCCATGCGACTCCACATCAAAATTGGGATTATTAGCAAAAGGTACTTCTATGGCCCAATCATGGGGAAGATTTAAAGTGGTCCAATTACTATCTACAAAATTAGGATCGATAGCAGTTTCAAATGCCCCACCTGACTTTGAAAAAATATTGGCAACACCATATTTAAAATCTTTAGAGGGATCTGAAGTATTCCCAAAATTGAATTTCCATTGATCGTCAAAGTTGGTTGTCTGCTGTGCCCAAGTTGATAATTGAATCAATAAGAAAAGGAGGGAACAAAATAACGAAAGCTTATTTTTTTTAAAATACATAAATCGATTTTATAGGTTGGCAAAAGAACTATTAACTACTCAGATGGAAGCAAGTAAAGTTATTCAGATCAACCGAAAAAATGATGATAATTATCAAGTTTCATCAAAACAGAGGGTGCCATTTTAAAGAAATTATAAAAAGGATTTTAAGACTTAGAAAAAGATTTATTGACATCCTTTACAAAAAGCCTTAATAAATCGAATTTTATTTTTTTGAATGCAAAACCTTGATTAATTTTTGATTACTTAATCATTAATATTTCATTTCCTTTTATGCCTTTGAAGTTATCGAGCTATAAAATATGGATTCTGGCCCCTCATTTAATTACAAATGATAGTAATATCGATTATTATTACGACTATACGCAAAGCATTGCGGAGTATACGAAGGTCTTTCAGGAGTTGAAAATCGATTGGCAATGGCAACCTGTAACTTTAAATGATTATAAAACTGTTATTGATAATATCTCAGAGTTCAATCAGCGAAACAACCAGTTGGTTCTGAATTTGTGCGATGGTGATGAGATAAACGATACTCCTGGCATATCAGTGATCCATTATTTAGAAGAAAAAGGCATTTGCTATACAGGGGCAGATGCCTTTTTTTATGATATCACAACTTCTAAAATACCCATGAAACTTGCTTTCGATCAGCATGCTGTTTCAACAGCAGCCTGGAGATCAATTAATGGGAATCAAAATAGCCTAAGTACTATTTTTGAAGAGCTGGGTACTCCCATCATCATAAAACCTGCAGTAAGCGGGGGGAGTATGGGTATTGGGATTAAAAATGTGGTAACTAATTTGAATGATTTTTATGAACAGATTCAAAAAATGCAAAACGGCTATCGGGGTTGGTCATTAACTGCTGATGGAATTATTGCCGAGTCATTTATTGAAGGTCCAGAATTTACAGTTTTTATAACTGGTAACTATGATTGCCCCAATAGGGCCATCATATTTACACCAGTGGAACGTGTGTTTCATGAATCGCTACCTGAACATGAAAAGTTCTTATCCTTTGAGCGTCTTTGGGAAATTTATGATGAGGAAACCCCGATGCCTAATGATGATTTCTTTTATGAATATCAACAACCCGATGCTTCCTTAATAGACGCCATTAAAAAACTTTCCTGGGAGGCATTCGTAGCTTGTAAGGGAACCGGTTATGCAAGAGTGGATATTCGCATGGATCGCCATACCAAAAAAATGTTTGTATTAGAAGTAAACGCTCAATGCGGAATTAGTGAGGATGAAGATTTTACATCCATTGGTGCTATTCTTAGGGTAAGTAACACCAGCTTCACCCATTTAATTACCTCTATTTTAGAAGAAACTATTTTGAGAAAAATATTAATGCCAATTCCATCATGAAGATTTGTGTGTTACTGCCTGATTATTCTACAACAAATGTTGATTATCAGAATTATGATCCTCCCAGAAATTTGGCAGCATTGTTACCAGAGCATGAAGTGGATACCATTTTCCTGAATAAACTAATTACCTATAAACAACTCAAAGAATTAGGAACAAAGGGTTATGATATTTTCGTGAATCTTTGTGAGGCATATTTGGAATGGGAAGTACCCGGAATAGATGTGATTTATTCTTTGGAATTATTAAACCTTCCTTTTACTGGTCCTACGTCTCTCTTATACGATCCAAGTAAAGAAATTATGAAACTGGTTGCCTATTATGAACAGGTTAAAACTCCTGCCTATTGTTTGGTGAATGCACAGTCTGATTTAAAAGAATTAATACACAATCTTCAGTTTCCACTGTTTGTAAAGCCCTCCAAAGCTGGGGATAGTTTAGGAATTGATGAGTACTCACTCGTAACTGATATTGTTGAGTTACAAAAAAAAGCAACAGCAATTTTTCCTGAGTATAGTGAATTATTAGTGGAAGAATATATTGATGGCAGAGAGTTTACAGTATTAATTGCAGCCAATGCAGATGGTAAAACTGCAACGGCTTTTCAACCAGTTGAATTTATTTTTCCAAAAGGAAATTCTTTCAAGACCTATGCACTAAAAACTTCCGAACTACACACAGATGCTAATATTCCTGTTGAAGACAAAGCATTGGATCAACGATTGAGAACTGCTGCAAAAAAAATATTTCATTCATTTGGCGGCGTAGGATATGCCCGCTTGGATTTTCGTATGAATGAAAATGGTGAATTGTTTTTCTTAGAAATAAATTTTACCTGCTCTGTTTTTTACGAAAATGGGTATGAAGGAAGTGCAGATTATATCCTTCAATTTGATGGGATAGGACAAAGGGCGTTTTTACAACATATCATCAATGAAGGGATTGCCCGTTACGAAAGAAAGAAAAAAAGTTATGTGGTACGTAATAATGCGATCTCGGGTTTTGGAATCTATGCAACAAAAGCCTTACAACCCGGCGACCTGATCTTTAAAGGTGAAGAAATGTCGCAGAGAATTGTTACAAAAAAATGGGTTGCAGAAAACTGGAATGAGGAAGAGCAGTTAACTTTTAAACGTTACGCTTATCCTTTAGGTAAAGAAGTATTTCTGTTATGGAGTTTCCTACCTCAGGATTGGGCACCTCAAAATCATAGCTGTAATGCAAATACAGCATTTGATGGACTTAATATTATTGCTAAAAAACAGATACCGCCTGAAGAAGAGCTAACTTTAGATTATGCCACTTTTCTGGATGAAAATGCAGAGCCTTTTAATTGCCTATGTGGAGCTGCTAATTGTAGGGGATTGATTAAAGGGGAAGGACGTAATAGTTTTAAATAAATAGGATATCACAAAGACGGTAAAAATATTATTAGTTGCTTCCAGTCTTTGGTACTTTGGAGAAGGTCTATTTGGTCCATTATTCGCTGTATTTACCCAAAAAGTTGGTGGAGATTTGTTAGACATTACCTGGGCATGGTCGGCTTATTTAATAGTAACTGGCTTGATGTATTTTTTTGTGGGAAGAGCATTGCAGAATTCTAAATACCAGGAAGAAGTAATGATTCTGGGTTATGCCCTGAACACCATTTTTACATTTTCATATTTAATGGTAAATAGTGTTATGTCTTTATTTCTGGTTCAGATTGGATTAGGAATTGCTGAATCGCTAAGTACCCCTATTTGGGACTCTCTTTTTGCCAATGACTTAGAGGGAAAGAATAATACATCTCTGTGGGGGCTTGCAACTGGGCATACTCATTTTGTAACAGGGATTGCAGTGGCTATTGGTGGTCTCATTACTTATTATATTTCTTTTCAAATCCTATTTATAATAATGGGTTCTATTCAGGCCATTGCCACGCTTATGCAGGCTAGGCTTTTATTTGTAAAAAAGACTGTGCACCAATAGCAGCCTTTCATTTTGTGTATAAAAAGTGATATGTATTTTTGGGATTTGTATTTAATTTTATACAAAACCTACCCCAATGGAATTTTCGATCGGCCAATTTTTTGGCGACTTTTTTGTGTTCGAAGCATTTATAATAGCATATGTATATTTCGTTGTAAAAGGGCATAATAATTTCCTTAAAACACATCATAGAGGCCTTACTGTTAAATAGGAATTAATTTTGGTTCAAACGGCCTTTGAACTTGTGTTTTCTAGGATGGGAATATTGACCTTTCTTCTGAAAGTCACTGCTGATAATACTAATATTACCATCAATTTCTAACATGGCAAGATCTACGCTTTGTATGTCTTTTGAGCCATGTTCTCTTGCCGCTGCTTCCAGTTCTTCAATTGTAATTTCAGCTTTTTCACAGTTATCCATATTGGGGATCCCTTTATAAATTAGTAATAGTGACTCACCCTGTACAAATTCGCTAATTTTTTTATTCTTATAGAGTAGACGTTTTAAAGTATAATTGGCCAGAAACAATGCGCCAGCAGCTACAAGCCCCCCATCTAAAGAAGTGTCTGGTCCAATCATTGCATTTTGCACAGCATTACTGATTAGTAAGATAAATACTAAGTCAATGACTGATAACTGCGCTAATTCTTTCTTGCCAAATATTCGAATAGCAATTATCATAAAAAGATACACTGAGACTGCTCTAAGAATGATATTAGGATATCCCTCTTTAAAAAATGCTATACTTATTTCAAGAAAGTGCAACTTCATTAGAACCTATTTTGATGCGTAAGTTATTGAAATTCTGCTATCCCTTTACATTAAAACAAGCTGAAAATGCTATACTATAAACTCTTTTTAATTTTATAAATGAATATTTATTCATTTATTTGCTTTGTGAAACCTCGTGACGAACATAAGATAGATCAGATTTTTCAGGCCACTTTAGTTTTAGTGAAAGAGAAAGGCCTAGCGGGTATTACCATGAGTGAAATCGCCAGTGCTGCAAAAATCGCCACTGGAACGCTTTATATCTATTTCGAAAGCAAAGAAAAATTGATCAACGAATTATTTACGCAGTGTAGAAAATCCTCAGTTGATATTTATTTTAAAGATTACGATGCTACACAGCCCTTTGTACAGGGAATTAGAAGAATCTGGTTTAATCTCTTAGAATTTAGAATGAATCATTTTAAAGAATCAGTATTTATGGATCAATGTTATCATTCACCATTTATCACTGAAACAACAAAAGAGTTTACAAAAAAAATGATTCAGCCACTTTATAAATTGGTTGAAAGAGGTAAGGAAGAAAAGCAATTAAAAAACTTAGACGCATTCTTACTGCTCATTTTTATGGTCAGCGGGATCAACGAGTATGTGAAGCACAGTGTATATAGTGAAAAGAAAATTACAAAATCATCAATGGAAGATTTATTCAATCTGATGTGGGATGGAATTAAAGCATAATATTTAAAATAATTCGATGGCTAAATTTTCATCAGATAAAATAATCGTCATATTTACGGTAATCTCGGCTGCCCTTTTGCAATTGATTGATACCTCAATTGTGAATGTATCACTCACGCAAATGATGGGAAATTTGGGAGCTACATTTGAAGAGATTGGCTGGGTAATTACCGGCTATGCGGTGTCGAATGTTATTATGATTACCCTTTCCGGTTGGATGAGCAGCAAGTTTGGTCGTAAATATTATTTTGCCGGATCCATTGTTCTTTTCACCATCGCTTCTGTGCTTTGTGGCATGTCTACCAATGTTTGGGAACTTGTATTTTTTCGAGTGATTCAAGGAATTGGCGGAGGTGGATTATTATCTACTGCACAAGCAATCCTAATTGAAACATTTCCAAAAGAAGAGATTGGTTTAGCTAATGCCATTTACGGATTAGGTGTAATTCTTGGTCCTGCCCTTGGCCCTACACTGGGTGGATATATCACTGATAATATGAACTGGCAATGGGTATTTTATATCAATGTTCCATTTGGTATTTTAGCAACGGTGCTCACATTAATGTATGTGCAGGAGTCGCGGCATAAAGTCGTCGCCCCCAAGATGGATTGGTTTGCCCTAATCATGCTGGTAGCCGCCATTGGTTCTTTACAAATTGTGCTGGAAAAAGGACAGAGTGAAGATTGGTTTGAAGCTCGATATATTACTATTCTTGCTATTCTTGCAGTACTGTCTGGTGTGATTTTTGTTGTCCGCGAATTGCGAAAAACGAATCCCATTGTAAATCTTCGTCTGTTTAATAATCGATCATTCACAACGGGAACCGTTTTTAATTTTGTGCTCGGTTTTGGATTATATGGAACAACTTTGGTGATTCCCATTTTTTGTCAGGGATTACTTGGATTTACAGCCATGCAAACGGGATTGATCATGTTGCCAGGAAGTATTGCTACTGCTATTATGATGCCAGTAGTGGGTACATTGCTGAAGAAAAAATATATACATCCTGCTATCTATGCTGGGGTTGGACTGGTTTTATTTTTTGTTTTTAGTTATGGTATGTCGCAATTGAATACTCAAATTGGAGAAGCAGACTTTTTCTGGCCATTGATTATTCGTGGTTTAGCAATGGGACTAATTTTTATTCCTCTAACAACTATTTCATTGGCAAATTTGAAAGGTGCTGAAATACCACAGGGTACAGCATTGAGTAATATGGTGCGACAATTAGGAGGTAGTATCGGTATTGCAATGATCACTACCTATATCAGCACAGATACTTATCGTCATTATGAAGCACTGAACGACAATATAAATGCCATTCAACCCGAAACCTTAGATCGGGTTAAAATGTTGACTGGTGCTTTTGTGAGTAAGGGATACGATATCGCTTCGGCCACAAAAGGGGCTTATGGCATTATTGCAAGAAATATATATGTACAGGCCACTTTTCTTACATACAAAGACTTATTTGTGTACTTAGGGTTCTTCTTCCTTCTATTGATTCCATTATTGGTGATGTTCAAAGAAAAGAAAAAGAAATTGGTTGAACACGATGAGGTGATGGAATGGGATGTGGTGGATTAGTCATTCTTTCATTGGATCTTAGTTTGTTGATTTCATATCAAAAATTATATAAGGGAAACAGTTTTTATATTAACTTACTTCCCTAACAATTTGCAGATATGAATAACGCTAAAAAAAATAGTCGTCGCCGGTTTATTAGAAACACGGCAGCCGTATTGGCTGGATTTACCATAGTGCCAAGGCATGTTCTCGGAAGAGGGTTCCTCGCTCCGAGTGATCAATTAACGAAAGGAATAATTGGTGTGGGTGGTATGGGACGCGGTCATATACCTTATGCCGGCACCAGAGTAGTTGCTATTTGTGATGTTGATAAAAATCATTTGACTGAAGTAGCGAATACTATTGGGGGAGGGGTTAAAACCTTTCACGATCATCGCGAATTGATAGCATTGCCGGAAGTAGATATTGTACATATCGCTACTCCACCTCATTGGCATGCAATCATGGCTATTGAGGCAGCAAAAGCAGGAAAAGATATTTGGTGCGAAAAACCAATGACCAGAACCATTGGTGAAGGAAAAGCAGTGGTAGAAGCTATTACACAATACCAGAAAATGTTTCGCTTAAATACCTGGTTCCGCTTTGAAGATAATTTTTATGGTATGAACACAACTGTTCGCCCCATTAAAAAATTGGTGGAGTCTGGTTTATTGGGTTGGCCATTAACCGTAACAGTTAGTAAAACCACAGGTTTTGATTGGAAATTTTATTGGGTTGGAAAAACAAAATTAGAAACACAACCAGTTCCTGCAGAACTAGATTACGATCGTTGGCTGGGACCGGCTCCATTCAAACCTTATAACGCACACAGAGTTCACCAGACCTTTAGAGGTTATTGGGATTATGATGGAGGTGGATTAGGCGATATGGGTCAACACTATATCGATCCTATTCAATACTTCTTAGGTAAAGATGATACAAGTCCTGTACTTGTGGAAGTAGATGCAGAACAACAACACCCTGATGCTTGTGGTACTTTCAGAAAATTGACCTTCACTTATGCGGATGGTTGTAAAATTATTTTGGATGGGGAAGCGAAAGATCCTAATGCTGCATATATAGAAGGACCTAATGGGAAATTGTTCGCGGGATTTAAATCAACCATTCCAAATCTAAAAGAAAAATTGGCGATGATGCCTGATCCTGCTCCACAAGTAACTAATTTCTTGGATTCGGTAAAATATAGAACACCATTTGCTTTGAACGAGAAAAATGGTTTCAGATCATGTACCATCATCAATATGGGAAAGATTGCTTTGCAACTCGGTCGCTCTTTAAAATTTGATCCAGAACGTCAGGAATTTATTGATGATGTAGAAGCTAATTATATGATCAATCCACCTATGCGCGGACCATGGCATATTTAATCCTTCAAAAAATTAATGCATTTAGTATAAATAGATAACATGAAAAAATTTTGCAGCGTATTATTGATCTTATCGTTTTCTGTTTTGCAGTTGTCTGCACAAAATTCGATAACCAAAGTATCTGAAACCATTCAGCCCTTTCCTTACCAACATCCAAAAGAAGTAGATGCTGCCCTTGCAGCAATGAAATCATGGGACAAGTCGGATTGGAAATCATTTTACAATATGCTGGATGATGATTCCTTAAAATTAAAAGCAACCTATGCTTTGCATGCATTTGTAAATTCAACTTCTTTATCAGCAGAACAAAAGCAAGCAACTAAACTGAACTTGAGTAAGGGGCTTAAACAAGTTAAAACAGAATATGCAAAGACCTATATTCAAACTGAACTGAATCAATTAACAGAGGGGGCTATTGTATCACAATACTTAACTGCATTGCCTCATCCAGATTTGAAACAGCAAACGGATCCTTTTTATGCTTCCAATCAAAATGCTACACAACAGCTTTTGTTGGCACAGGATTTATTAGAAGCAAAAGTAAACCCACTCACGATCAAACAATTTTTGAATAGAGTTTCCAGAGTCCCGGGAATTGCTTCATTTATGTTAGCGAGCAAATATTTAAATGATCCGGTTTGTGGTAAAGATGCAGCCATCGTACTAGCTCGATTGGCTTTAACTGATGAATCTATCAAAGGGCCAATTGTTAGGGAAACTTTAGAAAAAGCATTGCCCTTGATTAAAGGTGAAGACAGTGCTTTGATGGTTACAGGATTAAATAAGTTATTAAAGAAAATGCCTTTTGATTATGGGTATAATAATTTGTTTAATGGTACTGACTTGACCGGTTGGAAAGCTTTAGTGGGCAACCCAATTAGCAGAGCAAAAATGGGCGACTCTGTTTTGAAAATAGAACAAGCAAAAGCGAATGAAAAAACCAAGGGCGATTGGATTGTGAAAGACGGATTACTCATCTTCACTGGTCATGGTGAAAATCTAGCAACAGTAAAACAATATGGCGATTTTGAAATGTTTGTGGATTGGAAAATTACTGCTCAAGGGGATGCTGGAATTTATTTAAGAGGAACTCCACAGGTTCAAATTTGGGATACAAGTAGAGTAGAAGTTGGAGCTCAGGTTGGATCAGGTGGTTTGTATAATAACCAGAAGAATGTAAGCAAACCATTAGTGGTGGCAGATAATAAAATCGGAGAGTGGAATAACTTTCACATCATTATGAAAGGGGAGAAAGTGACTGTTTATTTAAATGGTGTTTTAGTAACAGACAATATCACATTAGAAAACTATTGGGATAAAAGCCTTCCGATTTTTTCAAAAGAACAAATCGAATTACAAGCACATGGAACTTATGTAGCGTATAGAAATATCTATTTAAGAGAGTTGCCTTCCAAGGAACCAACTAGCATTTCAGATGATGAAAAAAAGCAAGGATTCATTTCATTATTTGATGGAACTAATTTGGATCAATGGACTGGTAATACTACAGGCTATATTGTAAAAGATGCAGTTGTAGAAGTGAATCCAGATGCACAGGGCGGTGGAAATTTATATACTAAAGATGAGTATGCTAATTTTGTATATCGCTTTGAATTTCAGTTAACACCTGGTGCTAATAATGGTATTGGTATCCGCGCTCCTTTAGAAGGTGATGCGGCTTATGTGGGAATGGAAATACAGGTACTGGATAGTGAACACCCCATGTATAAAGATTTACACGAGTATCAATATCATGGTTCTGTGTATGGTGTAATACCAGCTAAACGCGGTTTTTTATTGCCTACTGGCGAATGGAACAAAGAAGAGATCAGTGTTAAAGGAAGTAAAATAAAAGTCACTTTAAATGGAACTGTTATTGTAGATGGAGACATTAAAGAAGCTTCAAAGAACGGAACTTTGGATCAAAAAGAACATCCAGGTTTATTAAGAACAACTGGACATATTGGTTTCTTAGGACATGGAGATGTGGTGAGATTTAGAAATATGAGGGTGATGAAAGTTGAGGAAAAAATAAAAAGTAAAAAGTAAAAAGTGAAAAGTGAAAAGTGAAAAGTGAAAAGTGGGAGCTTGTAAGTTAATATAAAAAAAAAGAGTACCCCTCATGTGCGCTTGCGCATAGGAGGGGCAGCCGATGACGCGAATGCGGCATACGGCGGGGTGGTTTTCAATTAGACAATCATCCATGTTTGTTTAAGAGAGCAACCACCCCGGCCATCGCTCAGTCGCTCGGCCTTCCCCTCCTATCCGCAAGCGGCAGGAGGGGTGCTTTAAGTTTATTTAATTAAATATATCTATTAATCAAATTCTCCAGATATTCCTGTTTGCCACTTACAACTGCTGGCTCACCGTTAGCAACTGCCAGATTTCTAAGATCTTCTAGACTTAATTTTCCTTCTTCAAATGCTTTACCATTTCCATCATTATAAGAAGCATAACGATCGGCTCTTAGTTTTTTGTACTCAGATTTTTGTAAAATATTATCTGCAACAATTAAAGCTCTGGCAAAAGTATCAATACCACCAATATGTGCGTGGAATAGATCAGCTGAGTCGGTAGAGTTTCTTCTGCGTTTCGCATCGAAATTAATTCCGCCACCAGCAAAACCACCAGCTTCCACAATAATTAACATCGCTTCTACTATTTCATTGATATTGGTAGGGAACTGATCAGTGTCCCATCCATTCTGATAATCACCTCTATTCGCATCCATGCTACCTAATAAACCAGCATCCACTGCTACTTGCAATTCGTGTTGGAAAGTATGTCCAGCAAGTGTAGCGTGGTTTACTTCAATATTCAATTTAAAATCATTCAATAGATCATACTGACGTAAGAAACCGATTACAGTTTCTACATCATAATCGTACTGGTGTTTACTAGGCTCACAAGGTTTAGGTTCAATAAAGAAAGTTCCTTTGAAACCTTGTTTGCGCGCATAGTCTTTAGCTGTATGTAAGAAACGAGCAAGATGTTCTTTCTCTTTTCTCATATTAGTATTCAGCAAACTCATATATCCTTCACGTCCACCCCAGAACACATAGTTCTCACCACCCAATGCAATTGTAGCATCTAATGCAGCTTTTACTTGCGCACCACCATGTGCAAGAACATTAAAATCTGGATTGGTAGAAGCCCCATTCATGTATCTGCGATTAGAAAATAAATTAGCAGTACCCCATAATAATTTAACGCCACTAGCATCCTGCTTTTCTTTTAAATAAGCGGTAACTGCAGCCAATCTTTTTTCATTGTCGATTACGTCATTGGTATAATCTACCACATCAACATCATGAAAGCAATAATATGGAAGACCTAATTTTGTAATGAATTCAAAAGCCGCATCAGCTTTGTCTTTTGCTCTGGACACTGCATCTGCATTGGCATTCCAGGGATAGATATGTGTGGGCTCACCGAAGGGGTCGCCACCATTACCCACAAAACTATGCCAATATGCAACTGCAAATCTCAGCCACTCTTTCATTGGCTTTCCTGCCACAACTCTGGTTTCATCATACCATGCATATGCAAGTGGGTTATCTGTACCCTGTCCTTCAAATTTTATTTTTCCAATGGTTGGAAAATAACTAGTAGATCCTGTAACGACTGACATAATTCTAATTTATTGTTTGATAAAAATGTATGATTATAATTGTTTTTCCAGATAAGATTTCCATTCTGCATATAATGCTTCATAAGTGTTTGCATTTTTTGGTTCAATAACTTCCAATGGTTCATTGATACTAAATGCTTCCTTTGATGATGCGTAAACACCAATGCCAATACCAGCTCCAATGGCTGCTCCTACACTTCCATCTGTTTGATATAATTCAACAGGCACATTGGTAACATCCACAAATGCCTGTTGGAAAACCCTGCTTTGAAACATGTTTGCTTTTCCTGCACGAATTACTGTTGGGGTAGTTCCATTTTCTTTTAAAATATCTAATCCATATCTGAATGCAAATGCAATACTTTCCTGAGCAGCTCTGAAAATATGTGCAGCACTATGCATATTTAAATCAATATTATTGATATGCGCATTTACTGTTTTGTTTTCCAGCATGCGTTCTGCGCCATTACCGAAGGGTAGCATCTTCAATCCATTTGAACCTGCACTGATGGTTGCTGCAGCATCATTGATTTCGTTATAGGACAAACCAGCGCCGGCCATCTTCTTCACCCAGCTGTTCAGAATTCCTGTTCCATTGATACAAAGTAAAATTCCAATCCTATTTAAATGATCAGAATGATTCACATGTGCAAAACTGTTTACTCTGGAAAGTGGATCAAATTTTAATTGATCACTCACTCCATATATGACGCCCGAAGTTCCGGCAGTTGCCGCAACTTCTCCTGGTTCGAAAACGTTTAATGAAAGTGCGTTGTTGGGTTGGTCGCCCGCTTTATAAGTTACGGGGATCCCTGCTTTTAAAGAAAGTTCAGCAGCAATACTGTTACTTAGTTCACCATGATTGGTAAACACATCTTTGATTTCAGGAATCAGGCTCTTCTCAAAACCATAGTATTGAAATAATGCTTCAGAAAGACTATTGGTTTTAAAATCCCAGAACATGCCCTCACTCAATGAAGAGATACTTGTTGTTGCTTTGCCAGAAAATTGCATCGCGATATAATCGCCGGGCAACATGATCTTATCAATCTTTGCAAATACTTCAGGTTCATTAGCCTTTAACCAGGCTAGTTTAGAAGCCGTAAAATTCCCTGGAGAATTTAACAAATGAGATAAACAATAATCTGCGCCTAATTTATTAAATGCTTCATTACCTATTGATACAGCCCTGCTATCGCACCAAATAATACTATTGTATAAAAGGTTTTGATTCTTATCTACACAAACCAATCCGTGCATTTGATATGCAATACCGATGGCTCCAATTTCTTTTGGATCGTATTTTTTTTCAGCATTCGCTTTTTGAATGGCAAGCTTAGTGTGCTTCCACCAATCATCAGGCGATTGCTCAGCCCAACCTTTTTGCAGTGCAATAATGGGAGTTTCTGTTTCGGGATATTGAACAGTACAAATGATTTTTTGTGAAGCGGCATCTACTACCGCCACTTTAATGGAGGATGTTCCAATATCTATACCTAATAATAACATATGTTGCAATCGTTTTAAAACA
>JBAXHC010000070.1:0-16809 GCA_037139075.1 Bacteroidota bacterium
CCCGCTGCGCGGCACGTATTCGCCTTTAAATACTGGTACGATCTCGCCGCGGCAGGGGAAGTCCGCCGCCTCAAAGCTGATGTATGGGTGCAACCCTACGGCTTCTGCAGCCTAACAAGCTCCGTGCCCCAGCTCTTATTCGTGCACGATATTTCCTTTAAACATTTCCCCAAACAAGTATCCTGGCACCAGCGCTTCTACTATCAGTGGGGCACCCCTCGATTCCTGCAAAAAGCCCGGCAAATACTCACCGTTTCGGAATTCTCTAAAAAAGATATACTGTCATATTATCCTATCTCAGCAGATAAGATCTCTGTGGCAAGTGGCGCCGCCCGCCCCATTTTTCATAATATCCACTGGGCCGAAAAAGACGCCATCAAATCTGGCTACGCCGATGGTCGCGAATATTTCCTTTTTGTGGGCGGTATCCACCCCCGCAAAAACCTGATGAACCTGCTCAAAGCTTTCTCCCTCTTTAAAAAATGGCAGAAAAGCAATATGAAACTACTCGTGGCCGGTCGCCTTGCGTGGCAATACGAAGGGCTCATCGAAAAATTGAAAACCTATAAATACCGGGATGACCTTGTTTTGCTGAAATACGTTTCCGACGATGAACTCGCCAAAATTACCGCGTCGGCCTACGCCCTGGTATACCCTTCCTTCTTCGAAGGTTTCGGCCTTCCCATTCTAGAAGCCATGCAATCCGGCACCCCCGTGATCTGCTCCAATACCAGCAGCATGCCCGAAGCAGCAGGAGATGCTGCCCTTTTTGCAGATCCGAACGACCCTGACGCCATCGCCAAACAAATGCTCGCCATCTACAAAGACGAATCCCTTCGCGACGAACTCGTCCAAAAAGGCAAGCTACGCGCCGCCGAATTTAGCTGGGATAAAACCGCCGAATTGGTCTGGAACGCAATCCTAAAAACAGTTCAACAATAAATTCACTACATATAATTTTTTCTAAATGATCCAAACCGTAATCCTAAAATTCATATGAATTTTAGGATTGTATTCCTGTTTTTAATAGATTAACTAAATTCTTTTGCTTTTTCTTGAAAAAGCTTAGGTCTGTAGTTGAGTTTAATTGGATCAGGGTTTGTTTAAGTTTAAAAAAATCCAAGAATTAATGCCAGAATTATTTAATAAACGTAACTTAATAGTAAGTTTACAATGCAGATTTTATTATGGCTACTCCAATTATTAGAAAAAGAAAAACGCTGGGAAATATCTCCAATTCCATGGAGGCAAAGCAACTTATAAATGCTGGTAGGAAGAGTGCATCTAATGCAATTCGGGCATCTAAAGCACTAGGTTTAGAAATAACCTATATGAAAGACAGGGTGATTTACAAAGAAAAACCCAACGGAAAAAAAACAATTTTGATTAAACTAGCAGAAACTCCACAAGCTTCAAAACATCATTTGCAATTAAAAAAGGGCATGATATTTAATGTCAATAAATAAAAAAATTCGGATTTTCGCTGGACCAAATGGTTCTGGGAAAAGCACACTTTTTCAGGAGGTTAAAAGCTATTTTAGCCAAATTCCATTTATCAATGCAGATGAATTAGAAATTAAATTAGCACTAACAGGATATATTGATTTGCAATTATATGGTATAACAGCCACCGAGAATGATCTTGAAAAATTCAAAAAAACAGCAGATGCAAAATCTTTGATTTCAAAAGCTAATGAAAATAAACATGCTATTAATCTTCAGGTGATTGAAAATTGTTTAGTTGACAAATCTAACAAAACCCATAGTTATGAAGCTTCTTTTGTAGCAGCTTTTATCCGCTCAATGTTATTAAAGACAGGTAAATCGTTCTCTTATGAAACGGTAATGAGTCATTCTTCAAAAATTAAAGAACTTAAAGTTGCCCAAAAGAATGGGTATAAAACATACCTATATTTTGTTTGTACGGATGCCCCAGAAATTAATATTGAAAGGGTAAAAGATAGAATTAATAAAGGCGGTCATAAAGTTAACATTGATAAAATCAAGTCTCGATATCCACAAACCCTAAAAAATTTATATCCCGCTTTAAAATACTGTGATAGGGCTTTTCTATTTGATAATTCAGGTAAAGAACATGAACTCATTGCAGAAATGTCGAATGGACGACTTCAATTAAAAGTTAATAACCCTCCTAATTGGTTTAAGTCAAGTGTATTAAAGTTTCTTGTTTCATAATTTTTTTCTTAATTATTGAAACTTATTTTGAAAACACCCACCCCGCATCTTCTACGAATAAATCGTAGTTTTACACCCACTTTACAAGAAATAACTATGAGCAAATCAACCATTACGATTGATATTCAACTGGATGAACAAAAAGTGCCCGAACAAATTAACTGGTCGGCCACAGATAGTACCGCCGATATGATGCAACCCGCAAAATCGATGATGGTGGCTTTCTGGGACGCACAGGAAAAAGCCGCACTGCGCATCGACCTCTGGACAAAAGACATGATGGTCGACGAAATGGCCGACTTCTACTACCAGACCTTCATGGGCATGGCCGACACTTTTATGCGCGCCACCCAAAACCAGGAACTGGTGAATCAAATGAAACAAAACGCCAAGGATTTCTACCAGAAATTCCGCGATTCTCAAGTGAAAGAAAATAAATAGCATATTATGAGCTTAGAAGAAAATGTAATGAGTCAAATGAAAGACGCGATGAAAGCCAAAGACGAAGGGCTTCTAAGAGGCTTACGCGCTATCAAAGCAGAAATTATTAAGGCTAAAACCGACCCCGGCGCTAACGGCATCGTTACCGCTGACGGTGAGATCAAAATCTTGCAGAAACTCGTAAAGTCGCGCAAAGACAGCCTGGAAATATACCAAACTCAAAATCGCCCCGACCTCGCTCAGAAAGAATCTGAAGAAATCGCCGTAATCGAAAAATTCCTTCCGCAACAAATGACTGCTGCTGAATTGGAAGAAGCAGTGAAGGCCATTATTGCAACAGTTGGCGCTACCGGACCCCAGGATATGGGCAAAGTAATGGGCGTGGCTTCCAAACAATTAGCCGGAAAAGCAGAGGGTAAAGCAATATCTGCCACGGTTAAAGCATTATTAGGTTAGTAAAATAACCAATCATGCTAATTGATATCCTTTTTCTGATTTTACTGCTGATTGCCCTCATTAAAGGATATCGCAAGGGATTAGTATTGGCGTCATTCTCTTTTGTGGGCATTTTTTTAGGTCTCGCCGCTGCCGTTAAATTTTCTGCTTTAGTGGCTGGCTGGCTTAAAGAATATACCCATATCGCGTTTGGATGGCTACCTTTTTTGGCTTTTCTGATCATTCTGATTGCCGTTTGGATACTAGTTCGGATTGGCAGCAAATTGATAGAAAGCAGCCTGGAACTGGTGATGCTGGGATGGCTGAATAGATTAGCAGGTATATTGCTCTATGCCTTATTATACGCCTGCATTTTTAGTGTGGTTTTATTTTATGCCGATAAACTGCATCTATTGAAACCCTATATGATCAGTGATTCAAAATCCTATGCCTATATTCAACCCATCGGACCGAAATTTATATCGCTTTTTGAAAAAGTATTACCATTTTTGAAAGGAGCATTTCAGGAATTGTCTGATTTTTTTGGACGCTTAAACAAATAAGAATCCAATGGTAATAGATTGGTAAAGAGGTTATTGGCTTTTCTTTACCTTAAAATCTGTATTTTGCACGAACCGTATTAAACAAAAGGAACAGTTTATGCGGAAAAATAAAAGATATTGGGTAAATTGATAGTCGACTGCCTGCATAAGAATTAAACACATGGAGTACGAAATAAAAGAACAGGAAAAATTTAAATTTATTGAAGAAGGAGAGGGTGAACCTTTATTATTACTTCATGGGCTTTTTGGAGCACTGAGCAACTTTGCTGATCTAGTAGAACACTTCAGAAAGTCGTACAAAGTAATTGTTCCTCTTTTGCCTTTATTCGATTTAGATATTTTCCATACTACGGTAGGCGGATTAGAAAAACACGTACAAAAATTCATTGAATTAAGAGACTATCATAATATTCATTTACTGGGTAATTCTTTGGGCGGTCATGTGGCATTAGTGCACATCATCAAACACCCTGATAGAATTAAGTCCTTAATCTTAACAGGTAGCAGCGGACTCTTCGAAAATGGAATGGGCGATAGTTATCCGAAAAGAGGTGATCGTGATTATATCAAAAAGAAAACAGAAGTAACTTTCTACGATCCGGCCATGGCCACTACTGAATTGGTAGATGAAGTTTTCGAAATCACTAATAATAGAATTAAAGTCATCAAAATTATTGCGCTTGCTAAAAGCGCCATCAGAAATAATTTGGGTGAAGAACTCAATCAAATTAAACAACCTACCCTTTTAATCTGGGGTAATAACGATATCATCACACCTCCTTTTGTGGGTCAGGAATTTCAAAAATTAATTCCAAACAGTGAACTGCATTTTATCGATAAATGTGGACACGCACCCATGATGGAAGTACCTGATGAATTCAATAGGATCTTGGATGCGTTTCTGAAGAAACTGCCATAACCTATTACGCCGGGCCTATTTTTTGTTGATACTTAAGAAAGATAAGCATGCTAGCAACCCAATTAATTAATTCCGGTTTTCCTTCGGTACATCTAACAGATAGTGCTTCCTTAGCATTGCAGTTGATGGAAGATTACGACGTGCAACACCTGCCCGTTTTATCGGAAGAAAAATATATGGGGCTAGTGTCAAAGTCAGACCTGCTCGATCTTTCAGAAGAACAATCCATCAGTGCGGAAAGCGCTTATATTCTTCCTTATTCCATTAAAGGAGAAGAGCATTTTTTAACAGCACTAAAATTAGCTGCCGAAAAAGAGATCACTTTAGTGCCCGTAATTAATGATCAATCCGAATTATTAGGCGTGATTTCCATTACAGAATTACTCTATCGACTTTCTAATTTTCTGGGTAACAACGAACCCGGTGGCATCATTGTTTTAGAAATCAGTAAACGAAATTTTTCATTTGGAGAAATCAGCAGACTGGTGGAAACCAACGATGCATTAATTACGCAGTGTAATACATTTACCGAACCTGAAACGGGTCTGGTGATCATTACTTTGAAAATAAATAAAATTGAAATCTCTGCCATCGTTGCCACTTTTCAACGATACGAATATATTGTTCGCTACTATTTTGGCGAAGAACAATATAGCAATGAACTAAAAGATAATTACAACCATTTATTGGCCTATCTAAATGTATAATTGCAATCACCTATTTTTACCCACTCGAAACAGGTAGTGCAATGAAGTATTGGGGCATCTTTTTTTTATTTGGATTTTGTGTATGTGCAAAAACGCATGCTCAAATTAATCCGTTAAAAGATAGCATCGATTCAAAATGGGAGTCATTGTATAAAACTGATGGAAGCACCGATTCCATTACGATTAAAAAAATAACGGTTCAAGGAAATAAAAAAACCAAGCCCCAAATTATTCTCAGAGAATTGGCCTTTCATAAAGGCGACGCCATTGCCATCAAAGATATCAGTGCAGAATTGAAATTGTCGAAGCAGCAATTAATGAACATGTCATTGTTTGTTGATGTAGAACTAATTCCCATACAAACCGGAAATACATTAGAGATTCAAGTGAATGTAAAAGAACGCTGGTATCTGTTTCCCCTATTATATTTCAAACTCGTAGATCGAAATTTTAATCAGTGGTGGGTGGAGCAACATAGAAGTTTAGATAGGGTAAACTATGGCATAAAATTTATTCAAAATAATATCACTGGCAGAAACGATAACCTGGACGTGTGGCTCATTACAGGCTATACCAAACAAATTACACTTCGATATGATTTGCCTTTTGCAGATCGAAAATTAAAAAGCGGTTTCAATATTGGCTTTATTTATGCCGGACAAAAAGAACTTAATTACGCTACCGGCGATAACAAGCAATTATTTTATAAAAAAGATGATGCTTTTGTAAGAACCCAAACCCGCTTCGATTTTACCTATTCGTATCGCCCCGATATTCGGCAACGACATACTTTCAGAATCTCCTATAATAAAGAACATATTGCTGATACCGTTTTAAAAATCAATCCGAATTATTTTACCAATCAGGGAACAAATTTTGAGTTTATCGATTTCAATTATGGCTTCCGATATTATCATGCCGATAATAACGCATATCCAAAAGATGGATTTTTATTTCAGGGTAATATTTATAAACGCGGACTCGACCAGGAAACAAATCTGTGGATGGCCAATGCACGTGCAGTATTTGCTTTTCCAATTGCTAAGAAATCCTTTCTGCATTTTGAAGCCATGGCCCAGGTTAAATCACCACCCAGTAATGGATACATCGATCAAAAAATGTTTGGGTACAGTAACTTTCAGATGCGTGGTCTAGAATATAATGTAGTGGATGGGATGACGGGTATCATGCTAAAAAGCAGTATCCATCGCGAAATGCTTCATTTTGAAGTTAAAAACCCATTCAAAAGCAAAACCCACGACCGAATTCCTTTTCGCATTTATCTGAAAGCATATACCGACCTGGGGTATGCCAAATTGCCCAACGCAGCTGCTAGTAATACCCTGAATAATACCCTATTGCATACCTATGGATTTGGTATGGACATTGTTTCGATCTACGATTTTGTATTTAAAATTGAGTATAGCTTTAACCAGCTGGGCAAACAAGGCTTATATTTACAGAGCAGAAATGACTTTTAAAGGAATCATATGAAAGTAGCAATTTATAGTAGGGGTCTTGATTTTGAACAGGAAAATCCTATCCTGCTTTTGCTGGAAGAACTGATGCGCTTTGATACCACCATCTTTATTTTTAAACAATTATTAGAACAGTTCACTTTTCCGCCATCAATCTATCAAAAGCTAATTCCTTTTACAAAATCAGCAGAACTTACAGATGATATTGATATACTCATTAGCATCGGTGGAGATGGTACGATGTTAGATGCTGTAACATTAGTAAAACAAACAAATATTCCTATTCTGGGTATTAATTTCGGCAGGCTTGGTTTCTTAGCAAGCATTAGCAGGGAAGAGCTTTCAACAGCCGTTGACGCATTGATTAACCGGACTTTTCATATTGAGAAAAGAACCTTGATCCATCTTGATTCGAACGAATCATTGTTTGGTGATGCACCTTTTGCATTGAACGAATTTGCGATTCATAAGCGCGATATTTCTCCAATGGTAAAAATTCATACTTATTTGAATGGAGAATTTTTGAATACTTATTGGGCAGATGGACTGATCGTGGCCACACCAACAGGTTCTACAGGATACAATATGAGTTGCAACGGACCCATTGTATTTCCAGAATCATCGAGTTTTGTGATTACCCCAGTTGCTCCACACAACCTTAACGTACGTTCTATCGTAGTACCTGATTCCAATGTTATTTCTTTTGAAGTGGAGGGCAGGGCCGATCAATTCATTTGTGCCCTGGATGCCAGACGAGAAATAGTTACCAAATCGATACAGTTGGCGGTTCGGAAAGAAAAATTTTATATTAATCTTGCAAGACTAAATGAAAATAATTTCCTTTCTACACTCAGAACTAAGTTAACCTGGGGCCTGGACAAAAGAAATTAACTTTTACCTTAGAGAAATTTGATGGTATTTTACAATAGAAAGACGAAATAAACTACATGCTGCGTAAAATTGGACTGCTAATATTATTGACTGTTTGTTTGGGCACTACCAAGGCCCAGGTGATAGATGCATATTTGCATGAGGCTGAATATGGATTTTCTGTAGGGTTAGGTCATTATTTCGGGGATTTAAATACAGGCATGCAAATAAACCGACCAAAGTTTTCTGGCGGTATATTTTATAGAAAACAAGTGAACAATTACGTCGGGGTTAAAATCTCCGGGAACTATACCTTCCTTGCATATAGCGATGTGTACAGTAATAATCCCACTGAGCGTACTAGAAACCTGAGTTTCAATACCGATGTCTGGGAATTGAGTGTATCTGGCGATTTCAACTTTTTTAAATTCGTTCCGGGTTTTGAAGAATATAGATTTACACCTTATGTAAGCTTAGGGCTGGGTGTATTTTCATTTGATCCCTATGCTTATTTAGCTGGACAAAAATACCTGTTGCGTCCATTGGGTACCGAAGGCCAGGGATCTGCTTTATATCCAAACAAAAAGCCTTATAGCCCAATAGCTGTATGTATTCCATTTGGTGTAGGAATGAAGTATGCATTGAACGAAAGCACGAATGTTTTTGGAGAAATCTCTTATCGATTTACAAATACTGATTACCTGGATGATGTAAGTGGTACATATGCTGGCGCAGCTACTTTTCCTGCTTTGCCTAACGGAAATCCCTCTCCGGCTTTTCTTTTACAGGATAGAAGTTATGAAACAGGAGCTTCCATTGGAGTAAAAGATCGTCAACGAGGTAATAGTAGTCAAAAAGATGCTTTTGTAACCATACAAGTGGGCATGTCTTTCAATATCCAATCTTATCGTTGTCCTAAATTCTAGGAAATAAGCATAATTTAAGCCGATATGGCTTTTTTTCTTCTAATTAAATACTGCCAACCCCGCTGTTTTTGTTAATTTCGCAGCCTAAATGCAGGTATACATGGAGGAAAGCCTCATTGGTAAAATTGATAAGGATCGTTTACCAAGACATATCGCAATCATTATGGATGGAAATGGACGCTGGGCTGAAGAAAAAGGCCAGGAGCGTTTGTATGGGCATTTTCATGGAGTTGAGAGTGTTCGTATCATTGTAGAAGGTTGTGCAGAATTGGGTATTGAATACCTGACTTTGTACGCATTTAGTACCGAAAACTGGGATCGGCCTCAGAAAGAAGTAGAAGGATTAATGTCGCTTTTTGTAGAAACCATCCGCAAGGAAGTACCTACATTAAACAAAAACAATATTCGTTTACACGTGATTGGCGACCTGAGTCTTTTGCCAAAAGATGCGCACGAAGAATTACAGGAGGCATTGGCTTTAACCAGTCATAATACAGGCCTCAATGTAGTACTGGCATTGAGTTATAGCAGTCGCTGGGAGCTTGTGAATGCAGTAAAACAAATCGGATTGGATGTAGAGGCAGGAAAGATTCATGCAGCCTCTATTAACCAGGAAGTATTAGAACACTATTTAGCAACCAGTGAATTTCCTGATCCGGAATTGATGATCAGAACAAGCGGAGAGTATCGAATTAGTAACTTTTTATTGTATCAATTAGCGTATGCTGAATTATACTTTACCAACACCCGTTGGCCAGATTTCCGTAAGGAGAATCTGGTAGAAGCTATTCTTGATTTTCAAGCTAGAAAGAGAAGGTTTGGAAAGACAGATAAACAAATTCAGGAGGAAAGCCAAATGGCTTAAACAGAACTATTTATGTTATAATGTCTGATAAACAGGCGATTTAACAAACACTTTTAATTATTCCCTTTAATTTGCCCAACTTAAAACCAATAAAATCGCTGAAAGTATGATGGACTTTACTTTCAGACTGGAATATAACAAAACGAACCGGATGCAGAAATTGTACAAATATTTAGTGTTGGCTTCTCTTATTTTGTTGGTGAGTTTATCGGCTCAATCGCAATCTTCAACAGATACAACTATTACTTCCATCGACGCTGATTTGATTAACATTTTTACACAGAAAGCTGTAAAATCTTATAAAGTCGCGAACGTAAAAGTGGTAGGTAATCGTTTCTTTGATGAGAACCTTTTAATTTCTATTGCTAACATCAATATCGGAGATGAGATAAAAATCCCCGGTGGCGATAATTTTTCGAAAGCCATTACTAAATTATGGGCGCAGAATTATTTCAGCAACGTGGAGATTTATTTAACCAATCTGGAAGGCAAAAATATCAGTGTAGAAATTCAGGTAACAGAACGTCCAAGGTTATCTAAATTTTATTTCAGAGATGTTCGTAAAACTGAGAGTGAAGATCTTTCAGGAAAAACAGGCTTAGTACCTAATCGTGTGGTTACTGAAAATATGAAGATCACCGCTATGGAAGCTATTAAAAAGTTTTATGCAGAAAAAGGGTTTCAGGATGCAAAAGTAAAAGTGGTTGAAAGAAAAGATAGTTCTGCTAACAACACACTCACACTAAATTTCTTTATCAATAAGGGTTCTAAAGTTCATATCAATAATATCAATTTCGGTGGAAATAATACGGTAGAAGAATCGAAACTGAAGAAGCAATTAAAGGATACTAAAGAACAGTCGCGTTTAACATTATTCCCTACCTACGACAAGGGAATGATAGTTGAAGCTAAGCACTATACCTTCGATGATTATTTAAAAGAACACGGATACCTAACATTTAGCAGAACCAAAAAAATATTAGACCCCTACATTCGTCTGAAATTTAGTTCTGCAAAATTCGATAGCAAGAAATTTACTTCCGACCTCGATAATATTCTTGAATACTATAACACATTGGGTTATCGCGACGCGGTAATTTTAAAAGATACTGTATACCATACTAAAAAAGGTGATCTAAATATCGACATCAAATTGTCGGAAGGACGTCGTTATTATTTCGGTAATATTTCATGGCGTGGTAATACCAAATTTGGTGATTCTGTTTTAACAACCATCCTGGGTATTAGAAAAGGGGATATCTACAATATGGATATCCTGAACAAAAAATTAGGTAAGAACTCAGGTCCTGAGGGTGGCGATATCAGTGGTTTGTATCAGGATGATGGTTATTTATTTTTCCGTACAGATCCAGTAGAAACCGCTGTTTATAACGATACCATCGATTTCGAAATTAGAATTGTAGAAGGTCCGCAAGCAACAATTAAAAATGTGCGTATTTCTGGAAACGATCGTACAAAAGAATATGTCATTAGAAGAGAGTTGCGTACCATACCTGGAGAGAAATTTAGTCGTACCGATCTTGTGCGTTCCAATAGAGAGATTGCACAGCTAAATTATTTTAACCAGGAAAAAATTGGAATCAATCCAGTACCCAATCCTGAAGATGGTACCGTGGATATTAATTATACCGTAGAAGAAAAATCGAGCGATCAGTTAGAGTTAAGTGCAGGTTGGGGTGGTGTAATTGGTTTAACCGGAACATTAGGTGTGTCGTTCAATAACTTCTCGATTCGTAATATCTGGAAAAAATCTGCCTGGGATCCATTGCCAATGGGAGATGGACAAAAATTAAGTATTCGTGTTCAGAGTAATGGTAAAGCATTCCGTTCTTATAACTTCTCTTTCACTGAACCCTGGTTTGGAGGAAAGAAAAGAAATGCATTATCATTCAGTGTTTATAATACCAAGTACGGACAAACCTATAATCCAACTACCGGATTATATGATCCAAACTATTCAAGTCAGAGTTCCATTACCACAACAGGTGCTACTATTGCATTGGCTAAACAGTTGAAGTGGCCGGATGACTATTTCTCATTAACTACAGCCTTAAGTTTCACCCGATATAATTTGAACAATTATGCAATTGATCCGGTTAATCTACCAGGATTTACCAATGGGTATGCGCATAATGTAAACGTGAAATTTACCTTACAACGTTCATCAGTAGATCAGCCTTTATTTCCTAGAAGCGGATCAACATTTATGGCGAGTGTGCAGTTAACGCCTCCTTATACTTTATTGAGTAATAATATTGCTACTTCCAGTAATCCTTATGAGTGGATCGAGTATCATAAATGGCGTTTTAATGGAGAATGGTTTATTCCTTTGGGCAAACCTTCCGGAGCAGAACACAACAAACAATTTGTAATCAGAACATCAGTGAAACTGGGTTATCTGGGTCGTTACAATCAAGATTTACAGATCTCTCCGTTTGAAAGATTTCAGGTGGGAGATGCAGGTTTAAGTAATCAGTTTGCGTTGTTAGGATATGATATCATTGCACATAGAGGATATCCAGTATACAATACTTCCGATCCTAAAGTGAACCCAGATCAGCAATCAACTCGTCAGTACTTTACTATTTTCAATAAATACACAATGGAATTAAGATATCCATTGAGTTTAAATCCAAGCAGTACTATTTATGCTTTGGGCTTCTTTGAAGCAGCAAACGGATGGTATTCGATGAAAGATTACAATCCTTTCCAATTACGACGTTCAGTTGGTTTGGGAATGCGCTTCTTTTTACCGATGTTTGGTTTACTTGGATTTGATTATGGTATTGGATTGGATAGATTTACACCAGGTAATAGCATGAAAGATGCTTCTAGGTTTACGTTCATGTTGGGCTTTGAACCAGAATAATAAAATATTAAACAGACTTTGTATGAAAAAACTACTTTTTGTTCTTTTAGCCTTTTTAGGTTTACAGGGATTTGTAGCTGCACAACAACGTTATGCTGTAATTGATACAAAATATATTTTAGATAAGATCCCTGAGTACAAAGAAGCCGACAAGCGTTTACAAGCTGTTAGTCAACAATGGCAAAAGGAGATCGATGATCGTCAGGATCAGCTCGACAAAATGTATAAGAACTACGATGCTGAGCAGTTTATGCTAACCGATGAATTGAAAAAGAAGCGCGAAGATGAATTATTTGTTAAGGAAAAGGAGATTCGCGACCTGCAAAAAAGACGTTTTGGTTATGAAGGCGATTTGTTTAAAGAGCGCCAACGCTTAGTTAAACCGATACAGGACAAAGTTTATAATGCTATTCAGAAACTAGCATTATCAAGGTCTTATGATTTTGTACTGGATAAAAGTGAAGGAATTACCATTATATTTGCCGACCCGAAACTGGATAAGAGTGATGATTTGCTGAAGGAGATGGGTATTAAATTTTAAACAACTATCAATTATAAATTCACTAAAATGAAGAAAGTATTATTTGTGTGTGTGGCTGTTATAGCTAGCCTTTTATTTACAAATCACACCAATGCTCAAACCAAAATTGGAACTTTTGACGAAGAGAGTGTATTGGGTTTGATGCCAGATATCGATAAAGTAACTGCAGCTTTACAAAGCTTTGCTAAAGATTCTTTACAAGTAGATTATGAATATAAAGTAGGTGAGTTTCAACGTAGAGACAGCATCTTCAAAAAAGATTCTGCTGCTATGCCTGCAAGAGCTAGAGAGCAAGCTGTAAAAGAATTAAACCAAATCAAATACCAATTGGTTAATTGGCAGCAATATCAACAACAAGCAGTTCAGGCAAAACAAGAAGAGTTGTTAGTTCCTTTTAAGCAAAAGATCTATGCTGCTTTAGAAAAAATTATTCGTGAGCAAAAGTATTCTCATATTTTCCGCAGCGATGCTTTGTTGAAGTCTCCAATTGGCGACAACTTATCAATCAAAGTTGCTCAAGAATTAAAATTAAACTTGCCTAAAGAAGTTTTAGAAGAATTGAAAAGTCAAGGTATTGCCGTTCCAGCAGGTACTCAAGCAGCTCCAGCTACCAAGCCAGCTCCTAAAAAAGGATAATTAATTCAATAAATATTTTTTAAGAACCCCATCCATGCGATGGGGTTCTTATTTTTGATACATGAAGAAGACAGCAATTGGTGTTTTTGATAGCGGGTATGGTGGTTTAACTGTACTGAAAGAGATTGTGAAACAGTTGCCTGATTACGATTATATGTATTTAGGGGATAATGCGCGTGCGCCTTATGGCCCTCGATCATTCGACACCGTATACCAATATACTTTACAATGCGTGGAATGGTTTTTTGAACAGGGTTGTGAGCTGGTTATTTTAGCCTGCAATACTGCTTCAGCAAAAGCACTAAGAACCATACAGCAAAAAGATTTGCCCAAGTTAGATGCACATAAAAGGGTATTGGGTGTTATCAGACCAACTACAGAAATTATTGGCAACTTCACTAAAACAGGATCTATTGGTATTCTTGGAACTACGGGTACCGTGGTAAGTGATAGCTATCCTATTGAAATTCATAAATTTTTTCCTGAGATTAAAGTATTCCAGCAAGATTGCCCCATGTGGGTACCATTGATTGAAAATGGAGAATTCAATAGCCCTGGGGCCGATTATTTTGTAAAAAAGTACTTAGACGCATTATTGGCACAATCGGCTGAAATTGATACTATTTTGCTGGCCTGCACGCATTATCCACTATTAATTAATAAAATAAAACAACAGCTTCCTGCTGGAATTGAGGTTGTATCCCAGGGAGAGATCGTAGCACACAGCTTAGCGCAATATCTTGATAATCATCCTGATATGTCTAAAATATGTAGCAAATCGGGTTCCTTACAATTTTTCACTACCGATTCTGCCACCGATTTTGATAATCATGCGAGCCTGTTTTTTGGGAAGGAAGTTAAATCGGAACATATTTTTCTGTGATTCTTTTGCCTTTTGGTGTACAATCCTTACCTTCGCCGTCCTTTCACAAGCAGCAGTATGGTGACTGCAGGCATGAAACGAAACAATATTACCGGGTTAGTAAAAAAACGATAAAATGAAACGTACATTCCAACCACACAAACGTCGTAGAAAAACCGTTCACGGTTTTCGTAAACGTATGGAGTCTGCAAATGGCCGCAAGGTATTAGCAAGCCGCAGAGCGAAAGGCCGCAAGAAACTTTCTGTTTCTAGCGAGAAAGGATTAAAATAATTACTCGGCAAGACCGCATAAAATATTTAGCCTCATCCTGATAATTCGGGATGAGGTTTTTTAGTTTTGTATAACATGGCAACAAAGACATTTACATATTCTGGGCCTGAAAAATTGAAAAGCAGAAAACTGCTCAATCAAGTTTTTGCAGAAGGAAAATCTTTACATGCGTTTCCATTAAAGGTCACGTATACCAGTAAAGATTCGGATGTTGCAAGTGCTGCCAAGATTGGTGTTGGTGTAAGCTCAAGGCATTTTAAAAAAGCGGTGGATCGTAATCGCGTTAAAAGATTGCTTCGTGAAGCATATCGTCTACAAAAATTTATTTTATTAGAAAAGCTTCCCGAAAAAAAATTACTCAGTGTTTTTATTTTATTCGTAGGAAAAGATATCAGTGAAACTTCTATGATTCCTGAAAAGATGCAATTGATTTTAGAGAAACTAGGAAACAGTTTTCAAAACAAAAATTGAGATGGAAAAAACGGTTTCGCTTATCAAGCAAATATTGATCCTTCCATTCATTATACTGATCCGTTTTTATCAATGGGTAATCTCTCCTGCGCTTGGCCCCAAATGTAGATTCACGCCAACCTGCTCGCAGTATGCTGCAGAGGCTTTGAAAAAATACGGACTTGTAAAAGGATTCGTCTTATCTGTTAAGAGAGTAAGTAAATGCCGACCCGGTGGTGGGCATGGATACGATCCGGTGCCTTAATGTTTGATGACTGCTTCAATAGAAGGTTTCGTAAATCCGTTTAGTTTAGCAATGGTTTCTCTTATTTCACGAATGCTATAAAAGCGATAGATCTCAGGCTCAACACCATCAACTCTTTCAGCTGTTGTCATCTGATGAAAGGGTCCCACAATGATGGCTTCTAAATTGTCTGTAATTTTTACTGCCTGATTAGGAAGAATAAAAAAGTTATGATTTGCAGCACTGATATTTTTTGCTTCTGTTAATTGATATAATGAATCGATTTTTACTTTTAATTCATCTTGCGTCATCATATCTTTCTGCAGTTTTGGTGTTATATAATTCTGCTTGCTTCCAATGATCGTATCATTTTTTATATTGATGATATATAATCCATTTTCTTTAAAAGTAACAGATGCTTCACCTGTTGGTCCGTTTAGTTTTAAAGCTACTTCAGCGCTGGAAATATTGATGATTTTTTCTTCGTGTCCGCGACCATCTTTTGCAGAAATAGTTTTTGCTGCTTCGTCATATTGTGCTGGCCCCTTGCTCATGATATAGATGCGTTTATTGTTTCCTGCGCAAGAAGAAAGTAAAACAATAGCGAATAAAATGACTGCAATATTTCTCATAGTTTCTATTTAAATAAAAATCCCATCCCGAGAACTCGGGACGGGATTAAAACTAATTCTTTTATGTGAATTAAACTGCTGCAGCAAATCGCTCAGCAACTTTAGTCCAGTTTACTACATTCCAGAAAGCAGCTAAATAATCTGCTCTACGGTTTTGATATTTTAAATAGTAGGCATGTTCCCAAACGTCTGCACCAAGTATTGGTTGACCTTTTACATCAGCCACATCCATCAAAGGATTATCCTGATTAGGAGTAGAAGAAACTTCTAGTTTACCATCCTTTACTATTAACCAGGCCCAGCCGCTTCCGAAGCGAGTCATACCTGCTGCAGCAAATTTTTCTTTGAAGGCATCTAATGATCCGAATGCTGCAGTAATAGCATCTGCTAATGCACCAGAAGGAGCACCACCTGCATGTGGAGCTAAACTTTCCCAGAAGAAAGTATGGTTCCAATGTCCGCCGCCGTTATTACGAACTGCCGGACTAATTGTGCCTGCAACAGCTACCAATTCAGCCAATGATTTTCCTTCATTAGGAGTACCTGCAACGGCTTTATTCAAATTGTCGACATAAGCCTGATGGTGTTTGCCATGATGAATCTGCATGGTCAGCGTATCAATATGTGGTTCTAATGCATCGTGTGCGTAGGGTAATGCTGCAAGTGTAAATGACATAGTGTTTATTTTAAAAGTGATGAGATGCAAATTTAACTGCTTAATTCATATATATTCTTACATATATCAATTGTTTCTGAACTCGAAAACTCATTGATGCCTTATCACTAAGTGGATGAGTGGAGCGTAGGGGCTGAAGCCCCAATCACAGAAGTCATCTCAGCCCTAGGCTGAAGCCTAGGGTTA
>JBAXHC010000071.1:0-16806 GCA_037139075.1 Bacteroidota bacterium
TGTCTTTATGAGCATTGTTGGGAATCATGGTAGTGGCCATCGTTTGTGGTTGCATAATGTGGGTTTATGTATTTAAGATAGAACAAAAATCAATAAATGCAACAGGGAATAAAATAACCCAATTGACCACAATTTGAACTGTATTGATAATTTTGGTAGATAATTTTATCATTTTCGTTATTTTAGTATCGATGAAATTACAATACGAATCCATTACACCAGACTCAGGGAGTTCATTCAAGATATTATTAACCCCTAATCTGAATGAGATTTTTTATTGGCATTTTCATGCTGAGATTGAAATTGTTTATGTGGAAGCAGAAAAGGGCATACGACATATTGGAGAACATATTTCTACTTATGAAGGAAGTGACTTAGCGCTGATTGGTTCATATATACCTCATTTAAATTTCGACTATGGTGTGAAAACAAGGGTTGAGACAGTTGTAGTTCAGTTAAGGGAACATTTTTTTCAAAATGGATTAGATACATTTCCAGAATTACATGAGATTATTATATTGTTTGAAAGAGCAAAAACCGGGATTGCGTTTACAGGCAATACTAAAGTGATAGCGGGAAATCGCTTAAAAAAACTAAGCTCACTGAATAAATTCAGTCAATTTTTTGAATTACTTAGCATTTTCCAATTACTTGCTAATAGTAAAGAATATATACCATTAAAAGCACGCCCATTAACGAGTAAATCAATTATTAAAGACCAGGATCGTATTCTACAGATATATAAGTTTGTGGATGAAAATTTTAAAGAAATAATTAATACAAAATCTATTGCCAGTAAAGTAAATCTTTCTGTTCCTGCATTTTGCAGATACTTTAAAAAGACAACAAAACTCACTTATACTGACTTTGTTAATCAATACAGGATTACATACGCCAAAAAAATATTGTTGCAGGGTAAGAATGTAAGTGAAGCCTGCTTTAATTCAGGTTTTGAAAACCTTTCTTATTTTAATAGGGTTTTTAAAAAAGTAACTGGAGAAAGTCCCTCCATTTTTAAGAAAAGAAGTGCTGAGCAACACAAATAAAAAAATATTTGGTAGTTCAATTATTCATCGTATTTTTACGATGAATATGGGAGCAAGTAAAACATCTGAGTATACCGATAAGGAAATTGCATTGGCCAATTATGCTAAGGCATTATCCCACCCTGCCCGAATTGCCATTTTGAATTTATTGGTAAAAAAGCAGGCTTGTATTTGTGGTGATATAGTTGACGAGTTACCCCTTTCTCAAAGTACCGTTTCTCAACATTTAATTAAATTGAAAGAAGCTGGTTTGATCAAAGGAGATATAGATGGCGCTTCTGTATGTTATTGTATCGACGAAAAAGAATGGAAAAAAGCAATGTCGCAAATGGGCGATTTATTTCAAACATTGTTGACTTCTAAGTCAAAGTGCTGTTGATTTTTTTTAATTTCATTTATCGTCTTATTACGATATTATAAACAACTTAAAATACATTTTATGCAAACTGACGAACAATTAAAAGAAATAGTAAGGCAGAAGTATAGTGAAATCGCTTTACAGGACAAAGAAACAAATATGTCTTCCTGCTGTGGCGCAGGTGGATGCTCTACTGAAGTATATAATATTATGAGCGATGATTATACAAATTTGAAAGGTTATAATGCTGATGCCGACTTAGGTCTTGGCTGTGGCTTACCTACTCAATTTGCAAAAATAAAGAAAGGCGATGTGGTGGTTGATTTAGGAAGTGGTGCCGGCAATGATTGTTTTATCGCTAGGCATGAAACTGGTGAAACAGGCAAAGTTATTGGTATTGACTTTACTACTGCAATGATTGAAAGAGCAAGAACCAATGCCGAAGTGAGGGGATTTAATAATGTTGAATTTAGAAAGGGAGATATTGAGAAGATGCCAATTACTTCAAATGTAGCTGACGTAGTCGTGAGTAATTGTGTTTTGAATTTGGTTCCAAACAAAGATGGCGTTTTCAAAGAGATTTATCGTGTATTAAAACCTGGTGGACACTTTAGCATTAGTGATGTTGTACTTCTTGGCGCATTACCAGAGGGATTAAGAAAAGATGCCGAAATGTATGCGGGATGTGTAGCAGGTGCTATTCAAAAAGATGTTTATTTAGAATTAATTCAAGCAAATGGTTTTGAAAATATCACGATTCAAAAGGAAAAAACAATTGTTATTCCTGACGATATTTTGATTAACTATTTAAGTCCTGAAAAAATCGAATTATTAAAAAGTGGTAATACTGGAATATTTAGCATTACTGTTTTTGCTCAAAAACCACTTACAGAAAACAAATCCTGCTGTACTCCAGGTTCTGGATGTTGCTAATTAAAAAATTAGATATGAAAAAGATACTAGTATTATGTACAGGCAATAGTTGCCGCAGTCAGATTGCACAAGGGTACCTTCAAAAATTTGCAGGTGATAAAGCACAGGTGTTTAGTGCAGGTGTTGAAATACATGGTGTTAATCCAAAAGCAATAGAAACTATGTTATTAGATGGAATTGATATTTCAAAACATACTTCAAACAATGTATTGGAATACCAGGGAATAGATTTTGATTACGTCATTACTGTATGCGACAACGCAAAAGAAACATGCCCCTATTTTCCAAGCAGGGCGGAAAAGTTTCATTACAATTTTCCTGATCCCGCTAAAGCTATTGGAACAGAAGAAGAAATTAAATTGGAATTTGTTAGAGTAAGAGGAATGATTAAGAAGTATAGTTTTGATTTTGTATCAGATCATCTTTAAATCTTTATAATGGACAATCATCTAAAGGAACATTGGGATACTATCTACAAAACAAAGCAACCCAACGAAGTTAGTTGGACGCAGGAAGTTCCTGTTGTTTCTTTAGAATTTGTTCATCAGTTTAAAATACCAAAAATCGCCAAGATCATTGATATTGGTGGTGGAGATAGTAAATTGGTTGATTTTCTTTTGAAGGAAGGGTACACCAATGTTTCAGTATTAGATATCTCTGAAGCTGCTATTGAGCGGGCTAAAGAAAGATTAGGAATCGATGCTTCTAAAGTAACTTGGATATTGTGCGACATTTTAGATTTTCATCCTACCATTAAATATGACATATGGCACGATAGGGCTGCCTTTCATTTTCAAACAGACCACAAAGATATCAATCAATATTTACAAATAGTTAAAGATGCCGTGGATGGGATGGTAATTATTGGAACTTTTTCTCCAGATGGCCCTAAAAAATGTAGTGGCTTAGAAATAAAGCAATACGATGAAAATGGAATGAAGGAAATGTTTGAAAATAACTCTTTTAAAAATATTGAATGTAAAAGAGAGGATCATATTACTCCTACAGGAATTGTACAGAATTTTGTTTTTTGCAGCTTCATGAAATCAATTTAATTTTTCAAATTCATATACAATAGATTTTCTATCCTTATTTGGAATGCTTAAATTGTAAAGCCAAATCGAATATTTATTATTTTAAGCTTTTCATTTGAAACGAAGTTTTACGTTATTTCTTATTGTATTGTGTAACATAAATATTCTATACTCGCAAACAGTTAAACTTTCCCAACCTGTAATAGTAAGCGGTAATATTCAACTTACCAATAATGGCACTGCCCCTGCTCCCATTTTTGCTTTGGGGAGGCCAGCAATTATTAGTTCAACTTATATTAAAAAAGGAGGATTTTATTTTAATCCGGAATTTTATTTTGGACTAGATGCAAAGCCCTGGATAATCAATGTAAGATTGGGATATAATTTCATATATAACAAGAAGATCACACTAGGTGTAGCACTGAATCCAAATTTTTTCTTTTTACAAAGAAACCCAGTCCTAAATAATAACGAAGAATTTCAACTACAAAGATATTTGGGTAATGAGCTTAATGGAGAAATTAAAATTAGCAATTATAGAAAAATTCAGTTCAATTATTGGCATAGCTTTCAGTTAGATCAATTAGGTGTTAAAAGTGAAGAGTATTTAAATTTTGCTTATTCAATGGAAAATTTAAAAATAGGAAATAGCGCAATGCTAGGTTTTCACCCAAGTGTTTTTTATTTATACGATGCCGATACTATTGAGGGCTTATTTTTATCCCAAACATCTAATTTTCAAATGACGAATTGGAAATTCAATTTTTACATACAAACAACTGTCCCTATTAAAGTATCGCCAAAAAATGGGTTTATCTGGAATTTTGGAGTAAATGTACCCTTCTAATCATCAAAGGCATAATTGTTTGAAAATTGTAATAATCAATTTGATAACAGTTTATTTATTATCCAGAAGCATTGTTTTTTTGCAGTATAAAAATTTAGCAATGTCTGTTTTATCAAAGAAGTACTCGAAAGTATTATTTATAATAATTTTTTGTAGCAGTATGGCAATAAATTCATTTGCACAGAATAGTGATAGCGCAAAAAAAATATACCATTTTTCAGGAAATGCATTAATTACGAATAATGGCATTTCCTTCATTCCTACTTTCTCATTAAGTAAGCCAGCAACAATCGTTACACTTTCAATGGGAGATAAAAGACTAAGTTTTGACCCCGAATTCAGGTTCTCATTGGATGGAAAACCATGGAGTATTCTTTTATGGGGTAGGTATAAAATTACCAATACTAATAAATTTAAGTTTACAGCAGGAACTCATTTAGGATTGTCGTACAACAATCCCAATGTTATCTTCAATGGCATTTCTACAGATATTACACAAGTAAAACGATATCTCGCATCTGAATTTGTTCCCAATTATTTTTTTAATAAAAATATCAGTGTTGGAATTTATTATTTGTATTCACATGGGCTTGACATTGGTACCACCAACAATACCCACTTTATTACCCTCAATACTAATATTGCACATATATCTATCCTAAAAGATATTTATATGAATTTTAAACCTCAGATCTATTATTTAAAGATGGATAACTTGGATGGTTACTTTACTAGTTCCAACCTTTCTTTACAAAAGAATAATTGCCCGTTATCAATTGCAACTATATTTAATCAGAAAATCAAAACTAATATTGTTACAAAAGATTTTGTTTGGAATGTTAGTCTGAACTATACATTCAATCATAACTATACACGAAAGTAAAAATAATTGAACTGGACATTTACTATTTGAATTGTGTAACTTAACACTATGAATAAAGTTGAAACCATTGAGGATTTTTATAAACGAAAATTCGATTGGATGCCCGAAAATTTAAAAAAAGAAATTGGGCACTTCAACGTATTCAAGCTTGAACCTTATGTTGGTGATAAAGCACAGCCCGTTCCATACAAACGAAGAGATTTTTATAAAATAGTTTTAGTTAAAGGCAATAGTAAAGTTCACTATGCCGATAAAGTAATTGAGGTTAAAAAACAAGCTTTATCTTTTTCAAATCCACAGATTCCATATAAATGGGAGCACTTAGATAATATTCGATCTGGGGCATTCTGCATTTTTAATCAGCACTTTTTTCATCAGTTTGGAAGTTTGAGCCAATATTCTGTTTTCCAGCCTAATGGCACCCATGTATTTGAATTAACAGACGAGCAAGCCAAAATAGTAACATCCATTTTCGAACGCATCTTTGAAGAAATTAATTCTGAATACCTCCATAAGTATGATGTATTGAGAAATATTGTTTTTGAATTGTTGCATTTTGCCATGAAGATGGAGCCTAGCGCTAATTTCGATAAACAACTGATTAACGCTTCTCAAAGAATCTCTACGCTTTTTTTAGAATTACTTGAAAGGCAATTCCCAATCGACGAAGTCCATTCCAAAATACAATTTAGAACAGCATCAGATTTTGCTAGTCAGCTTAATGTACACGTCAATCATTTAAACCGTTCTGTAAAAGACACCACCGAAAAAACAACTACACAAATAATTGCAGAGCGTATTTTACAAGAATCAAAAATCCTATTAAAACATAGTGCATGGACGGTTTCCGAAATAGCATATGCCCTCGGATTTACTGAAGTAACGCACTTCAATAACTTTTTTAAAAAACATGTTGCAACAAGTCCGCTGAAATTTAGGAATGTTTGATTTTAATAAATACTTCTTTGTTTTTAGTTAATTCCATCAAAAAATGAACTATAATTTTGTTCTATTAAAATTGATATAATTATGCAAAAAAGGAAATTAGGAAATAGCGGCTTGGAAGTTTCGGCTATTGGATTGGGATGTATGGGTATGAGCTTTGGACTAGGGCCCGCTGCAGATAGATCAGAGATGATCACACTCATGAGAAAAGCGTTTGAGTTGGGTGTTACTTTTTTTGATACTGCTGAAGTATACGGCCCCTATGTGAATGAGGAACTCGTAGGCGAAGCTTTAGAACCCTTTAAAGGGAAAGTTGCCATCGCTACAAAATTTGGATTTGAATTGGATCCGAATGGTGGACCCAAATATATAGGTCTTAATAGCAGACCAGAACACATCAAAAAAGTCGCCGAAGCCTCACTCAAAAGATTAAGAGTAGAAGTAATCGATCTATTTTACCAGCATCGCGTTGATCCATCAGTGCCTATTGAAGATGTAGCAGGTGCTGTTAAAGATCTTATTCAGGAAGGCAAAGTGAAGTATTTCGGCTTATCAGAAGCAGGTGCAGGAACCATTCGCAAAGCACATTCTGTTCAATCTGTAAGTGCTTTACAAAGTGAGTATTCTTTATGGACCAGAAATCCTGAACAAGAAATAATTCCAACTCTCGAAGAATTAGGAATTGGATTTGTGCCTTTTAGTCCACTTGGAAAAGGGTTTTTAACAGGTGCCATTAATGATCAATCACATTTTGCCGCAAACGATATTCGAAGTGGGTTGCCAAGATTCACTAAAGAAGCAATAGAGGCAAACAAGGCATTAATTGATCTGTTATCAAACTTTGCAAAGCAAAAAAATGGCACTACAGCACAAATTGCACTGGCCTGGTTACTTGCTCAAAAGCCATGGATTGTTCCAATTCCTGGCACTACCAAAACTCATAGACTCATAGAAAATTTAGGTGCAGCAACAATTGAATTAAGTAATGATGAATTAAATGAGATTCAAAATGCTGCTTCAAAAATTCAGGTTCAAGGAAACAGATATACTGATGCCATGGAAAAAATGACAGGGCTTTAAAAATGTTTTCTAATACTATGATAGGTTATAAAATAAAAGTGTCCTCCCGACTGCTTGGGAGGACACTTTTTTATTTGTGCTATCTATGAATTACTTTTTAGGTTTTGCAACAACGTTTTTCAATTCGTTGATTGCAATTTTAGGAACTACAACTTTATGAACTTTTTCAAGCACCACATCCTTCGCAAGTTTTAAGCCAGCTGAAGTATATGTTTCTTCTGATGTTCCGATTTTTAAAGTATAGTCACCCGCATCGGCAACCCAGGAACTACTTGCAGTTTGGAAAGAAGCCAAATCAGCAGAAGTAATTGTGAAACTCAAAGTTTGAGAAGCACCAGGTGCTAATAAACCTGTTTTTGCAAAAGCTTTTAGTTCCGAAGCAGGCTTGTCTAATTTAGTAGTAGGAGCGCTGATATATAATTCAGCTACTTCTTTACCAGCAACTGTTCCTGTATTAGTGATAGTTACGCTAGCCTGAATCGATCCATTTAAAACTGGAGCACTTAAACTAAGATCACTGAATTTGAATTGGGTATATGAAAGGCCATATCCAAAAGGATAAGCTGTTTTCTTTCCAAAGCTGCTATAGTAACGATATCCAACATAAATACCTTCTTCATAAATCGCTTCAGCATCTACTGCTTTTTGTCCGAATAAAGCTGTTTTTTCTGTCCCAGGAATCACACGACCAGGGAAGTTTTTTGCACTGATCTCATCATCATAACTAAGCGGGAATGTGGTGCTTAATTTACCAGAAGGATTTACTTTTCCTGAAATGATATCTGCCATTGCATTACCACCTTCTAAACCAGGCTGCCATGCTAATAAAATGCCATCTACTTGATCGCGCCATTTCGTAACATCTACTACCCCACCCACATTTAATACAACAACTACTTTCTTATTATTTGAATGGAAAGCCGCTGATACATTTTTAATTAATATTAATTCTTTCTCAGTTAAAGTATAATCATCTACTACTTTACGATCATTCCCTTCACCAGCATTACGGCCGATTGAAATTATCGCAACTGATGATTGCGTAGCAGCTTTTTGAATCAATTCATTTGAAGCTGTCATTTCAACAATTGGAATATTTGGGCTCATCAATTCTTCCATTAAAGATCTTTTAGGCTTCTTTGCTAGCTCAGCAGCCATATAATCGCTATATGCACTATACACACTTGCATTTAAAGCATAGCCTGCTCGGAATAAACCGTCTGCTAAAGGAATAGTATACATTCTATTTACATCACCACTTCCAGTTCCACCTGCAACAAGGTCCAAAGCGTTGTTACCAAAAACCGCTATCGCAGTTCCTTTTTCAATAGGTAAAATTTTTGAATCATTTTTCAACAACACCATACTTTCAGTTGCAGCCCAACGTGATATTTGTGCATTCTCCTTTAATGGAGGTGCATCAGTAAATTTATATCCCTTAAAAGTTGGAGTAAGTAAAACAAGATTCAATATTTCTGTTACATTTTGATCCAAAGTTTTCTCCTCTAAGTCGCCCTTCTTAACTGCATCTAGTAATGCAGTTTTTTGTTGTGGCGTTCCTGGCATAATCAAATGGTTATTTGCTTTTTGTTGTCCTACTACATTCTTACCACTAAACCAATCAGTCATGATCATTCCTTTAAATCCAAGGTCTTCACGTAAAATAGTATTCAGCAACTCTGGGTTCTCTGAAGTGTATGGTCCGTTTACTAAATTATAAGAACTCATGATAGTCCATGGATTCGATTGTTTCACCATGATCTGCCAGCCTTTTAAGTAAATTTCTCTCATTGCTCTTTCGCTCATGATTACATTAACCGTATTTCTGTTGTTTTCGTTATTATTTGCAAAAAAGTGTTTTGCAGAAACCCCGATACCATTTGCTTGAATACCATTGATAATAGCAGCTGCCATGTTTCCTGTAATCAAAGGATCTTCTGAATAATATTCAAAATTTCTTCCGCCTAATGGATTACGATGAATATTCATACCTGGTCCCAGAATTACATCTATACCAAAATCTTTTGCTTCTTTACCGTAAGCATCACCCACTTTACGGAGCACAGCTGTATCCCAGCTAGATGCTAATAAAGTTCCTGTTGGCCATGCGGTAGCAAAATAAATACGGCTCTTGCCACTATTAAAAGCATGTGTTCCAGAAGGACCATCACATACAACAATGGCCGGAATTCCCAAACGTGGAATTGCCACAGTTGTTCCAGCTGCACCTAAAACTCTTTTCTGTGCTGCAGTAGGTTCAGAACCACCACCCATTCCAGGAAAAGCCATACCTGGCAAAAACATGCCCTGGCCAATTACTAGATCTACTTTTTCTTGTAAGGTCATTGCCTTTACTACATCTGCAACTGGATTTTTTCCTAGTTGAGGAGGAGCTTGTTGACTAAAAGCAGTGGTTGCCATCAACAGCAAACCCAACATGCCAGACATTGTGGAGAAATTTTTTTTCATTGCAATCGGTATTAACGTTTATATGTTTGTGTCAATCTGACGCAAAGTAATATATCTTTTTAATATTTCATAGTTAAATCCAGAGAAAAGGGTCGCCCGAAGCAATATGGGTAATAGGTAACCCGGGCACTTTCGGGGTTAACCATTCCACAAACAATTCCATACCAGGCTCTTCGCTCACAGAATGGCCTAAAATGATTAAGGCTGTTTTAGATCCCATTTTTCTGGCATCCCGAACATATTCGGCCGTTTCCCATTCTACTAATTCTCCAATAATCAAAACATCAGGACTATTTTTCTCTATAGCATTAATATGTGCCTGTTCTCCCCATGCACCTGGCAATAATGATATACTGCTGCAGGTTTGCTTCAAATCTCCAATAGTTCGCAGGTGCTGAATGGATAAGTTTTTTTTAAGATTATCTATTAATTTTTCTAATGAAATCGAGGGTATATTAATGAGCGGTTCACCCTTTTTTTGAAATGCTTCCCAACCCATTTTTTTCTTCACACCAAGGCTAATCATATCTGGTTGCATAAAATGACTATAGTCGTGAAAACGCCAGACAACTATTCCATGTTCTTTTAGCAATGTCTGTTTTTTCTGAATCATTGCATTCGTTTCTTGTTTAGACATATTATCAACCGCGCTATAGAAGGTTGGTTCATGCGCTATGATTAGGTTTGCTTTAAGCCTCACAGCTTCTTCAATAACCGCAACTGTTGGGAACATAGTACTTACAATTCCCGTAACAATTTGATCTGGCGACCCAAATTTGATGGTATCAACAGTGTCTTTAAAGGCAGTTAGTTTTGCTTCTTTGATGATGAGATCGATGATGTTTTGAACGGTATAATTTTCGAACTTATTGGAATATTTTTGGGCAAAAGAAATACCTGGAAAGTTTAGCATTGCAGTTCCTCCAAGTATCAACCCGGTATTACGAATAAAGTTTCTTCTATTTTGGGCAGTAGATTCTGAAAAGTCAAAGGGCAACATCGTTTTATTATTTAATGATGAGAAAACATAAGATACTTCTATAATATAAAGCTCTCGTATAAACAGTTGATGACATTTTTAATGAGTCCGTTAAATCCGTCTTCATATTTTGGAGCACATCCATTTGTAATTACTACAAATCCGAATTTTTCTTTTGAGTTAAAAAACATACCGCTATACAAACCATATGCTGATCCGGTATGGCCTTTCATCGTTTTCCCCTTAATTAAATTTTCTTGGGTTTCGATAGCCATGCCATATCCATCTTCCTCTGAAACCTTTGTCTGCATTTGTTTTGCACTATGCTTCGACATAATTTTTACAGAATTATATCGGCCAAATTTGCTATGCATCATCATATACTTTGCCAAGTCAGTTGCAGAAATTTTCATTCCTCCTGTAGGTGAAAAGATAGGTGTAGACTTACCCATTACATAGTTCGCTATTTCCTCTCTTCGAGGGGCATAAGCATTGGGTGAAGCAATAAATTTAGCAGAATCAGTATTGTATTCATATATGGTTGCAAACCTTTTTTTATCAAGTGAATCCACACAATAACCTCCATATAATTTTAAAGGATCCAGAATATGATGTTTTACATATTGATCAAATCGCTCACCAGAAAGCTTTTCAATGATCGTTCCCGTCATATTATAATTCAAATTGCAATACATATATCCCTTACCTGGTTCATAATCATTATAGCATTTTGCCCAATTGGGGTTGGTAACAGGATTAATACTGTCTAAAGAAAAATATCCCTGACTATCATTGATAGAAGATCGGTGCTGCAAAAGGGTTCTAAGTGTAATAACTGTTTCTGGGAATTTCGGATTACGAACTCTGAATCCTATTAAATTACTCACGTCATCGTCTAACAAAACTTTTCCTGCTTCTACCAATTGCATGATAGATGTAGCCGAAAAAGACTTGGATATAGATGCGATTCTAAAAATACAATCATCTGTTAATGGTTGCTTGGTTTCTAAATCCTTATAACCAAAAGAATGAGTATAGATGATTTTATTATTCTTTACTACTGCAACAGAAATGCCCACCACATTGGTTTGCTGCATGATGGCTTGAATACCTGCCTCTGCTTTTTCTGATTGAGCACTTGCATAAACTGTTATAAATAATGATAAAATCAAAATGGGTAAAAATGCTTTCCTTTTCATGGTACTAAATTTATGAATTAACTTTATTGCTTGCCCACGTTTTATTTCTTTTAACCGATTGCCCCTAAATTAAAAAAATGAAAAAAAATTCCTTCCTCTTGTTGGCTCTTCCATTTTTTGCTACAGCACAAGTAAAATGGATAGAGAATGATCTAACTGATGGAGTCAAAAAAATTAAAGTCAATAACCAGATTACCCTCGGATATAGTGCAAATTCAGGTGTAAAGATTATCAGCAAAGATGGACTTCCATTTAAAGACTTAAATAAAAATGGAGTAGTTGATGTTTATGAAGATTGGCGTTTGCCTGTTAGTGACCGTGCAAAAGACCTAGCCTCTAAAATGACAGTTGATGAAATAGCAGGTTTAATGCTATATAGTGGACACCAAGCTATACCAGCTGCTGCCGGAGGTTTTTCAAGAGGTACTTATGGTGGAAAATTATTCTCTGAAAGTGGTGCCAAATCATCTGATCTTTCTGATCAACAAATCGCATTTCTTACGAAAGATAATTTGCGTCATGTATTAATAACTACTGTTGAAAACCCAACAACTGCAGCACTTTGGAATAACAAAGCACAAGCATTGGTAGAAGGTTTAGGAAAAGGAATACCTACTAATAATAGTACTGACCCTCGAAACGGTGCTAATAAAGATGCTGAATATAATGCAGGCTCTGGTGGAGCTATTTCACAATGGCCTGAAGAACTTGGTTTAGCAGCCACTTTTGACCCTTCCATCACCAAACAATTTGGATCGATTGCATCTAAAGAATATAGAGCACTTGGTCTTACCACAGCTCTATCACCGCAAATTGATCTTGCCACCGAACCTCGTTGGAATCGTTTTGTAGGAACATTTGGAGAAGATCCCAAATTAGCTACTGATATGGCAAGAGCATATGTGGATGGATTTCAAACCTCCCCTATTTCAATTGATGCTTATCAGGGATGGGGAAATAAAAGTGTGAACGCAATGGTGAAACATTGGCCAAGTGGTGGACCAGAAGAAGCTGGCAGAGATGCGCATTTTGCTTATGGAAAGTTTGCGGTATATCCTGGGAATAACCTGGAAACACAAATGAAAACTTTTACTGAAGGAGCTTTTAAATTAGAAGGAAGAACTAAAAAGGCATCTGCTGTTATGCCTTACTATACAATCTCTTTTAATCAAGATAAAAAGAATGGAGAGAATGTAGGTAATGGCTATAGTAAATATATCATCACCGATCTTTTAAGAAATAGGTTTGGTTATGATGGGGTAGTTTGTACCGATTGGTTAATTACTGCCAACGAAGGTGCAAAGCCTAGCGTATTTGCAGGAAAATCATGGGGAGTTGAAAAACTAACTATCGCAGAACGTCATTATAAAGTATTGATGGCAGGAGTAGATCAGTTTGGTGGAAATAATGATGCTAAACCTGTAATAGAGGCTTATCAAATGGGCGTGAAAGAGCATGGAGAAGCTTTTATGCGTAAACGTTTTGAACAATCAGCAGTTCGTTTATTATTAAATGTATTTAGAGTAGGACTATTTGAAAATCCTTACCTGGATCCTGCTGAAACAAAAACGGTAGTAGGTAATGCAGACTATATGAAAGCAGGTTTTAATGCCCAATTGAAATCAATAGTATTGATAAAAAATCAAAATAATACACTGCCAATTCAAAAAGGTAAAACGGTATATGTTCCAAAAAGAACAACACCAGCTAGCATCAATTTCTTTGGACAACCCTCTCCTGAAAAAACAGATTATCCTGTGAACCTGAATCTGTTGAAGAAATACTACACTGTTACTGAAGACCCTTCAAAAGCTGATTTTGCTATCGTGTTTATTAAAAGCCCTATAAGCGGAGGATATAGCGATGCAGATAGAGCTGCAGGTGGAAATGGATACTTGCCTATCAGTTTGCAATTGAAAGATTATACGGCCACAGAAGCAAGGGCAAAGAGTATGGCAGCTGGCGATCCTGTTATTGATCCAACTATTACCAACAGATCTTATTTAAATAAAAGCAATAAATCTAATAGTTATCCCGACTTGAACACCATTCTTGAAACCAAGAAATCGATGAAGGGAAAGCCCGTGATTGTTTCAGTAAGTATTACAAATCCAATGGTATTTGCTGAATTTGAAAAAGAAGCAGACGCAATTGTAGGTGAATTTGGAGTTCAATTAGAAGCTATCATGGATATTGTTTCAGGTAAAGTAGAGCCATCAGGATTGTTGCCAATGCAAATGCCTTTGAATATGTCAACAGTTGAAAAACAATTTGAAGATGTGCCTCACGATATGATTCCTTATAAAGATGCAAATGGCCATGTCTATGATTTTGGCTACGGTTTAAATTGGAAGGGTGTCATTAAAGATCTACGAACAGAAAAATATAAGGTTTCGAAAAAATAGAATTTAAGAATATTGCAGCAATCTAAAAAGGAAGTCAATTGTAGACTTCCTTTTTTATGCCCAAAAATTTAACAAAAACTACTAAAACAAAATAAGAACTTTAACGACTCTATTATAAAAATTGAAATGCAATATTTTCGATACTTTATAAAAAAAAGCACCTATCATCTGGTTTTATTTTAAAGTACAAATATGAAATACAAATTTTTCAAAGCATTATTAATTGCAGGCATACTAATTACTTGTATAAAGCAATCTTTATTGGCACAGGAAAAAACTAATAATTGGACGCCTGAAGAACAAAAAGAATTATTCGGATACTGTGAAAAAAGGTTTTTGATTAATGATTTAAAAATTCCTGAAGACAAAGCCGACAAAATTGGGCAACTAAATTATTGGGCAACACTTCAAAAAATTAAAGTAGAAGAAAACACCAACGACACTTTTGCAACAGCCAATGAAGTTGATGTAGAATTAATGAAGAAGTACAGAGCGCTTTCACTTTCGAATGAACAATTAAAAACGCTGATTGATAGAAGAAAATCGAATGCAAGTTCAGAATCTTGCCCCCTTGTCACTCTCAACTTTAATCCCATCTATGATACTGCACAAAAAGCACAATTGCTTCTTAGCTTAAAAGCCAAATACCGAAAAGACCTAATCACAAAAGTAGGTGTTAACGGAAGACAAGCCGATCAATTATTAGATGCTGAAGTATGGAAACAAAAAGAGGCATGTGCTATTTCAAAGATTCCAGCAACCGATTTTAATCGCATAAGAAAAACCGTAGAAATGTATAATATGCTAGAAAGGAAATATAAATTAGTTGATATGACCGATCAACAAAAAGTAGCTGTAATCGATTTTTTAAAACAAGTTCAATAAATACGCCTTAAGCCATGTTACATCGAATACTCACATTCGTTTTAAGTACCTTTTTCACTATACAATTATTATTTGCACAAAACTTCCATTCTATAGATAGTATTATTGAGAAACAAATACAACAGCAAAAAGTTTCAGGTGCTGTAGCAATGATTATTTATAGAAACAATGTAGTGCTTGATAAAGCCTATGGCTATGCCGACAAGGCTAACCAAGTTCCAATGACTACTGAATCTATATTTAGAATTGCATCTCAAACAAAAGCAATAGTATCAGTTGCTTTTTTGCAATTAGTTGAATCAGGTAAAATTGGTTTGAATGATCCAATTGAGAAATATATTCCTGCCTTTCAAAATCAGCAGGTAGCTATTGTAGAAAAAGATTCTATTAAATTAGTGAACAGAAATAGATCGATTACTATTAGAGATCTTTTAAGTCACCAGTCAGGTATTTCTTCATCCGACGAATATCCGAAGCTAAAAAAATTGTTCGCTCAATATCAACTAGACAAGCCACTAAATGTGGCATTCAATTCTCTTCATGAAGAAGTTGAACAGATTGCAAAAATGCCTTTAGCTCATCAGCCGGGTGAGAGATTTAGTTATGGATTAAGTACAAATGTTCTGGGCAGGCTTATTGAAATTATTTCTGGAAAGTCTTTAGATGTTTATTTAAAAGAAAACATCTTTAAACCCCTTCAAATGAAGGATAGTTACTTTTATTTGCCAAAGGACAAACAAAACAGACTTGTAAAAGTGTATAGAAATATTAAGTCCGACAGCATATCTGAGATAACTCCAGACATTTATCCCATTAATTATCCCAATGCTGAGAATCGTAATTATTTTTCTGCTATTGGCGGATTAGTTTCCACTACACATGACTATGCGAAATTTTTAACCTGCTTACTAAATGATGGATTGTATGCAAAAAATAAAAAGCTTCTCAGCAAGCAAACTTTAGATCAATTTACAAGTAACCAATTAGGCGATAAGAACTTCATATTTGGAGGCATGAAATCATTGAACAATTTTGGTTTAGGAGTTGGCCTTACCACAAAACAAGGCACAATACTAAACAATGCTTCGGAGGGAAGCTTTTTCTGGGGAGGCGCTTTTAATACGGCTTATATGGTTGATAAAAAGAGACAACTCATCACATTATTTTATTTTCAAAGAGTTCCTTTTGATTTACCACCTGTTTTATCTGGATTAGAGAAGCAAACTATCGCTGAAATAGATAAGATAAAATGAAATTGGTAATTGCTTTAACCTATTTTAACTTTTGGAAGAATTATAAAATCCTTTTTATGAAAATATACAATCCTCACAATTTGCCTCTTTTTGTTAGGATTCGGGAGTTTCGCTCAATCAGTTTATGATAATGTAAACCTTAGAATGATGCTCTACTCAAAATTTCTAGTGAGTGAGGTATATTTAAAAAATGTTACTATCATAGAAGTTGGATTAAATTATAACTTTGAAATGCATCAATTGATCTTCATTGAAGACAAACAATTTAAAGAGTTAGCGGGATTGGAAACTATTGATGGTATACTTGTATTAGGAAAGAGTTTCGATTCTGAAGCAAATAAAGATAAAAATGTGATCATAGAGATCAGACAATCACATATTAATGAATACCAGGAAACAGATGTCATAAGATTATTAGACTGGCTAAAAAAGAAAACACTAAAGAAATAAAATAATTATTTCGCATTCCAGTTCCATAAAACAATATCCC
>JBAXHC010000072.1:0-16620 GCA_037139075.1 Bacteroidota bacterium
AAACTGATAAGTTTTAACATGAAGCAATCCTGAGTAAGGGTTGCTTCTTTGTTTTTAAGCTATACTCCAAATGGACAATGAAAATAAAGTGCAAATTATAAATAGAAATAAAATGAAAATCCGAGCGATTAATTTGTGATTAAATTAAATAAATTGATAATATTTTTATTAATAGTTACTTATATTGTATAGTTAGCTTTTAAGCAAAGACAACAACAATTTTATGAGAACAGTAAAGGGATTTAAAGTAAATAGTGGTGAAGCCAGATTTGGCGAACACTATAAAATGAAAGGTGTTACTCTAAATAATTTAGACATCAAGATTTCCGGATCTGACACAGAAAATGATTTGGCTGTGTTTGAGCAAACCGGACTTACTCCAAACGGTGGCCCCCCATTACATATACATCCTTTCCAGGATGAATGGTTTTATATTATAGAAGGATCATATTTATTTCAAGTAGGGGATGAAAAGTATCAAATGAAATCAGGTGATACCATTTTCCTTCCAAGAAATGTACCACATGCCTTCTTACAATTGACAGAAAAAGGGAAGATGATAGTTTCATATTTACCAGCCGGAAAAATGGAATCTTTTTTTAAGGTTACCGACAAATGGACATCGCCACCTTCAAAAGAAGAAATTGTAAAAGTATTTGCAGACCACGACATGAAAATTGTTGGAGCTCCATTGAAAATTGATTAACTACCCTATTAAGTAACTAATAAAGAATCATGAATAATTCAAAAGTATTGGTCAGAAATGTAATAATCCCTAACGATATAGAGGCCGTTAGAAAACTTTGGTTCGATTATCTGACTTGGGGTAATAATGAAATGCAATCGCTGTATGGTGTACATCCACATGATCCGCAGGAAGCAGTTGAACAAGACATTTTGTTAATTGATAAATTTCTACCACCACATGGAAGATTGATACTTGCTGTTTATGAAGACAAAGTATGCGGACTTGGAAGTCTTAAAAGTATCAACTCCGAAATTGGCGAAATAAAAAGAATGTATGTTAATCCCTCATTTCGAAAGATTGGAGCCGGAAGAGCAATTCTTCAATCATTAATAAATGCTGCAAAAGAAACGGGGTACAAGAAAGTTCGATTAGACAGTCCGAAGTTTATGGAAGCAGCACATTCGCTTTACCGGAGTTTTGGATTTAAAGACATTCCTGTTTATGCAGAAGTTGAAATTCCGGAAGAGTTTAGACAGTATTTATTGTTTATGGAATTGGATCTATCATAATTCATTAACTAGAAATGGAAAAAATTATCATCACAGAAAAATTGAAATTATTCTCTGAATATTGGAGTCCAAAAATTGTCGGAGAATTAAATGGACAACAAGTTAAATTAGTAAAATTTCAGGGTGAGTTTGTCTGGCATAAACATGACAATGAAGACGAAATGTTTTTGGTGATTGAAGGGGTTTTAAAAATGGAATTGAGAGACAAAACCATTGAGATTCATAAAAACGAATTTCTAATTGTTCCAAAGGGAACGGAACATAGACCAGTTGCAGACAAAGAAGTTTCAGTGATGCTGTTTGAACCTGCATCCACTTTAAATACTGGGAATACCGAAAACGAATTGACAAAACACCATTTAGAAACGATTTAGTTTTGATTTTTTTATAAAGAAGCAATCCTGAGTAAGGGTTGCTTCTTTGTTTTATAGGACTATTAAAACGGTTTAATTCTTCCCTGATTCTGATCCAATTTTTGAAAAAATTAAATTAAACTTAAATTTAATACATTACGTTCGATTTGCCGATATTGTATTATCTATTGATTATATTGTACAAGCAACTGCAGAATTTGGTGCCCCCCTTTTACTTCCAATATCCTATTCAAATACTATTTCGATTTTTTTAGTACTCAAAAAAATAAGCTTAAACAAACTATGCTTTAATCATTGCTCATTGATGTTTCACAATTTGAAGCATCCAATGCCCTTCCTGATTTTCTTCCGCCAAAAACAAGCATACCAATCAAGATAACCCCACTAAAAATCAAAAATTGTAACATGATTACTACTAAAGAGAAAGAGAATACAATGCAAAACAATATTGTATTTCTATTTATCGCCATTTGGCTTTGTGCTATCATCGGTTTTCATTTTACTTATACCATCAAGTTTCCGAAATTCAACGGCTTTCAATGGGAACAGCATTTTCATGGTGCCATGCTGATGAGTTGGTTTGGAATGCTAATCATTCAACCATTATTAATCAGGTTTAATAAAAGGAATACCCATCGAAACCTTGGAAAAATAAGCTATGTCTTAGCACCTTTAGTTTGTTATTCTGTATTTCTTGTATCAAGAATGGTTTATTACCGGGAAATCAAAACCAGACCTATAGAAAGTGTTTTAGCACAACTTTCAATAGACATACCTACCATTTTTATTTTTGGTTTATTCTTTTTGTTGGCTATGCTCAATAGAAAAGATGCTGCCGTTCATATGCGCTATATGATTGCAACTTCTCTTTTAATGCTAGGCCCAGGATTAGGCCGCGCCTTAACTATTTTTGGAGGCCTCCCTTTTCCAGTTGCAGCAACGATCGTTATCTATATTTCGGAAATAATTGCCGTACTTTTTTTAATCAATGATGTAAGAAAAGGAAACAACTTCAAACCATTCTTAACAATCACCATAATTCTTATTCTTAACCAACTATGTTGGACATATCAAACAGCAAGCTGGTGGCAGTCAATTGCAAGTTGGTTTGTAACACATACTTTTTAAGTAATCATAAAAATAAATTCTATGAAACTAAATCTCTTATTTATTTCAAGTTCTTTTATTGCCTTATCTATTCTTAGCAGTTGCAATAACACAGAAAAATCTAAAACAAACTCAGAAGTTGAATTAAAAGTTTCATCATCAGAAAAGCCAGAATATTATAACCTAAGACCAAAATTGGAGAAAGATTATGGCTATACCCACGCTGTAAAAATCGGTGACGATCTTAAAATTTCCGGGGCAGTAAGCATGACAGATTCAGGTGTCATCATTGGATTAGGTAATATGGAACTGCAAATGAAGAATTGTTATAGTGATTTAGAAAAGATATTACTGCACTACGGCTACAGCATAGATGATGTGTATGCGGAGAATATTTACACCACAAATATGGAAGAATTCATCAAAGTTTCCGGCTTTAGAAATTCAATTTATAAAAAACAATTTCCTACTGGAACCTGGTTGGAAGTAAAAGGATTAGCACTAAAAGGACAATTGATTGAGATTGATATGGAAGCTCATAAGGCAAAATAAAAAGTTCTTGAACAATAACAATAATACCGATAATTAAAAATCAAAAACAATGAAACACATCTTTAAGTCAGCACTTGCAATCAGCTTTGCAGGTATCCTATTTGCATGTAACAATAATTCCAGTGAAAAAAAAGAGGAGGCTAAAGTTTCGGCTGACAGTTCCGCTAAAGCTACTGCTGCACCCGCACCAACTGGACCAAGCCTTCCAATGGATGTTGTAACTATTTACCACACAGTTAAAGATTACAAAACCTGGCGTATGGCTTTTGACGGAGATACGGTTAGACGTAAAGAGGCAGGTTTTTCTTTTGTTGCAGTTGAAAGGGAAGCAGAAAAACCAAATAATGTTAAAATCGTTTTAGCAGTTTCTGATTTGGCGAAAGCAAAAGCATTTCCTTCTGATCCAGGATTGAAAGCAGCAATGGATAAAGGTGGTGTTATTTCAAAGCCCGAATTGAAGTTTTGGAAAATTGTAAGATTCAGTCCAGATAATCAAAAAACGCTTGATACCCGTTTAGAAATTGTTCACAAGGTGAAGAATTATGATGCTTGGTTGAAAGTATATGATGCTGAAGGAGCAGCAACAAGAACAGCAAACGGAATGAACGATGTAGCTCTTGGAAGGGGTATTGAAGACTCTACCCTGATACATATTGTTTTTGAAATAACTGATCTGACCAAAGTAAAAGCAAGACTTGCAGATCCAGCTTTCAAAAAAATAATGATGGATGCCGGAGTTATAGGAAAACCTTCCATTACTTTTTATAAAGACGCTTCTAATTAAGAAACAATACAGTTAATTTAAAAACAGCTAAAGCATTTTGTTTTAGCTGTTTTTTTTGTTACTAGCCAAAACAAATAAACACTTTAAAATGTGTAACTTTATAGCCAGTCTTTTTTAGAAATAATCAACAAATAAATATTGCCATTTATGAAACGCCAAGCCTTACCATTTTTGGTTTCCCTACTCTTATTAATTCCTACTTGTTTTGTGATTGCACAGACAAATAAGGATGAAGCATCTGCTCAAAAAATTGCCGCAGTTGTCAAACAATTAACCCTCGAAGAAAAGATTGCCCTGCTTCATGCCAATGGGATCTTTGGAACGGCTGGCGTACCGCGTTTAAATATACCTGGTTTGATGACGGATGATGGGCCTTTGGGAGTTCGCGAAGATGTATTGGAGGGTTGGGGTTCTGCAAATTTAAAAACAGATTCTGCTACCTTTTTTCCTAATGGTTCTGCGTTGGCAGCAACATGGAATCCAGCACTTTCTTACGACTATGGACATGCTATGGGAGAAGAAGCGAGAGCAAGAAAAAAATATATTATGTTGGCTCCTGCCTTCAATATTGCTCGTACCCCTTTGAATGGAAGAACTTATGAATACTTATCGGAAGATCCTTTCTTAAATGCAAAAATGGCTGTTCAATCTGTGAAAGGGATTCAGAGTCAGAATATTGCTGCATGTGTTAAACACTATGCCCTCAACAACCAAGAAATTGAACGCGATAGAGTAAGTGTTGAAATCGACGAACGCGCTATGCAAGAAATTTATCTACCTGCATTTAAAGCAACTATTACAGAAGGCAATGCATGGACCATCATGAGTGCTTATAATAAATTAAGAGGTGTTTACTGTTCAGAGAACGAATACTTACTTAAGACTATCCTGAAAGGGCAATGGGGTTTTAAAGGAATCGTGATCAGCGATTGGGGCGGAACACATAGCACCGTAAAAGCTGCAAACAACGGACTAGACCTGGAAATGGGCTCCAGACCTCCTTATAACACTTACTATTTTGCTGATCCATTGCTCAAGGCTGTGAAAGAAGGAAAAGTAAGTGTGGCTACTATCGATGAAAAAGTTAGTCGCATTTTATGGGTAATGTATCATACCACTTTAAGTACTAACCCACCTGCGGGAAGTATCAATACCGCAGCACATAGCAAAACTGCATACAATATTGCAGCAGAATCAGTAGTGCTTTTAAAGAATGACAAACATTTATTGCCACTTAATACAGCAAAAATTAAATCTGTAGCTGTAATTGGTGACAATGCAATACATACTCATCACTTAGGTGGATTTGGTGCCGGCGTAAAAGCCCGATATGAAATAACTCCATTAAAAGGATTAGAAAATAAATTAGATAAAAACACAACTATCAAATTTGCACAAGGATACAGGGCGATTGTGAAATCAAAAGAAAATGTAAATGCGATAGAAACATCTAAAGCAGATCCGGCATTAATTGCAGAAGCTGCTGCATTAGCTAAATCTTCTGAGCTAACAATATTATTTGTAGGTGGTAATCGCGATTATGAAAGTGAGAGTAGAGACAGACCAGACTTGTCACTTCCTTTTGGAGAACAACAATTAGTAGATGCGGTATTGGCGGCAAACTCTAATACCATCATCGTTGTAATAGGCGGTGCTCCTTATGATATCAATAAGATCAAGCAACAAAGCAACACCATCGTTTGGAGCTGGTATAATGGCTCAGAAAATGGAAATGCATTGGCTGATGTATTAACGGGTAAAGTAAATCCATCAGGTAAATTTCCTTTCACATTTCCAGCCGAATTAAAACAATCACCTGCACACGCGCTCAATGCTTATCCAGGGGATTCGGTAGAAACTTATAAAGAAGGCATTTTAGTAGGATACCGCTGGTTTGACACTAAAAAAATTACGCCACTCTATCCATTCGGATATGGCTTGTCTTATACCTCATATGTGTATGGAGGTTTAAAAACAGATAAGCTAACCTATAAGGCAAACGAAACCATTACTGCAAGTTTAAATATTGCTAATACAGGAAATTACACTGGAAAAGAAATTGTTCAACTATATGTGAGCAAACCCAATTCAGCTGTAGCTCGTGCAGATAAAGAATTAAAGGCTTTTACAAAAGTTTTGGTGAATAAGGGAAGTAGTTCAGAAGTGAAATTAACCATCCCTGCAAAAGACCTGGCATACTATGATACGAAATCAGCAAAATGGATAGTAGAACCTGGAGTGTATAAAATTTTGGTAGGTAGTTCATCTGCTCAGATCAATCAGACAGTTTCGATAACCATTCAATAGTAAAGTTATATTGAACATAATCGAGCTTGTATTGTTTAATATAGATGAGTGATACTTTTTTATCAGCACGTTGGGAAAATTTGATCATGGCAAACTACGCAGTAGATCCAGATGTGCTGCAGCCTTATTTACCCAATGGTGTTGAATTAGATATTTACAAACATAAAACCTACGTTAGCCTCGTGGGTTTTATGTTTAAAAAAACGAGCCTGTTTCAAATACCGATCCCATTTCTGGGAACTTTCGAAGAAATTAATCTACGGTTTTATGTTAAAAGAGTAGAAGGTGATACCATAAAACGTGGCGTTGTATTTATCAATGAAACTGTACCATACAAAATGGTTGCCTGGCTTGCCAACAAATTATATAAAGAACATTATACATCTATACCTACAAAAAATGTGATTGATACTGCTGGTAAAACTAAAAACATTCAATACAGTTGGAAAATTAAAAATAAGTGGAACCAAATATCAGTGTCTACTTCAAAAGAAAAAGAACCAATGTTAGCAGGGAGTGTGGATGAATTTATTTTTGAACACTATTACGGTTATACAAAAATCAATAGCGTTGACACTCAAGAATATAAAGTGAATCATCCCCGATGGCTTGTAAATAAAGTATTAGATTATTCTATCCAATGCGATTTCACTGCTATGTACGGTACCGATTTTTCGTTCCTGAATAACCAAACACCAGAATCCGTAATTGTTGCAGAGGGTTCTCCAGTAACCATTAACTGGAAGAGAACTAATCTCTAATCTTTTGTATTAATAATTTTGAATGACACCAGATTACACAATAATAATTAAGCCGTGATTTTTAATCAAGAAACATTAAACCAATTAGAACAACGCTATAGAACATCTTTTATAAATTCATTAGCAGGTTTCCGTCAGGCAGTTTTGGTGGGTACAAAGTCTACAGAAGGCAACTCTAACTTAGCCATCTTTAATTCACTCATTCATCTTGGTGCCAATCCTGCTCTGTTTGGGTTAATGAGCAGACCTGATACCGTGCAGCGCGACACATTGCAAAATATTCTAGACACCAAGGAATACACCTTAAACTATGTGCAAGCAGTACATTATGAAAAAGCACATCAAACCTCTGCCCGTTATGATAAAGGGGTTTCAGAATTTGAAAAAGTAGGATTTAAAGAAACATATAACCATTCAAGTCTTGCACCCTTTGTTCATGAAGCAATCGTAAAAATTGCAATGCATCTAGAACAAACAATTCCAATTGAGCTGAATGGTACTGTGTTAATTATAGGCAGTATTATGCAAGTAGAAATAGATGCGTCATTTATAGGACCAGATGGATATGTAGCATTATCTGATGCTGAAGTATTAATCAGTCAAGGATTAGATGCCTACTTTGTACCAAAACCTATTGGTCGTTTACCTTATGCAAAACCAACAATCAAATAATAGATCATTCTTTAAGCAATAGTTTGAAAAATATAAAGAAAGCATTCTTACCTCAAAAGATCTGCCTGGTTTGTAATAGACCATTTACCTGGCGCAAGAAATGGGAGAAAGTTTGGGATGAAGTGAAATATTGCAGTGATAAATGCAAATCAAATAAAGCAAAAAATAAACCGTAAAATTAATACTGCTCATACCAGCTAAATTTTTCTTTAACAATTTGCGTTTTAGTTTTTATTAAGTATTCTAAAAATGATGCTGAAACGGGTGAATGTTTTTTACCCTTCAACCATATTAAACTCCAAGTTGTTTTAATAGGCATTCCTTTAACTTGTATGATCTGTAGTTCTTTATCGTGCAATTCATTTTTTATTCCAATAAGAGGCATGATAGAATAACCTAGTCCAGCGAGTATGGCTTGTTTTACCGCCTCATTCGATGTTAGCTCCATTTTCTTTAATACAGTGAGTTTATTTTTTTCAAAAAAACCTTCCATAGCTTGTCGAGTACCTGAACCTTTTTCGCGAAATATCAATGGCAAATCCTGAAACAATTCTTTTGTTGAAATTCCCTTTTTAAATTTGGATTGCTCATCTCCTACCAGGTATAATTTATTTTGCAACAAATCTAATTTCTCAATTTGTAATGAAGTTGGTAAAATAGATACCAGGGCAAAATCAACCTCATTGTTTTCTAAACTACTAATGACCTTACTTTTATTTGTTACATCCATCAATAATTCAATGCTTGAATGTTGCTTTATAAAATCGGCCAAAAAATAAGGCATCACATATTTACCAGTAGAAACCACAGCAATTTTTAATCGGCCACTCAATTGACCCTTATATGCAAGTGTCTTATAATTAATGGCATATACTTGATTAATGATATTTTCCGCTGCCTCTGCAATTTCTCTCCCAAAGTCTGTAATGAAAATCTTTCTTCCAATCACTTCAGTTAAAGGAATATCAAACTGATCTTGAAAATTTTTCAGCTGAATAGAAACAGCTGGCTGCGTTAAATGCAATTCCTCAGACGCCTTTGTAACACTCTCCGTCTGCACAATTTTTAAAAAAATCTGTAACTGATTGAGGGTATAGTTCATAAATTTTATTTATGGTTTACATAACAAAGATAAATGTTTGTTTATGTATTAAAAACTCAATTTTGGCATATCAAACAAAATAATAAAAATGACAAGAATTACTGTAGCAAAAGGGGATGGCATAGGCCCTGAAATTATGGAGGCCACATTAGATATATTATTATCTGCGGGTGCTCAAATTGAAATTGATGAAATTGAAGTTGGTGAGAAAGTATACTTGGCAGGTAATTCCTCAGGTATTTCACAGCAATCTTGGGAAATCATCAGAAAAAACAAAGTGTTTTTGAAGGCCCCAATTACTACACCTCAAGGAGGAGGTTATAAAAGCTTAAATGTAAGTACCAGGAAATTTCTGGGACTCTATGCCAATGTAAGACCCTGTAAGAGTCTATCGCCCTTTATAAGCACAAAGCATCCCATTATGGATCTGGTGATTGTCAGAGAAAATGAGGAGGATTTATATGCAGGAATTGAACATCAACAAACGGATGAAGTTGTACAATGTTTAAAACTAATAAGCCGCCCAGGTTGCGAAAAAATAATTCGTTATGCATTTGAATATGCCAAACAAAATAATCGAAAAAAAGTGTCCTGTTTCACAAAAGACAATATTATGAAACAGACAGACGGTTTATTTCATCAGGTTTTTGATGAAATATCAAAAGAATATCCTGAAATAGAAAACGAGCATTGGATCATTGATATTGGTGCAGCAAAGATGGCAGATACTCCTGAAGATTTTGATGTTATAGTAATGCCCAATTTATACGGGGATGTTCTAAGCGATGTAGCAGCTCAAATTACAGGGTCGGTTGGTTTAGCTGGCTCTGCTAATATTGGAGAAGAATGCTCCATGTTTGAAGCAATCCATGGTTCTGCCCCAACCATTTCTGGTAAAAATTTAGCAAACCCTTCAGGATTAATTCAGGCTGCCATCTTAATGCTGAATCATATTGGCCAAATTAAAGTAGCTGAAAAAGTGCAAAATGCTTGGCTAAGAACAATAGAAGAAGGGATTCATACCAATGATATTTTTAAGGAAGGAACAAGCAAACAAAAAGTTGGCACAAAAGAATTTGCTCAAGCGGTGATCGCAAACTTAGGTAAAATGCCATCTATGTTTAAACCTGTGACATATAAAAATCAAGGTCAATTAACCCTGCCAAAATACAAACGCAAACCAGCTGCCAATAAAATATTAGTGGGAGTAGATGTATTTGTTCATTGGAATGGAAATGATCCTAATGAATTGGCAGAAAAAGTTATGCTAGTTGAAAATAAAAATAATATAAAACTAAATATAATCACAAATAGAGGAATTAAGGTTTGGCCAGATGGATTTAAAGAAACCTTTTGTACCGACCACTGGAGATGCCGCTTTAAAAAATCAGATAGCACAGAAATAACTAAAGCAAATATCATAACACTACTACAACAATGCATGATTGAAAATATAGATACTATTAAAACTGAAAATCTATATTCTTTTGATGGGAAAGCTGGCTATTCATTAGGACAAGGGCAATAAACTAGATAAACTTTAAAATAGAATCAAATGAATTTTGAAGAACAAGTAACACTCATTGATGGCACATTCTCAGAAACAGATGCCAAAGAAATTTTACTGAATATCATAAGTACTAAAATCCATTTTCATAGTATGAAAAACTTTAGCGCTCAAGAACGATTTGGGAAAGACGATGCAAACTCTGTGAAAAGAATGGCCGATCTGAATCATGATTTTGAAAAGATCAAGGAATTAATAGACAAGGCTAAAGCAACTAATTTGAATCTGAATATTCATTCAACTATTCAGATTTCCTTCTCAGAAAAACAAAAATAAACTATCAATGAATTTCAATCTTCTCTCTGAAAACCTCACCAATCCGGCTTTACTATTTTTTGTGCTTGGTATTATTGCTGTATATGTAAAAAGCGATCTGGAGATTCCGGCTAATTCTTCAAAATTCATTTCTCTCTATTTATTATTTGCAATCGGGTTCAAAGGAGGGCAAGAATTATCGCACGAAGCATTTACAACTGAGATCATACTTTCTATGTTATTTGGCATTGGGATCTCATTAGTTATTCCGGTGTATACATTCTTTATATTGAGAAAGAAAATGAATGTCTTTGATGCAGGTGCCATCGCAGCTGCTTATGGTTCTGTAAGTGCTGTTACATTTGTAACTGCCGTTTCTTATCTAGAATCCAATCAATTAACTGTGCACGGCCAAATGGTTGCAATCATGGCATTAATGGAATCACCGGCCATTATTATGGGATTGGTGTTAATTTCATTTTTCAATAAAACCGACTCCCCGGATATAAAAAAGAATGCTGCTATTCAGCATTCCTTAACCAATGGAAGTGTATTACTGATTCTTGGAAGTTTGGTGATCGGCTTTTTAGCAAGTGCTAAACAGGCAGAAGGAATTAAACCATTCACCAATGATATTTTTAAAGGGTTTCTTGCGATATTCCTTTTGGATATGGGTATAACAAGCGGAAGAAAGTTAAAGGCCTTTTTCTCCTTTGGCTGGTTTCCCCTTTTATTTGCAATAGCCATTCCTCTTATCAACGGATCAGTATTTGCTATTTTAAGCGGATTCATAACACATGATATTTCCAATCGTTTTATGTTCGCCATTTTAGCAGCGAGTGCATCCTATATAGCAGTTCCTGCTGCCATGAAAATATCGGTACCAAAAGCAAATCCAGGCCTCTTCTTACCCATGGCACTGGCAGTAACTTTTCCCATCAACATCACCATTGGTATGCCTATCTATTTTATGATCGTTCAAAATAGCTGATGATTCCATTATTAAAACTAAATTAAACGCCTATTCTATATTAGAAACTTCAGTATATTGTATTGTACTAAATTTTTGACCCACACAAATTTTATGACAAGATCAACATTACTAGAAAAGTTATACCAACATGCATTTGATATGGTGCAATTTGGCGAATCTAAAAACACTACATTGATCAGTTTTAATGTGGCGGCAATTATTGGAATGGCCTTCGTTTGCCATTTTACCTCCAATTTTTATATCTGTTATTATGCTTGCTTCGCTATACTTTTTTCGGGTATTTCTATATTGATAGGTTTTTCTGCTTTGATTGCAAAAGTGAAGAACAAGACATACGATATTAATTTAACAAAAAACGACAACCTGTTATATTTTGCAACTGTTGCTCATATGACAGACACAGACTTACTCGAAAAACTCTCTTCAAATTATGGCTGCATTTCTGAAAATGAAAATTATGAACGTGACTTAGCTAAACAAGCCATCATTACCAGTCAAATTGCTTCACGAAAATTTAAATTATACAATCTTGCAATTGGATTTACTTTCGCAGGAATTGCAACACCAATTAGTGTCTTAGTTTATAAGTTTTTAATCGATAGAGATAAATAATACCATGAATTACTTAAGAAAAATAACATACTCCATGATAATGGGTTTGTCGCTTTGTGCTTTTAATAATACTACTGCACAAATGCCGAATTCAAAAAAAACAAATCTGGAAACTGCAAAGTCCTCAATTGTTTCGTACGAAAAATATATCGATGAAAATAACGATCAGCATTTGAAAGAGTTTTTAGAGCTGGTTTCTATTCCAAGTATTTCTTCCATTCCAGCAAACAAACCAGATATAGCAAAAACTGCAGCTTGGATTGTCAATAAATTAAATAGTATCGGTATCAGTAATGCAAAACAATTATCAACCGATGGAAACCCAGTAGTGTATGCAAACTGGGATAAAGCACCAGGCAAACCCACTGTTCTAATTTATGGTCACTACGACGTACAACCCGTTAATGAATCAGAATGGGATAACCCTCCATTTTCTCCTGTAATTAAAAATAATAGAATTTATGGCAGGGGCGCTAGTGATGATAAGAGTGGTGTTATTACTGCTATTTGTGCTATTGAAGCGATGTTGAAAACAGATGGGAAATTACCAGTGAATGTGAAATTTTTATTTGAAGGAGAAGAAGAAATTGGCAGTCCGAATTTTAAAAAATTCTTAGAAAATAATAAAGAACTATTAAAAACAGATTTTGCTGTAACGGCCGATGATATTCAGGATAGCGAAACTGAACCTGTCATTACTTTAAGTTTAAGAGGAGCTGCACAACTAGAATTTACTGTAAAAACTGCAAATACAGATGCACATTCCGGACAATTCGGAGGCAAAACTCCCAATGCTGTTGTAGCTATGTCGCAGATTATTAGCTCATTCTATGATAAAGTAGGTAATGTAGCTGTAGAAGGATTTTATGATAAAGTATTGCCTATTACTGCAGCGCAAAAAGAAATGATGAAACGCATCCCTTATGATCCTGCTACCGACATGAAGATCCTTGGAACCACCGCAGAAGTTGGTGACCCAGCCTTTACTCCGCAAGAAAGAATGTGGTATCGCCCAACTTTAGAAATCATTGGTATGCAAGGTGGATATACTGCTGCTGAAGGACACTCGAATATAATTCCTGGACACGCCATGGCAAGAATTACCTGCCGTTTGGTAAATAATCAAAATGGGCAGGAGATTGTTGATCTGATAGTTAAACACATCAATAAGCATTGTCCGGTTGGTGCTTCAGTTTCCTTTAAATACAAACCCGGTTATGCAAGTCCAATGCAATATCCAACTGATACAAAAGGATACCAATATGTAGCAGATGCATTAACTAAAGTATACGGAAAGCAACCCTTGCAAATGGCAGCAGGTGGTAGTGGCGGTGCAATGCTCTCTTTCAAAGAAACTTTGGGTGTGTATGCTTACTCTTTAGGTTTTGAAATGCCCGATGAAAAATGGCATGCATCAAATGAATTTTTTCGGTTGTCGAGTTTCAGAAAAGGACAACAGGTGTATTGCTATTTTTTACAGCATTTAGGAGACGAAGAAGGGAAAGCAAAATAATATGTATTTCTATTTTGCAATCTTACTATAGATCTTATCCGCAATTTCCTCTAACTCACTTTGTGCTGTCCGGTCTGATTCGTTGGTTAATAAAACGATTCCAATATTTAATTCTGGATAGATTACACAATAACTAGAAAAGCCAAATGTACCGCCGCTTTGCCAGATCATTTTTTTCTTATGCTGATTTAACTTCATTTGCCAATTTAAACCAACAGCATAGTCATTTATTTTCCCGGTTGTGACCATATGAGATAAGGTTACTACTTCATCCAATTCGTTTAAATGAAACTTTAAATAGTACAGCATATCTGTCACATTCGAATAAATGCCACCTGCTGCATCAAGCATGGGTGGATTATATGGCATCAAAATTCCTTTTTCGTTATACCCTTTGGCTAATAGCCTTGTATTATTCTTAGCAAAGATTACATTGGTATTCCCCATGGCTAATGGCCTGCAAATATTGACTTCTATTATTTTATCAAAGGGCTTATTGTACACTTTCTCTAAAATATATTTTAATAATTGAGCCCCTGCATTACTATAATGAAACTGATACCCAGGAACAGTATCCAATTTCACTTTGTGCAAGTCTTCTAAAAATTGTTGTTTCGAATAATTTTGCTGGATACGTGAAATCACAAATGGTAAACTGTCGTAATTAGGATTCTTAAAAAGAGTTGAACTATCGGGCATGAAAAAAGGAAGTCCAGAAATATGACTCACCAACTGATATAATCGAATAGGTGTTCCCTTGTATTCTAAATTGGGATAACTGCCCTCCAGATACATGCGTATATCATCATTCATTTTCAGCTTCTGATCCTTCACTCCTTTTGCTAACAAGGTTCCCATAAATGTTTTGGAAATAGAACCAATTTCATAAAGGGTTCTGTTTGTTGGCAATTCTTGTTTTTCTAATTGAGTAGTTCCATAATTATATGTGGCAATTTCACCCTTATTATAAATCCCAATTGAAATTCCAACTTTTGACTGCTGACGAATAAAGGGTAGAACCGATTGATTAACAACTGAATCCAAACTATTTTGAAGTGTGTTATCAGTAGATGTATTTTTTTGGGATTGTCCTGTTATAGAATTAAGGCAAAACAAGATAATCATACTACATTTTGTCATCCTGTTTAATAATTTAATTAATATTACTTAAAATAAACAAGTATTTGACTTGAAAATAAATACTAACCTAACTTTTAGCTTTTTACAGCCTTAGTTTTGAATTTTTAAAACAAAAATCATAAAAACTTTCAAATTTTTAATTGGAAAGATTAATTTATTCTTATACATATTAATAATTTATTAATCCATTTTATTTACTTTTCTTGATTCTGATTTGTACTTTTTTATCTAAAATCACAAATCATGACCACAAGAGACGTAGCCAACCAATTGGTTGAACTTTGCCGATTTGGCAAAATCGATGAAACACAAGAACTTTTATTTGCTGAAAATGCCCAAAGTATTGAAGCGAATGAAATGATGGGTCCAAAAGTTGTTCAGGGATTAGAAGCCATCAAAGCAAAATCTGTATTATTCCAAGAAAATGTGGAAACCTTCCATGGTGCAGAAATTTCTGATCCAATAGTTGCTGGGAATAGCTTTGCTATTACCTGGAAAATGGATGCCACTTTCAAGGGCAGAGGTCGAATGACTTATGAAGAAGTCTGTGTGTACCAAGTAAAAGATGGGAAAATTGTTTTGGAACAGTTTTTCTATTAATGCAATTCCTGCTTCAATGATCTTATACCCAATAGTATCCCATAACTATTGGGTATTATTATTTTAGATTAATATATTGTGTTGTGAAAGACAATTTTTCAGACCAATCTAATTTATATCAACAGTTTAGGCCAACTTATCCTATTGAATTGTTGGAATGGATCTATCAGCACGTTACAAACTTTAATACAGCTTGGGATTGCGGTACTGGAAATGGTCAGATTGCTAGTGAACTTGCTACAAAATTCAATCATATTTTTGCCACTGATATTAGTACGCAACAATTGGCGAATGCTCCAATTCTACCTAACATCAAATATTCAAAACAAGCTGCAGAACATACTAATTTTTCGAATGATGTATTTGATTTGATCACAGTTGGGCAAGCCATTCATTGGTTCGATTTTGAAAAATTTTATGCAGAAGTAAAAAGAACTGCAAAAACAAATGCATTAATTGCAGTTGTAGGATATGGGAAATTCAATTCCGAACCCGCCATCGATTCTATCATTGAAACACTTTACACAGATATTATTGGTACATACTGGGATAAAGAAAGAATCTTTATCGAAGAAAAGTATCTAACTATTCCTTTTCCATTTAAAGAAATAGAATGTCCCGATTTTTCTAAAGAATATTCCTGGAGCTTTTCACAACTCATTGGTTATTTAAAAACCTGGAGCGCAGTAAAACACTATCAAAAAGAGAAAAATAAAAATCCTATAGATCTAATCAAAAAAAAATTGGAGTCGTATTGGAAATCAGGTGAAGTAAAAATAATAAAGTTTCCAATTATTATAAGAATGGGTAGAATTAATTAATTTAAATAAAAATTCAGAATTATGGAATCTGCACAACCTACTACCAAGCGTTTAATTATTTTCAGTTCCATCATTTTGGCTATCATTGGCATTTTAAGTATTATAAATTATTCCGTTAGTCAAACACTAAGCTGGTCGCTCTACCCAATTGGTGCCCTTTTAATGATCTGGGCAACTTTCGCCCCTACTGATTTACCTAGAT